>JBARBI010000071.1:0-8994 GCA_049792875.1 Candidatus Sulfotelmatobacter sp.
CGAGAACGCGGACTCCGGAAGACGGCGCGCGAATGGATTCCTGCGCCAGCCGGCGAAGTTGGGTCCGAACCAGGCGCTGGTCATCGGCGCGGAAGGATTCGTGGCTGAGAGTCCTACTGCGCAGGCCACTGCCGCGGAACGATATCTACTGGAAACGGTGTTGCGAAGACCGGTCGTGGTGAAGGCGTTGAAGAGTTCAGAGTCGCGCCGAACGGCCGTCGTCCTGAGGAAACTCGTGTCCTGACCGGCGGCGAATCGCCGCCGTCGGAATACGGCGGAATCTGAAATGGGGAAGCCACCCAGTCACTTTTCCACTGCACTCTACAACGTAGACTGTTCCCATGACTCACGCGCAGCTGGTGGAACGGGCGGTGCGGTGGCTGCGGACGTATCGCTGTGGAGTGGTGCTGTCGGAGCAAGCCTGTGTGAGCGGCGAGATGCCGGATGCCATTGGATGGAAGCGCGCTTCGCATTCCGTCCTCGTCGAGTGTAAGGTTACGCGGGCAGATTTTCTGGCGGATCGCGGGAAGCCTTTCCGGGCTAAGCCGGAACAGGGAGTGGGTTGCGAGCGGTTCTATCTGACTCCACCTGCTTTAGTGAAGGTTGAGGAGTTGCCCACAGGTTGGGGATTGCTGGAATTGCGCCGCGGGCGAATCGAGTGGATACAAGCCTCGGGCAAGAATCTGAGAACCGCAACCGGATTCCGCTATGAGATGAACCTGCTGCTGGCCAGCCTGCGGCGGGTCGAGGTGCGCATTGAACCGCAGAGCATTACCGATTTTCTGAAGTGGAAGAACCGGATGGCGGAGTACAATCGCGGGACGCCACCCGAGGGTTTGGAGACCGTCGAGGAAGAGGTGAATGCTTTCCTCGAGCCGGAGACGCCGTGCTAGCCCGGGGAGATCGGCGCGCGGTACCCATGTTCGCGCAAGAATTCTCATTTGCGGTTGGTATTGGGGGCCGTCTATGACGGAACTCGTTTCCTCTTTCCGACGCCCCAGCACTGCGATCCCGGGCTCTCCCATCCGCCGCTGGGCGGATGGAGTCAGGAGCGTGGGCACTTATAGCTTTGCGGCTCGCGCGGAGACAAAGAAAACCGGGCTGGTTGGCCCGGCTTCTCCTGCGTCGAGTTGGATGCGGTTACATCACAGCGCGGCGCGACCGGCGCTGAGGGTGCGATTGTGCTCCTCAGGCGAGTCCACAGATCGAAGGATCCGTCCGGCAAGAGGAAACCGACATGCGGCTGGTTGCAAGCGACTTGCCATGCATCTATTTGTTTCAACTTAACATCGTAGATTGCTGTATTTAATTGACTTATATTGATATATGACGGGCCGCATTGAAGCTCTGCCGGACGCTAGGGTGGGCGCAAAAGCAAAGTTTTGCACAGAATGCACACCAAGGTGTGCATCGTAAGACAGCGGGTTGCGCGGCAGAGACGTAGGTGAGTTACGCCTCTACGGAAGCGAAGGATGCAGCGAGCGTTCTCCGCTATAATTTCGGGCACTCATGGCTCTGACCACTGGCACACGCTTGGGGCCGTACGAAGTAATCTCGTCCGCGGGAGCGGGCGGGATGGGAGAGGTGTATCGCGGGCGCGATACGCGGCTCGACCGCACGGTCGCAATCAAGATTCTGCCGCCACATCTTTCGAACAATCCTGAGGCCAAGCAGCGGTTTGACCGCGAGGCGCGGGCGATCTCATCGCTGAACCATCCCAACATCTGCACGTTGTATGACGTCGGGCACCAGGACGGGATGGACTACATCGTCATGGAGTTTCTGGAGGGCGAGACCCTGGCTGCGCGGCTGGCGAAGGGGCCGCTGCCGCCGGAACAGGTATTGAAGTACGGCATTGAAATTTGCGAGGGGTTGGAGAAGGCGCACAAGACTGGAGTCGTCCACCGCGATCTGAAGCCGGGGAACATCATGCTGACCAAGGCGGGAGCCAAGCTGATGGACTTCGGGCTTGCGAAAGCGGTGACGGGGCCTCCGCCCTCCTCCGGACTGACGGCGACACTGGAGGGAGCATGGTCGGGTTCCGTGGGCGAGGGCGCCCGCGCCACACAGAATCCGCTGACGGCGCGGGGCATGATCGTCGGGACGTTCCAGTACATGTCGACCGAGCAGATCGAAGGGAAAGAGGCGGATGCGCGGTCGGACATTTTCGCTCTGGGCGCGGTGCTGTATGAGATGGCGACGGGCATTAAGGCGTTTAGCGGCAAGACGCAGGCCAGCGTGGTGGCGGCGATTCTGGCGTCGGAGCCACAGCCGATTTCCGCAGCGCGGCCGACGTCGCCGCCGGCGCTGGACAGGGTGGTGAAGGCTTGTCTGGCGAAGGATCCCGACGAGCGGTTTCAGTCGGTACATGATTTGAAGTTGCAGCTGATGTGGGTCCTGGACGGGGGATCGCAGGCGGAGGTACCGGTGACGGCGCGGCGGAAGAGCCGCGAGCGCGGGTTGATCGCGGTAGCGGTGCTCTGTGGACTCCTCGCGGCGGGCGGGATCGCGGGCACCCTGATTTTCTCGAAGAGGGCTGAGAGTCATCGGAAACTGGTGCGGGCGCAGATCGGCCCGCCCGAGCGTTACTCGTTCACTACGGTCAACCTCAGCAACCATATCGTGATTTCTCCGGATGGCAGCAGCATCGCATTCATTGCCGAAGGGGAGGGCAAGCAGTTGCTCTGGGTACGTCCTCTGCGAGCAACCACCTCGCAGCCTCTAGCCGGAACCGAAGGCGCGTCCTATCCCTTCTGGTCGCCGGACAGCAAGTTCATTGGATTCTTCGCGAGCGGAAAACTGAGAAAGGTGGAAGCCTCAGGCGGCGTGGTGCAGACCGTTTGTGATGCAGCGTACGGGCGGGGAGGCAGTTGGAACCGCGACGGCGTGATTCTTTTTACTCCGGGCATTCACGACGCAATCTACCGCGTCCCCGACGGTGGCGGCCAGCCAGTGGCGGTGACCAAGGTGAAGAAAGCAGGCGCCTTTGCGGGCGGCCGCTGGCCTCACTTTCTCCCCGATGGGCGGCACTTTTTGTATCTAGGAGTGGAAGGCGATGAGACCAAGGGGAACGTCTACGCCGCCTCACTGGATGCGCCGGACGCGAAGCGGATCGTCGAAGAAAACAGCGAAGCCGCTTACGCCGACGGCTACATCTTTTTTACCAAGGATGGGAACCTGGTAGCCCAACCTTTTGATCCGGACCATTTGACTTTAAGTGGAAACCCAGTTCCGGTGGCACCAAGGGTGGAGTTCTACGACGGCAAATCTCTGGGGAACTTTTCTGTATCTCAGAACGGGGTATTGGTATACCGCAGTGCCTATTCGACGCCCGGCCGCCTGGTTTGGCTGGACCACACCGGCAAACAAATCGCGACTCTCGGAGACCCCGGAAACTACGGTATGGGACGTCTTTCCCCAGACGGCCGCACCGTTGTCCTTTCCCGCGCGGACGCTGCTGACTCAAACACGAACGATCTGTGGCTGCTGGAAGTGCAACGAGGAATCTTTTCCCGACTGACTTTTCATCCCTCGCTGGCCTATACCGCGACCTGGTCGCCCGACGGCACCCGCCTGGCCCTCGCGTCCCTGGGCACGAAGGTTCAAATCATGCTCGCCAATGGGAGCGGAACACCGGTCACCGTCTCCGAGGATTTGGTGGCCGCCGTCCGCGATTGGTCGCCGGATGGACACACAATCCTCGTACAGCAGCAGAATTCCAGCACCGGCTTTGATGTTATGTCGCTGGCCCTTGCGGCTGAGCCGCAGTCCGTGAAACCAGTGCTGAATTCCCAGTTTGACGAACAAGCGCCCCGATTGTCTCCCGACGGACGCTGGCTCGCCTACGTCTCGAACGAAAGCGGCCGGTGGGAGGTCTATGTGATTCCGTTTCCTGCCCCTGGCGGGCGCTGGCAGATTTCCAACAACGGAGTCGCCGGGGGCGGCTTAGGCGCGATGGCAGTGGCCTGGAGCCGGGATGGCAAGCAACTATATTTCCGGGATGTGGCGGGAGGGCTGATGGTGGTTGACGTCCAATCGCAGGGCAGCGAGTTTCGCTCCGGACTGCCGCGCCAGATTTTCATGGCGCCGGGCGGTGTGCGTCCGGTCGATACTGCTCCGGATGGGCGGATTCTCGTGATGCTGCAGGCAGAACAAGAAGTCTCCTCACCCATCACGCTGGTGTTGAATTGGGATGCGGAGATGAAGAAGTAGGACTCCTGGGCATCGGCGGCCACTTGCCGGGCTCTGCCAGGCGGACAGCCGAGGGCGGCTGTCCCCACATTGAACAACCTCACATATCCCTTCGCCCTTCCATTGCTTTCAGCATCGTGATTTCGTCGGTGTATTCTATGTCGCTTCCCACCGGGATGCCCATGGCGATTCGCGTAACTTTGACTCCGGCGCGTTTGAGTTGCTGGGAGAGATAAGTGGCCGTCGCTTCCCCCTCGACGGTGGGGTTGGTGGCGACGATGACTTCGTCGATGTTGCCGGCGTCGACGCGGGTGATGAGGTTCGAAATACGCAACTGCTCGGGGCCGATGCCATGCAGAGGAGAGATAGCACCGTGCAAGACATGAAAGACTCCGTTGAAGTGCTTGGTCTTTTCAATGGCGGCGATGTTGGTTGGCTCTTCGACGACGCAGACCAGGCGTTGATTGCGCGTGGGGCTCGTGCAGTAGACGCAGGGGTCGACGTCGGTGATGTTGTTGCAGACCGAGCAGAGACGCAGCTTTGCCTTGACGTCGCGGACAGCGACGGCAAGCGCTTCGGCGTCCTCGTCACTGGAGCGGAGAATGTGGAAAGCCAGGCGCTGGGCACTTTTGGCGCCCACGCCGGGGAGCTTTTTCAGCTCATCGATCAGGCGGGACATGGGTTCGGCAAATTTGGGCATTCTTAATTCACTCTCGAAAGGCTGGTCGTGCGGAGCGAAGCGAAGAACCTGTGCAGTTTGCTGACCGCGAGAGAGTGCATAGGTCCTTCGCTTCGCTCAGATGACAAAAGGTCATAGCAACTTACGCTAAGGCTATAAGCCGGGGATGCCGAGGCCGCCTAGCATGCCGCCGACGGTGGACTGCATTTGGGCGTCGACTTTGCGGGCGGCTTCGTTAACGGCGGCGAGGACGAGGTCCTGCAGCATTTCGACGTCGCCGGATTTTACGGCTTCGGGGTCAATGCGCAGGCCGAGGAGCTGCTTGCGGCCGTCCATCTTGGCGGTGACTGTGCCGCCCCCGGATGTGGCCTCGACAACCGTTTCTTGCATTTTCCTTTGCAGGGCGTCGTACTGCGACTTGGCTTTGGACATCAGGTCTTGTAGGTTGAATCCACCCATAGAACCTCGCGTTTCACATTTTCAAGGTTACAGAATTTCAAAGTTTCAATACCTCGGCTGTGTTGTGGCGACCGTCGGAAGCTTCGATGCGGCTCCCCGAAACGATGAAACCCTGAGACTTTGAAGCCTTGCTTCAGCGCTTGTCTTTGTAATCGATCACGGTGCGAATTTCGGCGTTGAATTTTTCTTGCATGCGGCGGACCACGGGATCTTGCTCGGCGCGGCTTCGGCCTCCGGGGCCGCTTGAGGAACGGGCGGCGCCTTTGCGTTTATTTTCCTGCGGGGCCACCGAGGCGCCGGGAACGACTCGCAATTTCATGGGGCGGCCCAGGACGCCGCTGGTGGAGGCGATGACCAGACGTTTGGCGTCGGAACTGAGCGACATGTCCACCACGGTCTGCGACTCGGCGATCTTGATGATTAGATCGTTACCCTGGACGCTCCACTCGCCGGAGGAGAGCATCGAGACCAGAACGCGCTGGTTGCCGTCGGTGAGAGCCTGCAGAACAGCGTTCTGCAAAGCTTCGATCTGCTCCGGCGCTGAGGTCGCGGCGGGCGGTGGCTGCATCGCGGCAACTTGCGATTCTGCTTCCGTTTGCGGTTCGGTTGTTGGCGGTTTGGCGGCGCCCGCAGAGGCGTAGCCAGCTACGTCTCTACGATTCCCTTCCAGATCTGGAGCGGGGACGGCGGAGCCCATGATTACTGGCTCTGCCGCGCCGGCAGCGGCTACGATTCGCGGGCCGGTTGGGGGCGCCGGGTCCGACGATCCTTCTTGTCTGGGCGTGCCTTTGCGGGCGGAGTCGGCGGCAAAGGGGGAAACGAAGTTTGGACGTGCGGGTTGAGACGGCTCTGGGCGGCGCGTTTCGGCTGGCGTACTTCCTACGATTGACGGCCTAGCTGGGGGCCTCTGCGTGCTCGTGGTGGGGGCGGCGGCTACGTCGCTGAGCAACTGTTCGATGGGCAAGAGCTTTTGAGCGTGGGCCATTTTGAGCAGACCCAGTTCGAGGTGGAAACGCTGTTCCTGCTTGTATCCCAACTCGCCGTGGGTGCGCAGCATGATCTGGAGGTGGCGTGTGAGATCCTCTTCGCCAAATAATTCGGCGACGCGGGCAACGCGCTCGCGTTCTTCACTCGAAACCTGCAGCAGCGGAGAATCCTTGCCCGCGATTTTTGCGACGGTGGCGTTGCGCAGGAAACGGACCATCTGGCGGGCAAAGTGGGTGGGGCTGTGGCCCTCTCCGATCAGGTGGTCGACCTGGCGGAGAATTTCTTCGCTCCTGCTCTCGGACACGGCTTGCATCACTTGTTCGAGGATGTGAGCCGGCGCGGCGCCGACCAGGTTACGGACGGAATCAGCGGTGACGCGCCCGCTGGCGGAGGCGATGGCCTGATCGAGGATGGAGAGGGCGTCTCGCATGGAACCGTCTCCGGCCTCGGCGAGCAGGGCCAGAGCGTCGTCGTCGGCTTCGATCTTTTCGCGGGTGACCAGGTCGCGCAACTGGGCAACAATGGCCTCGAACTTGACGGCGCGAAAGCTGAAATGCTGGCAACGCGAGCGGATCGTCTGCGGTATGTCCTCGGGTTGCGTGGTGGCGAGCATGAAGACGATGTGGTCGGGGGGCTCTTCCAGCGTCTTGAGGAGCGCGTTGAAAGCAGCATCGGTGATCTGGTGCGCTTCATCGAGGATGTAAATCTTGAAGCGGTCGCGGGCGGGACGGTAGCGGGCGGCCTCGCGAAGCTCACGGATTTCGTCAATGCCGCGGTTGGTAGCAGCGTCGATTTCGATGACGTCGACGGCGTTTCCGGCACGAATCTCGGTGCAGGATTCGCAGATGCCGCAGGGCTCGGGAACCGGCCGATCCTTGGAACGGCAGTTCAGGGCCATAGCCAGGATGCGGGCGACCGTGGTTTTGCCGATGCCTCGGTGGCCGCTGAAAATGTAACCATGGGCGGTGCGTCCCTGCTCGATGGCGTTCTGCAGCGTGCGGGTGACGTGCTCTTGCCCGATGACCTCGGAGAATTTCTGCGGACGGTATTTGCGGGCCAGGACCGTGTAGCTCATGGGCGGAAGAGTCGATTATACGTGATGGGTGGGGCGTATGCCGCGGTATGGAACAAAGCCTCTGACCGCGGAGCGCTGAGAAATGACGCGAAGGACGCGGAGAACGGCTTCAGCACATGCTTGCTAAGGCGCCTCGCACGCGATAGGCTGGTGCGGCAGGATTGTGTGGGGATGCGGCTGGGGCGAAGCAGAGTCTAGGGCGGGCCGCAAAGGAGAGATGGGATGCAATTAAAACTGACGAAGAGAACGGTGGACGGGATTCTGGCCATCGAGTGCAACGGACGAATTGTGTTTGGGGAAGAATCTTCCATGCTCCGGGACGAGGTGAAGAGGGCCATCGCGGATGGCAACAAGCGCATTGTGCTGAATCTAGGCGAAGTAAACTACATCGATTCGGGCGGGCTGGGCACGCTGGTGGCGCTGCATACCACGGCGCACAATGCCGGCGGAACCATCAAACTGGCGAACCTGACCAAACGTGTGGGAGACCTGCTGCAGGTCACCAAGCTGCTGACAGTGTTTGAAGTGCACAACTCAGAGTACGAGGCGCTGGAAGCTTTCCGCAGCGTTGCGTAAAGCCAATTCCCCCTGACACGGCCCAGAGTGGATCGATCGTGGGCGGGAGCCAAGATCCCCACTTTGCCGCAAAGAACGCGGCAAAAATGGGCCACCCGAGTTCGGATCCTGGGATGGCAACGTGAGACGGAAGAGCCGCAGTTCAGCAACTGGAAAAGTCAAATCAAACAAAGCTGGCGAAATCCGGCTGCGGATTGAGCGGACAATTCGCGCGATTCCACGTGGGAAGGTGTCGACGTACGGCGGGATCGCGCGGGCGGCTGGGTTTCCGGGGGCGGCAAGGCAAGTCGCCGCCGTGCTGCGGCGCGGATTTGGTTTGCCCTGGCAGCGTGTGCTCGGGGCAGGCGGCGCGATCAAACTGACGGGCGACTCAGCCGTGGAGCAGCGGTTGCGGCTGGAAGCGGAGGGCGTACGGTTCCGCGGTCGGCGGGTGGATATGAAGGCGCACGAGTGGAAAGGGGCGCGAGCAAGACGAGGGGGAAGGTGAAGCCGCGACCTCGATGATCAGTCTTATCGCAGCGCTCGAAGCGCCGCGCCACCCAAAGTCAGAACTTCTGGCAAAAATCCTGGAGTTGCTTGCTGCTCTGATTTCTCTTGCCTGCTTCTAAGATGCGGGGCTCGGGCTGCCGGCCTTCGCCCGGCGGACAGACGGGGGCGGCTGTCCCCGCATATTCCTAAATATCTTTTCTCTCAAGACTCTTCAGGGTTATTTCTTGAATTGGGGGTCGATTTCGACCTGATATCCGGTGACCATTTTGTTGGTCTCGTTGGCCATGCCGACGACCGCCATTAATTCCTTGAACATGGCATCGGTCATACCTTTCTGTTGGGCTGAAACGGTGTGCGAGGCGATGCAGTAGTGGCACAGGTTGGTAACGCTGACGGCGACGTAGATCATCTCTTTGGTAAGTGGGTCGAGGGCGCCGGGGGCCATGATCTGCTTGATGTCTTCCCAGGTTCGCTTGAGGGTAGCGGGATCGTGGGCGATCGATTTCCAGAAATTGTTGATCCAATCGGTTTTGCGGGT
>JBARBI010000072.1:0-16204 GCA_049792875.1 Candidatus Sulfotelmatobacter sp.
TTGGGAATGCATCCCGCACTGCTAGGGCTGGTCACATACAGGCAGCCCAGCGACTGCGGTGTTTCCGCTTCCTGCGTCGTGGTCAATGGTGCGATCGTGCTGAGAGCCATCGGAGCGTTCAATCCGACAGGCTTGTTACCGTCAGCGCTACGCAGAACGTAAGTGGTGTGAACCCGCCCGGCGGGCTGCTCTTTGCTGCTTTCCGGAACGAACACATATCCGGCCTGAGGCGTAGCCTCGCCGGTGGTCGTTGGCAAGGCCCTCTTGGTTCCCCCGGCTTCCTGACCGAGCGCTGCCAAAGTTGAGACCGCGACTGACACTGCTACCACGGCTTTCATTGCACTTCTCATAAGCTCTACTCCGTCGATTGAATTTGTTGTGATTGATTTGGATTGGGCGGCGGGCAGGGGGGAGGCCTTAGCGTTCCAGCAATAACCAACAACAGTGAAATAGTGCGAACGCGGGCCGAAGCGTTTCAAATCGCCCAAGAGTCGTCGCAGCGCAATGTCGGCGTTGCCGGGGCGCTGGGGTCGTGTCGGCTGCTGGTCGACGCATCTCCGCCTGTCGTAGAGTGATCGGCGACGGGGTATTTGGATGATGTTCGCGGGTGATTCGGTACCAAGTGACCACGGTCTTGTGGAACGCGAGGCAAGGCCGTTGGAACATCCTCCCGAAGATGTTCCGTTTCCGACCGCTGCACAAGAGCATCCTTTTGAAAGGTTGAACTGACAACATCAAACGTCTTCAGGTAAGGGGCTCCGTCTAAGAGTCTTTGCAGAATTTCCAACACTTCTGGATACGCGCTTGTGTGGTAAGCCTCAGCATTCTTTTGGTCATCCCAGAAGCTGATGGTTGCAACTTCTCTGCTGTTCGGGACAGCTAGGGTAACTAAATCCCGGAAACCTTCCTGTTTTCGCAGCCAGGGAAGGATTTTAGATTCCATGAGGTTGGTAAATTCCGGGAGTGAGTTCGGCTTCAGCAGAGCAGCAACCTTGCGGGCAAACATGTCAACCTCCCGATCGTGGATCGTGGAGGCTTCCTTATTTGCAATGGATCACGCCCCGCACGACACTATCGATTAGGTAGTGCGTTTTAACCCTTAAACGTTGCATTTGAGGGCCATTTTTATTTCGTGACCCGGCCACTCAGGAACGAGTCAATGAGTTCTAAAAAAAGGGATTTCAAGAAAAAAGCTTCGCGTTGACCGGAGGCCAGACGATTCTTGTCTCGAGATCCAGCCCACACGCCTGTCAGTGACTAGCTGGCTTGGATTTCGGCTCTTTCTTGTTCAGGGGAACGAATTTTTGAGAAGCGCCTCAGATTGAGTTTCACGGCTGGAAGCGCACCGATCCATATCCGGTAGGCCTTGATTTCTGATTCACGACCCTGTGTAAAGCTGGAAAGGCGCCCAATAGAACGGCTTGTGAAAGGCACTATTGGAATGGAGCAAGGAAAGCTTGGCCGCGCGAAGCGCTGAATCGGGTTTTTCCCCCTTCTTCAACGCTGCGTAGAGTTCATCCATGAGCTGGGGAGTGGAGACGTCACTGACCTCCCATAGAGCTCCGATCACGTTATGAGCTCCGGCTCGGAGAAATGCCCAGGAGAGGCCAACCATGCCCTCGCCGGAATAGGCGCGTGCGCCGGCTCCATAGCAGGTTGAGATCGTGACCAGGTCGGCTCGCAGCGGCCGACGAATGATGTCGCGGGCGTAGAGCTTGAAAGAATCACCCGCGGCGCTCTCCTTGGACAAAACGATAGCGGAGTCGAGCGGGCTCGTGCGGCTTGCAGTTCCGTGAGCCACAAAGTGGATGTAGGAAAATTGCTCCGGTTTGCTGGCCAGATACGCGGCCGGAGTCGCCTGCTGGCGGGCAAGAACCTGTTGTTGTGCAGACGGAAAGTGTTCTTCAACAATCTCCATCTCAGCGGCCGCTTTCCGCAGCTCCGGATAGTCCTGGTTCGGAGCGACAGGGTTGCCGAGCAGAAGCAGGCTGCCGGTAGGCTTATTCGTGGCACGCGAGGCGGCCAGCAACCGCAGCGAACTGGCATCGGCGACGGTGACGTCCTCTATCCAATAGTGCGGGGACGGCTCGGGAACCAGCAAGGTCTCAAAGTTGAGCGCGTTCAGGCTGCCATCGGGAATGATGAAGACTTTCGAGTGGTTGGTCAGCAGGGGTGCCGCAGGCGCGACCAGCGTGCGGTAGAGCGTTTGACCGTCTGAATCTGTGGATGGCAGAAATTCCTGTTGTTCGGAAAGAGCCTGCCGGTAGCGTTGGACCGTCGGCTCAATGGCAGATTTCGGGGGCAGAGAGAATAGGGCGGTCTTCTGGGCAGTGATTGCCCACAAATATGATTGCTTGTCGCCGAGCCAGTAGAAAAGAATTGTGCCGCCTGCTCTTCGGGCGATCGCTTGCGCATTCGATGGGTCTGGCCGGAATGAGGTTCCCTTCTGCAAAAGGCCCAATCCTTCGGCCAAGGTTCGGCCCCGGTCGTAGTCGGCAACCTGCAGGGCCTCTGCCGTCTTGCCTTTGGTGACGAGGAAGTGAATGTAATCGTCGTAGATGCCCGAAGCGTTGGCAGGAAACGGCAGCGATGACTCCTCGTGCAGCAGGGAGGATCGGGCGGTTTCGAACGTGGTCAGCGCGGCCCGATACTCGCGGTCGGCGAAGTCTGGCTTGTTTTCGTCTTCGTAGAGTTGGGCGAGAGAGTGCTCCGCCTCCCACTTCAAGAAAACGTGGCTCTTCGGATCCTGCTCAATCTCGCGGAACGTCTTTTCTGCTTGCACCGTGTCGTGCATGCGAGCTGCCACATGTCCCTTGATCAGCATGGGATACAGTAAGTCGAGTGGGTTTCCATCGGCCGGCACCATCCCAATCGTCTGTTCGGCGTAGGCTCGTGCTTGTTGAAGGTCTCCCGTGCGCTCTGAGACTAGTGCCAGGGACATCAGTGCGTTGAGGACGTCTTCTTTACTATCAGCTTTCCGGGCAAGCTCAAGAGCTTGATGATAGGACCGCTCTGCCGCATCGTACTGACCGGCATCGAGATAAACGTAGCCTGCATTCGTAAGCCAACCTTCTTCGTCCGTGATGGCTCCGGTCTGCCTTGCGCGCTTCTGGGCCTCCAGAAAGAGGCCAAGCGCTTTCTCTGGCTCGCCGAGCCGATAGTAAGCCCATCCCAGGTTGCCCAATGAAGTTTGGGCGATGGAGCCAGCGTCAATCTCTGTGGACTGTCGATACGCTTCGCTCGACCAGTCAATGGCTTCATCAAAGTGTTCTTGTTGCAATGCAGACCAGCCCAGACTCGACAGCGCGTTCGCCTCTAGAAAGCTATCCGTACTCGCACGCACCATGGTCAGAGTCTGATCGAAGAGGCGTTGCGCTTGCTCGAAGTGACCGCGCTCCATTTCCAGCCCGCCTCGAGCGCTCTTCACCTCCGCGCAAGCGGCTGAGTACGAGGCTGCACAAAGCTGATCCGCCTCTTGCAGTTTCTGCTCTGCTTCGGGGAATCGATGCTGGTGAACATAGGCTAAACCCACCAGCCTCTCCCTGTGTATGGCTAGGTCACCGGGAGGCGGAGGCGAAGGCTCAGAAGTCAAAATATCTAGGACACGCTCATTCATGCCTGTCCACATGAGAGCATCCGCCTCGAGGATTCTGAACTTCCAGGCCCAATCAGTGCTGACGCCATGGAAGTCCTTATAACCTTTTTCGGCCTCCTCCACTGCCGTGGTCAACTCGC
Source organism: Candidatus Sulfotelmatobacter sp. (assembly GCA_049792875.1). GTDB lineage: Bacteria > Acidobacteriota > Terriglobia > Terriglobales > Acidobacteriaceae > Sulfotelmatobacter. The sequence continues at coordinate 3,736 of JBARBI010000072.1, forward strand.
CGTGACGGAATGTCTGACGTGCGTGCTCAAGAGCAGCTTGGGGATTGCGTCGACCGCAAGCCGGCAAACAGACGAAAGCAAGCAGCACCACCACGAGTTCTACGGTTTGAGTAGTTCTTAAGGGTGGCCCCTGCCGTTCACATTGCAGGTCACCACGCTGACATTTCCGTGCGCCAGGCAGCCCAGGTCCAGACGGATCATGGTGAGGTTGAACGAATTGTGGTTTACCGTCAGTTCGGCGAGAAAGATGTTTCCGAAGTCGGGCACGTGGATCACATGTCCGAACGTTTTGGCCGGAGGAGGGATCTGGACAGGTTTCCCGTCCGCGGCTTTCACGCTGATGTCCTTGATCTCGACGTTTTCGACCAATGAGCACGTGATCCCGCCCCATGTGCCGCGATCTGCGTTGGCCTCTGCGGCCTTCGTTTTGATGACAGGGTAGTTGAGGTTGAGCCCATCATACTTCTTCGAGAGCCATCCGTCAGGCTCCGCCAGGCGTGTTTTCTTCCGCTCATCCTCACCCAAGGCTTTCAGGCCTGCCTTCAGCCTCTGGTACTGTGCTTCCACAGCCTTCATGAAGCCGGTACCCTGATCGACGTGCATAGCGGCCGCGCCGCCAGGTTTGTCGGCAACTAAGTCAAGTTTGAGGTAGGGTTCGGTGCGGTGCCGGGCAATTCTCAAGTTCTCGAAATGGGTTCCGAGAAATGTGACCGAGGGTGTCTGCACGCCCGGGTAGTGAGTCGTCGAAATCTGCGCCACGACGCGATCTGCCGTAACTACATTCAGAATATTCAGATCCTCGACCACGGAAGTCGACAGCGTCACCGATGCGCCGTCGTGCTTTCTGCTCTCATGCCCCGCCACCTGGGTATGGGCAGCGGCATAGGAGATGATGCCCTCTAGGCGGAAATTCTTCGAGTGTTGAGAGAAGTAGTTGCGCTGCGCCCTCTCTTCGTCGGACAAATCTGCGAGGTTGCCCTCCAGCTTTACGAATGCTTGCTTCTTGACCTCTTCTTTGAATGGGAGGACGAGCTTTCCCGTAAGGGCGTGTGCTTCGGCATGGAAGTAGTAGGAGTTGACGTTGTTGGCCATCGGCTCCACTCCGCTCGCTTGAGCTCAGTTCTGGATTTGTACCTCTATCGAATGGCGGCTGATCTCTTTGCTTTCACCGGCGGCGGTAATACCTTGCACCACCAGCGTGTAAATGCCCGGTTGGTGGTTGCGGCCGGGGATGTAGATCTGTCGGCCTTCCTCGCCCGCCGCCCAGGGTATCGCGCCCGACCACTCCAGCTTCTGCGCGGGATTATACAAGTCCGCGGCATACGATGCGAACCCATCTTCGGGTGGCAGGTTCACCAACAGGCTGAAGCCCTCACCCGGGTGTGCCTTGATCACGGTTGCGGACCCACCGCGGGTGCTAACGTTGACCGACGCCCAAGGGCCGACTTGGGGCCGGTTCGCCGCCTGCATCAAGTGAGGATAGGTAACGAAGTTCTGATAGCCGACTACTACCAGCAGCAAGGCGAGCACGGGCACCGCAAGGGCTGGACGGAACCACGCCAACCATCCCCCTTTTGCTGGGGCTGGAGCCGGCGTCTGCGTTGGGGCTGTGATGGCCGGTTCCGCGAGTACAACTTTGCTCTGCTCCACAAACATGGCTGCGGCGCGCACGTCGAGGGCGCAATCCTGGCAGTCAAACAGGTGTTCTTCGAACTGATCCTTCAGGTCAGGATCGAGCTCGTTCAGAAGATACCTTTCTGTGGCTTTCTGCCGGACCGCCTCTTCATGGTCCATGGTCGCCCCCCTCATACCAGTAGTGATCTGTGGCGCTAAATCGTTTCACTGCTTTCCCACGGCCACCGTGCCCGGTGGACGAGCCGCCACATTCTTCAAATATAAGGACTTGAACGATTGTTTTGCCCGATGTAGCAGCACCCGGAGATAGTCGCGATCCACTCCAAAATCGCGGCACACTTCATCTTTGTCCCGCTCCTCCAGGAAGACTTCGCGCAGCAGACGCCGGTCTCTTTCGGGCATCTCCTCCAGGATCTCGCGGATCTTTTCAGCCATTTGCTTGCTGGCGATGGCTCCGAGCACATCCACGGCCACGGCTGGAAAGTCTGTTTGCTCTTCGTCCTCGAGCGAACTGGTGCGGGAGGACGCCCGATATTGCTCCAGCAGGACGTTGTTGCACATGGAGTTTACAAACGCACCGAGCCGTTCTGGCTGGCGGATTTTTCCGCCACGCAACGCGGCAAAGACACGCGTAAAGGTCTCCTGCCGGACGTCTTCAATCGCCTGCGGCGAATGCAGACGAGAGCGCAGTTTGAGCTGGATCAACTCGCTGAAGTACGCCACGAAATGTTCCTGCGTCCGGAAGTCTCCTGCACGAAGACGATCGACGTAGGATTCGTCAAAAGATTGGAGTTGCAAGGACTGGCCCCGCGGGTGATGGAGTGCCAGCTAGTTTAGCACTCAAGGGGGAAGAAGATGGAATTGTTCCTAATTGTGTAACGAAATGCCCGGACAACGCACTATTTTCCCGAGAAGATGAGGCCCACCCACACAACTCGAAGTTGCTCTCTGACCCATACTTTCCCCCCACATGCCCGGAAAACCGTGCCTGCGTTGGGGGGACCCGGCGCCTTCCAATGCGCGATCCTGAGAGCCTTCGAACTGCCCAAAGGATACCGCGACGTGTTTCTCCTGAAAGAAATTGAGGGATATACCCTGGCGGAGATCGCGGCCATTCTCGGAATCAGCATCGACACGGCTATGGTGCGCTTGAAAAGAGCCCGCCGTGAAATCGGTCTCCTGGGAGATTCCGACGCCATGGAGCGCGCGAAATGACAGCTCTGGCGAATTCGCTGAAGCGAATCTGGTCCGCGAAAAACCGGGTCCCCGATCTAACCGGATCGGGGACGTCCGGCTTCATCCCAAAGAACCAAACAACCTTGGCCGACTGGGCGTACGAGAGTGCTCTCGAACTCGTCAGACTCACCTGGCGAACCGCTCCGACCGTTATCGTAATTGCCTGCAACCTCTTTCGCTAAGGTCCCGTCCCTAGCACTTCCCGGATCACATTCCCGTAAGCGCAGATTCGCATCCCCCCGTTTGCGCAACGGGCTGGCGCCCGACCGTTGGGTGCGAACTCGTGAACCAGCGTGCTGCGGATGTCAGGACGATGGCTTTGGACGTTTCCAGAGCGAGTAGGCGGAAATGGAGAATATTTGCCTTTCAATACCCGAAGATCGCCGGAGCCGGTTTGGTCCGGTTCCGGCGATCTGAAGAGCCCGAGTCTTCCCCCCGGACGCCAAGGGTCTTCCGTGTCGGGATCTCGTGGATGGAACTGCGTCGCCACACGGCCGCGACTTTCCACTCATCTCAGTAGTGCAGAAACGAAGCCGTTCGTTTCGACCTTTTGCTCTGAAGGGGACTCGATATTTTCCAGCAGGCGAAGGCCGAAATAATGGGATCCTGCGCCGGGTGCCCCATTTCTCTCGGTCTTGGCGAGAAGTGGGACCTCTCGAAAATCTCAGAACAGCCGCACTGCCTTCGCCTTCGGCACCGCCGGAGAGGCGCGGTAAGGTCCTGATGGGACTGTTATTTCTGCCAGTTGATTGCGTCCCCTGCAGCTACTACAAGTCTAGTCATCATCGTAGGTGCGGACCAGCTTGACGTTCGCAGTCAACGCGGGACATCTTCTCGTCCGCAACCTCTCTCGTGGATACATCCTTAACGTCCTCCATTATTCACCCCGTTGCCGAAGCCAGAATTGGATTTGAGGTGAGACATGAGCAGCAATTCGGAAACACTCAGGCTCCAGGAGACTCGTACCCGCCAAATCCCTTGGAAAAAGTGGGGCCCGTATCTCAGCGAGCGGCAGTGGGGTACGGTTCGCGAGGACTACAGTCAGGACGGAAATGCCTGGGACTACTTCAGTCATGACCAGGCGCGATCGCGCGCGTATCACTGGGGTGAGGACGGCCTAGCGGGGATTAGTGATGAGAAGCAGTTGCTATGCTTCAGCCTAGGTCTGTGGAACGGCAACGATCCGATACTCAAAGAACGTCTCTTCGGACTGACGAACAGCGAAAGCAATCACGGTGAAGATGTCAAAGAGTATTACTTCTACCTCGATAGCACGCCCACCCATTCATACATGAAGTACTTGTACAAGTATCCTCAGGCCTCCTTCCCGTACGAAAACCTGGTTGCTACCAGCAAAGGGCGTACCCGCGGCAACATGGAATACGAGTTGCTGGATACGGGCGTCTTCAACAGCGATCGCTACTTCGATGTCTTTGTGGAGTATGCCAAGCAGACGCCAGAGGACATACTCATCCAGATCAGTGTGTGCAATCGGGGGCCCGAGCCAGCCACAGTTCACGTTCTGCCCACTCTCTTGTTTCGCAACACATGGACGTGGTGGCCGGACACACCCAAGCCTTCCTTGAAGCAGATCACGAGTGGCTACCGTTCGATCGCGGCGTCACACACCCAACTGGGTGAGCGCTATCTGTACTGCGAGAAAGATGCTGTGTTGCTGTTCACGGAGAATGAGACCAACAACGAGCGGATCTTCGGTACTCCCAATACCAGTCTGTATGTAAAAGATGGGATCAACAACTATGTGGTTTCCGGCAAGCAGGAGGGTGTTAATCCGGAACATACAGGAACAAAAGCTGCAGTCCACCACAAAGTCGCCATTGACGCAGGGCAAACGGCTACAGTCCGCCTACGACTCAGTGACTTGGCACCTGCTGTGATGGGCGATCCCTTCAAGAACTTTTCTGACCTGGTTCAAGCTCGTCAAAGGGAAGCGGACGAGTTCTATCAAGCCATCACCCCGGAACGTGTCAGCAAAGATGAGGCCCAGGTCATGCGACAGGCGCTGGCTGGAATGCTCTGGTCCAAGCAGTTTTTCTTCTTCGACGTGGACAAATGGCTCACCGAACATGGTGAAGATCCGATGGAACCAACCGGGCGTTTCACGCGGAACAGCGATTGGTTCCACATGGTTAACGAACACGTCATCTCGATGCCGGACAAGTGGGAGTATCCCTGGTACGCCGCCTGGGACCTTGCGTTTCACACGATCGCGCTCTCCACGGTCGATACGGATTTTGCGAAAGAACAGCTCGACCTGATGCTGCAGCAGTTTTTCATCCATCCGACGGGTCAGATCCCGGCGTATGAGTGGAACTTCAGCGACGTGAACCCACCCGTCCATGCTTGGGCAACGATTTTCCTGTATCGGACAGAGCAGGCGCTGAAGGGCAAGGGAGATCTGGAGTTCCTCAAGCGATCTTTTGCCAAGCTGATGCTGAACTTCAGCTGGTGGGTGAACCGCAAAGACCGTTTCGGCAAGAACCTGTTCGAGGGAGGGTTTCTCGGGTTGGACAACATCGGCGTCTTCGACCGCAGTGCTCCCCTGCCCACCGGCGGCCATCTTGAGCAGGCTGACGGCACGTCGTGGGTCAGCATGTTCTGCCAGAACATGTTGGAGATTGCCATAGAATTGGCGGCCAGCGATCCGTTTTACGAAGACATGGCCATGAAGTTTGCTGATCACTTCCTTTGGATCGCGCATGCCATGAATCACACGGGCCCGGAAGGCATGTGGGACGAGGAAGATGGGTTTTATTACGACGTCTTACGGCTCCCTGACGGCAGTGCCAGGCGGCTCAAGGTCCGCTCTATGGTAGGTCTGCTGCCCTTGTGTGCTACCACGGTGATCGAGCCGTGGCAGCGCGAACGGGCGCCAAAAATGGCGACCATCCTATCTGAACGCTTGCGACGCATGCCCGAACTGCGTGAAAGCATTCATCCCACAGGGCCGGGCCATCTTGGTTATGGCGAGCGCGGCATCGCTGCGCTCGTGAACCCAGTTCGGTTGCGCCGGATTCTGACTCGCATGCTGGATGAGAAAGAGTTCTTGAGCCCTTACGGCATCCGGGCACTCTCCCGCTACCATGCCGAGCATCCCTACGTCTTCGATGTGGGCGGCCAGGAATACCGGGTGAATTATCTCCCCGCAGAATCCGACACGGGCATGTTCGGTGGAAACTCCAATTGGCGTGGTCCGGTGTGGATGCCCGTGAATGCCCTGCTGATCCGTGCCCTGCTCTCGTTCTATCTCTATTACGGCGACAGCTTCAAGATCGAGTGTCCGACTGGCTCGGGCAACTTGATGAACCTGTTTGAGGTATCCCGAGAAATTGCCGCTCGGCTGACCCGAATCTTCCTGCAGGACAAATCTGGCCGGCGGCCCGTGTACGGAGCAACAGAGAAATTCCAGACCGACCCTCACTGGAAGGATTACATCTTGTTCTATGAATACTTCCACGGAGACAACGGAGCGGGCCTGGGGGCGAGCCACCAGACTGGCTGGACGGGCCTCGTCGCGAAAATGATCGAGCTCTTCGGCAGGCTCGACGGGGCTCAGTATCTCGAGGTCGGCAAAGCAGGCGCCTTCGCCAAGCGAGAACCTATATCCGATAAGCGGGTCGCTTGATTAAAGCTCGAGAACTGGCGCGGGGACCGATCAGGATAACGCTGACCGCGAGCGTGGGCGGCACATTCATCGTGACTCGACACGGGAGATCAGGCAAGCATAGGGGAGGATTGCAGCGCACGACCGGCAGTCTCTGCGCAGCTCTGGCTGTTTTCGTGTTCCTCGGCTCAGGTGTCGATTCCTACGCCCAGCTTCCGAAATCTGCGGCGCCTCCGGTAGCCAACGCCGAACCCGCCACACCCATCGATCCGCTCGGACGCGAAACTCCCCGTAGCGCAATCATCGGCCTGTTGAAATGCACCGAGCGCGGGGATTACAAGAACGCATCGGTTTACTTGCAACCGACGCCGGGGCGAAACACGAACCTGACGCAGCAAGCTAAGGAATTTCGAGCGCTGCAGCGAAGGTTCAAAAGCAACATCGCCTTGTTGAGCGATGATCCCAACGGCACGGTGGAACCTGGACTTCCCCCCGGCCAAGTCCGTGCCGGCGTTTGGGCGGCGGGTGGAACGACCGTGGACGTGATCCTGGTGCGGGTGGATGACCCGGCTTCGGGGAAGATTTGGCTGATTTCGAAAGAGACGGTTGCACGCATTCCGGAACTCTATGCTCAAATGGAAGGCGAAGCGCCGACAGCAAGCGATCGACTTATACCCGCCGTGCTGACCAGTCGGCAACTTTTGGGCATGTCGCTTGCCCAATGGCTGGGGTGGCTGCTCTCTATTCCACTGTCGTGGTTACTGGCTTCGCTGGTGGCGCGCGTCCTGAGCATGCCCGCGCGGATCCGGCGCAAACTTCGAAAGGTTCCGTTCAATCCGGTATGGCAGACACGACACGGCTTGCCGCTCAAGTGCATCATTGCGATTCTGATGCATACCGTCTTCGTCTATCTGCTTGGGCCCCCGCTTTTGTATCGCGCGTACTATTTTCGTTTCCTCACGATTTTCTTGGTGGGATGTTTCGTGTGGCTCGTAAGCACGATCATGGACCGAGGCTACGAGTACGCGGTGAACGAATCGCGAACGCAACACAAAGGTGGGGAGTCGATCCTCATCGTCCTGCAGCGAATCACGCGCATCCTCCTGGTCGTAATAGCCCTCGTCATTGTCCTCGCCCTGTTTGGGCTTAACGTGACGACGACGCTCGCCGGTCTTGGCATCGGTGGGCTGGCGGTAGCGTTGGCCGCTCAAAAATCCCTTGAGAACCTCATCGGCGGGCTCTCGTTGCTGATGGACAAAGCCGTGCATGTCGGTGACTTCTGCCGGATCGGCGATCAATTTGGTACGGTCGAAGATGTCGGGCTTCGTTCTCTGAAGCTGCGAACCCTCGACCAGACTCTGTTGGTAGTTCCTAACGGATCTCTTGCACAAATGGAATTCGGAAACTTGACCGGCCGCAGCAAATTCCTCATCAACCAAACCTTCGCGCTGCGAATTGAAACGGAAGTCGAACAGTTACGTTTCGTGCTGGATCGCGTGCAGAACATGCTGGACCAACATCCCGTGATCGAACCGGGGACCTCGAGAATACGGGTAACCAATTTTGTCGGTGCCGCTTTCGCCCTGGAATTGTTTGCCTACGGCAACACGGGTGATTGGTCACAATTCACCGCGATTCGCCAGGACATCATCCTGAAGATAGCTGAGATCGTTCGAGCCTCCGGTACGCGATTTGCGGCGCCCACACAATTGGCGTACGTGTCCAGCGACACGGGCGTCGATGCGGAAAAGGCAAATGATCTTGTGCGGCGTGTGACCGAACTCCGGGCCAACGACGTGTCCAAGTTTCCCGGCGAGACCCGAACCGGCACCGAATAATCGCCTTTCACTCAGTCCGGATGGCCCTACCTGGAGCGTGATTTCGGGTGATTTCGCGAACTGTAACTCATGAAAACCTGGCGGAGAGAGTGGGATTCGAATTTACTCGAAAACGTAGTTTCAACAACATAGAGCGCACGGCGGGCACCGTAAAAGCGATGGAAGACAGTGGTAAGCAGTGCTAACGGATCACAAACGGATCACGGCTGAGTGATCGCCTTTGCGATTTGAGGGAAAAACACTGGCGCCAACATCCGGTTCTACGTCTTGTCATACCTTTCAGTGGGTGCTCGGCGCTATCTGGACTCAAGATGAACCCAACTTTTTCACCTGGACCTAAATGGGGACCAAGTCTTCCGCGTCGTTTGAATCTCTGGAAGGACCTCCAGAGGAGGAGGCGGCGGCACCGGCTGCGGCGGCGATGACCGCGGCACCGACACCGGCAGCGCCCGCAGCGACGGCGTCCGCGGCGGCGGCGGTATCACGAAGGAAAGGACAAAGACGAGGACAAGCGGGAGTGAAGTAACGCTGATAATGATGATGAAAGAACAGTAGTAGTAGGACTAGAAGAAGCAGCAACGAAGCAAGAAGGAGGAGACGAAGAAGAAGACCAAAACAGAGAACCGACCGCACCATGGCTAGGTGGTTGTTTTCTGTTGTATCGGTTCTACGTCAACGCTTGGCTGGCACGAAGTGTCGTTTGATTCCATTCGATTATCTCTCTGTAAAGCCACGCTGGAAATTATCGAGCAATAGAGTGCAGTGGTCGGCAAAAGACTGGTCTGATCTGGGACTTGTTTGCACTAATTGGTTTAACAACTCTCGCTTCAAGTCAGGATCGGCAAGCATTTTTGCGATACTCGCCGAAGTCTCTTGACTTGCGATGTGACGGGCGTCTTTGCCCAAGAGTCGTGCACCAGCAATCGGAACGTCAAATTCGGCAGCCTCAAGTATAGGAAGCTCGTCCGCATACAGGCGGTCTTCATTCCCGGCGTCGGCGTAGTCTGTAAGTATTTTCAAAATGTCGGGTGCATCACGCTTTTCGTGCTTCCGGTCAGCCCATGCGAACAACTTGAGGATTATGAGACCTGGTAAAGAAGCAACTGGTACCACAAGATCACTGTCCACTTGCACCTGAATTGCCGAGTCCAGAGCTTCTTTGAATCCTGCAACATTCATTACAAAATCGTTGTCCGGAGGCCAAGTGATTTGTGAGCCTTCTTGAACCCCACCGAAGGGAATGAGATCAACACGAACTGAGATACCGGCAGAGTGCTGATATAAGACGCGTTGGATCGATCGGTCCGGCTTGAATCGTCCTGTTGACATCAATACCGCTTTGAGGTTTTCGAACTGTTTCCAATCGGAGAGGACGAACCCGAAGTCGAGATCGCGTGTCAACTTGCCCGGAGCTCGGCCAAATATGTTTTCGAGGACCAAATCTCGCGCCGTGGCACCGGCTAGAAAATATGGGAGGCTCAAAGAGTTCGCCGTTTGCGCAACTGCCTTGAGTGGCTCAAGGACGAGCGGACTTAGTGGTTTAAGCAGTGGGAAGATTCGGCGCGATGTGCTGTTCATAGATCAGTCTTGCCGCTTCGAGGTTTCGTGCATCAGTTGTAGTCATCAAATCGGCATAGGCGAGTATTGGTGGGACTACATCAGCAGTCCCCGCAATCAGAGTTCGGTCCCAGAAGGCGTTGAGAATCTCTAAGTCACCATTGACATCTGCCCGGAGGCGGAACTCCGTCATCAGCTTCGTCGGATTATGCAGGGTATAGACGGTCAGCATTTCAGGTTTCAGATTGTGTGTGAGGCGGTCTGCAGCCACTTCTCCCCCCCAATAGGCGCCGAAAGGAGTCAAATCAGCTTGCTGTACCCACTCGCGATTTTGTGCACGGAATCTGCGAGGTTGGAGTTTAGGCCTGAGGGTTGCAGGGTAGAAGGTGACCCAGTCTTCCAGCAACGCCTTGGCGTCAAGCAGGCGGCGCTTTGGAAGCGCAGTACCAAATGTTGCAATCAGCTTTCTTGTTTCGAGATCCTTGATGACTGGCCCGATCGTGCCGAGTGCTACTTTAGCCGTTGTCGCGAGTTCCCGATAGGGCGCGTTTAACAGTGGTGGACGGCACAGAATAGCAAATAGGACCTTCAACCCAGCCGTGGTGTTGGTTCGATTTGTATGCACTGGGACCAAGTCTGTGGTTCTTTTCTGGCCGGTAACGAAAACGAATAGGTCCTCGTCTTCCAAGTATGCGTTTCCTGCGGTGTCGAGAAATGGAAGTTCGATCTCGCGGCACTTTTCTGCAAGGTAATCTGTGATGTATGGTGCGACGAAGAGGAGGCGGGGCTGTTGTTCGCGAGGCCAGAGTGCCTTGGTTTGAGTGAGCACCTCGGCTCTAACACCGGTCTTGGCTTCTACCGCAAATCTGTGCTTCCGCCCGTGCGCATCTATTTCGATCACTGCGTCGGGTTGGTGGTGGTCGATAGTATTTGGTTCCCAGCGTATGATTTGCGCAGTGAGTCCTGTCGTGCGCAAGAGCCCCTGGAGGGCTGTTTCGATCAGTTCTGCGTGTTGGGGTTTGCGTTTCATTATCGATCTACTTAACTCGTTCATGTTTTCTCGCTGTACATGAAACATGAACGCTACTAAATAGTGAACGTCGAGTTCAACATAAACAACTGTTCATGCAACATGAACATTGTAACATAATGAACCAAACTAACGCAAACTATTCATTTTAAATGACATATTAATTTTCTGTCTGGCCAATAAGGCGCCCGATTTCAAGCGCTGACAGCTATGCATCCTCCGCATCAAAAATCTTCCGCCATTCCGACATTACCCCTGATCTTCAAGCCACGTTTGAGGTATTCACCAGGGCTGGCCCCGACAACTCGCTTGAACGCCTTCCTGAACGCAGCGTCGGACTCGTAACCGACCGACCGAGCAAAGTCCCGACGCGATATGCGCCCGGAGTTCGGGGCAGTGCCCATTTGAGGATCGAAAATCGCACGAAACCATCCTTTGTTGCGTTCCGTGTTCGCGGGCTGTCGCGCAAAACAATCGAAGTTCCCCGGGCTAGCAAAATGCAATCACCACCGGTGAGGGGAATCGGCTCCGGAATCCCCTCAACACTCAGCCAGCAGTTGCCGCGCGAAAGCATGGCGAAGTGCGCCAAATCTGTGGGTGAAATCTTTTTGTCGGCAGGCGTGACTTTTTCTTCGGCCTGCTTCTCCTTTATTACGCCCCACGGCGCGGTGGCTTCGAGCCTGTGCTGACCAAAAGCGGTTACGTGCATCGTTCTGAAGATGTCTGTTATCGGGTCCAACTTAGCCTCCCTCTTTTGGACGAATAAACAAAATATTCGGACTCCCGAGCAGTTCTCGTCCACCGCCAAAGAAATCTACTCCTCTGTACTGAATGCTACACATCTACCGAAGGGAGGAACTATGGGAAAGCTTGAGGGTAAGGTTGCAGTCATCACGGGTGGATCGAGCGGCATGGCGCTGGCGAGCGCCAGGCGGTTCGTTGAAGAAGGCGCCTATGTGTTCATCACGGGCCGGAGGCAGGAGGCGCTCGATGAGGCCGTCAGGCTGATTGGCCGGAACGTGACCGGCGTGCGCGGCAACGCGGCCAATCTCGACGACCTCGACCGCCTGTTCGATACAGTCAAGCGGGAAAAGGGCAAGATCGACGTCCTGTTCGCGAGCGCCGGCAGGGGCGAGCCCGCCAAACTGGGCGAGATTACCGAGCGGCACTTCGATGCGGCCTTCGGCCTGAATGCGCGCGGAACGCTGTTTACGGTTCAGAAGGCGTTGCCGCTGTTCAACGATGGCGGATCGATCATCATGATCGGGTCCGTTGCTTCGGTGAAAGGTTTTCCTGGTTTCGGCGTGTATGCGGCGAGCAAGGCGTCATTGCGCTCCTTCGCACGCACGTGGCTCAACGAACTGAAGGGCAGGAAGATCCGGGTGAACGTGCTGAGCCCGGGGCAGGTCGACACACCGGATTCCCAGCGACTCGACAAGGCGACGAGGGAGATGTTCGAATCCCTGATCCCGCGGGGAAAGACATCTAAGGCGTAAGTAATAGCAGTTCGCGTGATGGCGCGTGAACTGAAGCCCCGCTCGCTTGGCG
>JBARBI010000073.1:0-32040 GCA_049792875.1 Candidatus Sulfotelmatobacter sp.
GCTCTGCTCGAATCATATTTTTCTTGCCGGCAACGAAACGCAAAGAAAGAAGTACATCAGCAAACTCGCTACCGGAGAATTCATCGGCGCATGGGGCCTGACCGAACCCTCTTCAGGCTCCGATGCCGGCAGCGCCCGCATGACCGCCGTCCGCAAAGGCGGCAACTGGATTCTCAACGGCACCAAGACTTTCTGCACTAACGGCCACTACGCCGATATCGTCGTCGTAATCGCCGTGACTGACCGGGCGGCCCATACCCACGGCCTCTCCGCCTTCGTCGTCGAAAAAGACACTAAGGGATTTCGTCCCGGAAAAAAAGAAAACAAGCTGGGCCTGCGCGCCAGCGACACCGCGGAACTGATCTTCGAAGATTGCGTCATCCCCGCGGAAAACCTGCTGGGCGCCGAAGGCCAAGGATTCGTCGACGCCATGCGCGTGCTCGATGGCGGCCGCATCTCCATCGCCGCGCTCTCGCTGGGCATGGCCGAAGGCGCCTACGAGGCCGCGCTCAAATATGCGAAAGAGCGCAAGCAGTTCGGCAAAGCCATCGGCGAATTCCAGGCCATCCAGTGGAAGCTGGCCGACATGGCCACGGAAATCGACGCCGCCTTGCTGCTCACCATGCGCGCCGCCTCGATGAAAGACGCGGGCATGAAGACCACGCAGGAATCCTCAATGGCAAAACTCTACGCCAGCGAAGTCGCCGTCAAATGCGCCAATGAAGGCGTGCAGATTCACGGCGGCTATGGTTTTATCAAAGACTACCCCGCCGAGAAGTTTTATCGCGACGTGAAACTGTGCACCATCGGCGAGGGCACAAGCGAGATACAACGTCTGGTGATCGCGCGGCAGTTGCTGAAGGACTAGAACTGGCTTTTTGCTTTAGCCAGCCCTCTTGGGGTCATGGGTTAACATACGGCTGGACTGTCTCTGACGACGCACCATGCTCCTCATTCACGGCTCCTACCATTTCTGGCCAAAGCGAGTTGCCTTTCGCAACGACTATTGCCTTCGATGTCAGGCGCCGAGAAGGTCCATCGCCGTCCGGACCTTCGACGTAGGGCACATCTTCTGGATCCCAATTTTGCCTGTGGGCTTTTGGAAACGATGGCAATGCGAGATATGTGGTCAGCCGCCACATGCGTACCCGAAGGTTCGCCGGCTCTTCAAATGGCTGGGCCTGGTTTGCGCGATTGCCTTTTCTTTGGCCGTGTGGGCTGCCCCGGGCGATGCGGATCTTGGCGTGATCGGTTGGATCCTCCGGGTCGCCTTCCCGGCCGGAGCAATTCTGCTTCTCGTTGATCTGCTTCGTACTCCGAAGCAGCCAACCTTGCGAGCGAGATTGGCCGCGATTGAACCCGCCGCGGACGCGGTTTGTCCATTCTGCGCAACGCCGTTGCTTGCGGGCACTGGAACTCGGTGGTCGTGCCCAAACTGCAAAGCGGTAAGGTTTTAGTCTGCTGGCAGGACCACGCATACCATGTGGGGACAGCCGCCCTCGGCTGTCCGTCGAACGAAGCTCGACGCCCTCCCGTCAGAACGCCAAATTTCACGACCAAGGATTCCGCTTTCTTCCGCAGACTCCTCTCCTGCTTTACACTGTTCGCTTGGACACTGCAGGTTGGAATCAAGACATCCAGTCATGGATCGAGTCTTTGCGCTCCGGCGATGTGCGCACCCTGGCGCGGACCATTTCCACGGTCGAGAACCGCAGGCCTGGTTGGTCCGGTCTTCTGAAGGCGCTATTCCCGCACAGTGGGCGAGCTCGCGTGATCGGGCTGACGGGTGCGCCGGGAGCAGGGAAAAGCACGCTGGTGGACCATCTGGCAAGGTTCTATCGCAAACAGGACCACACGGTCGGAATAGTCGCGGTGGACCCGACGAGTCCGTACACCGGCGGCGCGATTCTGGGCGACCGCATTCGCATGCAAGAGCATTTCGCCGATCCGGGCATTTACATTCGCAGCATGGCCACGCGCGGATCGCTGGGCGGGCTTGCGCGCACCACGGCCGACGTCACGACCGTGCTCGACGCTTCCGGCCGCGACATCATCCTCGTTGAGACCGTCGGAGTGGGGCAGGATGAAATCGATGTCGTGCGGCTGGCCGACATCACGGTCGTCATTCTTGTCCCCGGCATGGGCGATGATGTTCAGACCATCAAGGCGGGGATCATGGAGATCGCCGACATCTTCGTCATCAACAAGAGCGACCGCGAAGGCTCAGAACGAGTGGAACGCGAGATTCGCGCCCTGCAGTCACTCGCCCTGCGCCACGACGGATGGACGCCGCCAATTGTGAAGACGGTCGCCAGCGACGGAACCGGAGTAGACGATCTCGCTGCCGCGATCGACGATTACGTTGCGTATCTTCAGAAAGAAAATCTCGCGCTGAAAAAGAGCGTGCAGAACTGGCAAGAGCGCCTCGTGGAAATGTTGCGCGATGCCATGCTTGAGAAAGCGCGGGCGCAACTCGGCCAGGGGAATCTTGCACGGCTGGCCGTCGAAGTCGCCGAACATAAACGCGATCCGTATACGCTGGTGGAAGAGATCGCAGCCAAGGCAAGAAACACGTAGGCCCGGACGCATTCGTCCGGGCTGGTTTGAGTCGGACGGAATTTGACGTCGGGGGCGGGCGGACGAATGCGTCCGCCGCTACGTGAGCGGGGAATGAGTCCAATGTTCCAGATCGATCATCTCGGCATTGCGGTAAAGTCGCTGGCAGCGGCCAAGGCGATTTACGAAAAGCTCGGCCTCAGCATCTCGCCGGAAGAAACGGTGGAGCAGGAACAGGTGCGGGTCGTGATGGTGCCGGTCGGCGAGAGCCGTCTGGAATTGCTTGAGGCGACGTCGGAGGCTTCCACGATCGCGAAGTTTATCGCCAAGCGCGGTGAAGGCCTGCACCACCTGTGCCTCAAGGTCCCGAACTTGCCAGCGGCGGTCGAGCAACTGAAGAAAGATGGCGTGCGACTCGTATCGGACCAGATCAAAACGGGCGCTGGCGGACACCAATACGTGTTTGTCCATCCTTCGAGCGCGGGCGGCGTGCTCCTGGAACTGGTGCAGGAATAAGAAACCGGCCACGGATTTTCACCGATCGCCACGGATACTGCAAACTAGATCGATGCTTCTTCTCGTCACCGACACTTCCGGCAAGAACGGCACGGTTGCTCTGGCCCGCACCGGCGAGCGCAATTCCCACGACGCCGAACTGATGGAGGTTGCCCCGCTGGCGGGAGGCACCTTCTCCGCGCAACTAGTGCCGCAGATTGCCGCACTGCTCTCCAGGCATCGTCTCAGCAAGCGCGATATCGACGCCTTCGTGGTTGTCTCCGGCCCAGGTTCCTTTACCGGCCTCCGTGTGGGGCTTGCGGCCATCAAAGCACTGGCAGAGATACTGCGAAAGCCCATCGTACCGGTGTCTCTGCTGGAGTTGCTGGCCCTCGCCAGCAGTGTCCAGGGCAAGGTTGTCGCAGTGCTGGATGGCGGGCGCGGCGAAGTTTATTTCGGAGCCTACGAGATCGCGGGCGGGTCGGTTCATCGTCTGCGGGAGGAGTTGCTGTCGAAAACCGAGTTCTTATCCGCAGCGCAGGATTCACAAGTCACAACCCCGGATCTGCTGTTGGCTGCTCTGGCGCGGGAAGCCGGGCTTTCTGCGTCCGTGGTCGAAGCTCCCAGCGCTGCGATGATCGCCCGGTTCGGATGGAAGAAGCTGCAAGCTGGCGAGACCGTCTCGCCCGAGCAGTTGGAAGCCAATTACATGCGGCGCTCCGATGCGGAACTTTTGGTGAAGAAAAGCTTCTAGCTGCTGACTTCTGACGGAAAACTGAGAGCCTCGCACCTCGAAAAACCCGTGCACATCCGCCCCGCCACCGTCGCCGACATTGCTTTCCTGATGAGCCTGGAGCGGCAATCCGCAACCGCCGGCCACTGGAGCGAACAGCAATATCGCGAAGCATTCCGGACTGAGGGCGTCGGCAGGCTCGTGCTGGTGGCGGACGATTCGCCGGCGATGGCATCGGAATCCAGCCCCCGCACCAGTGCCCACATTCTGGGCTTTCTGGTGGCGCACCATCTTGCCCCGGAATGGGAGTTGGAAAACATCGTCGTAACTTCCGCGGCCCGCCGGAAGGGGCTTGGGCAGCGGCTTTTGGACGCTCTACTAACCGCCGCTCGCGAAACACACAGCAGCGCAGTGTTTCTCGAGGTGCGCGAATCGAACGCCCCGGCGCGAACTCTTTACGAGAAAGGAGGCTTCGCGCAAAGCGGCCGGCGAAAGTCCTACTACACAGATCCTCAAGAAGACGCCGTTCTGTACCGCCGCATTCTGCCCTAACCCAATTCTCATACTGAGATTGCACAACTTTTTTGGCATTGAACCGGATTTTACCCTGTGCTAGCCTCAGCTCATATCCCGGTTGGAGGTCTGCTGGATGCTGACTTCGAGAGACCAACTCTTGACCAGTCACGAGGAATTCCGCAAACTGGCTCAGGAGCATACGCAGTATTCGAAACGCCTCGATACACTCACCCAAAAGCGTTATCTCAGCGAAGACGAAAAGCTGGAAGAAGTCCGTCTGAAGAAGCTGAAACTGCGCCTGAAGGACCAGATGGAGTCCATCGAGCGCGAGTATCGGCAACAGTACGGCGTTAGCGTAGCCTAGCTTCTGGCCAACCACCACGCGGCTTCGCCGCCAAGGGAGTAACTCATCTTCTAACCGGCGTAACGAAGCGCCTTTTTTTGTTTACAGTTACACCGGCTTCCGCAGCGCGCGCTCATTTCTGCTTTTCCCGATCGGAGTTGAGCGGAGCAACCAGCGGAGCCGCGTTGCTCTCGGCGAGCGCACGATTCAGCACTGGAAGATCGTCTTTCATCACTTTCTGGTAGTCCGCATCCACTCCTGCCAGTTCAGTTTCAAACGTCTTCAGTAACTCCAGTTGAGTATCCGTTGGAGCAAAGTCCGCCCCCCCGGCGACGTCACCGCCTCCGGTCCCAACCTCCGCGTTCAGCCAGATCAGATTGAGGTAGACCTGGTACGGCTCGACGAAGTACTTGTCATCGCTGTTGAGCAGGGCCGGGGACGCCAGCCTGTGCTCGATGCCTTGCAGCTTCTTGTCCAGGTCTTCGCTGGCTTTCAGCAATTCGGCCCTGCGTTTTGCCTGAGCTTCATCCAACACCTTGGGCGGGGCCGGCGCAGCTTCCCCTTCATCGTCATCGTCCTCGTCGACCTCTGGCTTCTCCTTTTCCTTCTTCTTCGGCGGACGAAGCATCGTCTCGATCACCTCGATCTGCTTGCGGAGCCATTCGATCTGATTGACGGTATCGGAAGCGCGGTCAATATCTGCGCTGATCCGGAGCAGAGTCTTTACCGAGAGCTCAATGTCTGCCTCGGACCCGGGCGCGCGAGGGTCGCGCACGACCGTCAAAGGTTGTGTGTAGGACTGCTCCGCGACTTTCAGGCGGACGGTGTAGTTCCCGGGCGCAACGATGGGACCAACCTCAGCTGGCTTCGTTCCCCAGTGGGTGATCGGCCGCGAATCCGAATCGCGGAAGCGGGGCTCCTCCCAGATGCGTGGATTGTCCGGCGCTGCGGTTCGCAGCGCAATTAACCGGGGAGATTCATAGCGCAAGTCCCAGGTCACGCGATTCATGCCTATGCGCCCCTTCGCTTCAATCGCTCGGATCACCTTCCCGTCCGAATCCAGAATCTCGACGTGGATCGGATCTTTCGGTGCGGTCTTGAGTGAAAAATTGAGCATGGCCTGGCCGCCCCGAGTAAAGCGGTAGGTCCGGCGCGGTTCAAACAGGATGACGGCCGCATCGGAGTGATTCTTTGCCATTTGTTCGAGCGGCGTAATGTCGTCGAGAATGTAAAGTCCCCGCCCGTAAGTGGAAACCACCAGATCATGAAAGTCTTTTTGCACCACGGCCCACGTCACGGGTGCGTGCGGTAACCCGGTCTGCAGGGCGGTCCAGCGGCCTCCGTCATCGAGAGTGTAGTAAAGACCATTTCCCGTCCCGGCAAACAGCAGTCCTTCGCAATTCGGATCTTCCGCAATCGTGCGCACGTACGACAGAGCGTGCTTTGGCAGGTTCCCACTGATCTGCTTCCAGGTCTTGCCGAAATCCGTGGTCTTGTAGATAAACGGATCGCGATTATCCACGAGATGGAAATCAACGCTGATGTACGCGGTCCCGGGATTGAAATTCGAAGGCGCGATGCTGGTGATCGTGCCCCAAGGGGGGAGTCCCGGAACATTCTTCGTGACGTTGATCCAGGTTGCCCCATCGGTTGTGTGCCACACCTGACCATCGTTGGTCCCGGCCCAGATGAGTCCTTTCTGAATGGTGGACGGAGCGATGGCAAAAACCACCTCTCCATAGAACTGCCCCAGGTTGTCTCCGACCATTCCTCCCGAGGGAACGATGCGCGCCGGGTCCTGGGTGGAAAGATCGGGGCTGATGACCGACCAACTCTGCCCGCCATTCGAGGTTTTGAAGATCACCTGGCAGCCGTAGTAGACGGTGTTGTGGTCGAAAGGGTCGATCGCGAGCGGCGCCGTCCAATGGCACCGATACTTGATATCGTTCGGCGGGGAATCCAGAGTATGCATCCACGGACTGACGGAGCGCGCGTGCTTGGTCCGGGCGTCCCAGCGTGTGACTTTATTCCCGTAGCAAGTGGCCCACACCACGTTGGGATCGGTTAAATCCGGAACCGTGAAGCCGGATTCGCAACCACCCATCTCGTGATCCCACCCGGTTTCCCTGGAATCCACGGGCAGACTCGGGCCGCGCATGTTCCCGTCGTCCTGCATGTTGCTGTAGAAGTAATATGGAATCTGGTTGTCCACGTCGACGTGGTACATCTGGCCGATGGGCAATGTCGCCCGGTGGAAACCGCGGCCATGTACGGTCGTGATGCTCATGCCGCCATCATCGGTGATCACGAAGCGATCGGGATTGGTGGGGTCGATCCAGATATCGTGCGTGTCACCGCCCCACGGAACCTCCTTAAAGTTCTCGCCCCCATCCAGGGATTGGTGGAAGGAACTATTAGCCACCAAGACTTCATTGTCGCTGCCCGGCGAGACCGCCAGCCGGATGTAGTAGCCGGCGCGTCCGATCAAGGCTCGCTGGTAATTGACCGCCTTCCAATGTTCGCCCGCATCATCGGACCTCCAGACTGAACCCTGATCCTTGGTCTGAATTAGCGCAAAGATACGATTCGAATTCGTCGGGGCAACCGCGACATCGATCTTCCCCAACGGGCCATGGGGCAGACCGTGTTCTTCGATGCGAGTCCACTTCGTTCCGCCATCGTGGGAAACGTAAATTCCACTGCCCGGACCGCCGCTGAATTCCCCCCAGGTGTGCATCTCCACTTCCCACATGCCCGCAAATAATGCGCGCGGATTATGCGGATCCATGGAGAGTCCAGAGCAGCCCACCTTCTCTCCCGCAAAGAGCACACGGTCCCAGTGCTGACCGCCGTCAGTCGTGCGGAACACTCCTCGATCCGTTTGCGGCCCAGTCGTGCGCCCCAGAACGCACGCGAAAACGATCTCGGGATTCGACGGATGGATGACGATGCGGCCGATGCGCCCGCTTTCCGGCAGTCCGACATGGTTCCATGTCCTGCCGGCATCGGTCGATTTGTAGATGCCATTGCCCATCACGTCGCTGTCGCGGATCACCCAGGCCTCGCCCGTTCCCGCCCAGACAATGCTCGGGTCAGAGGGAGCGACGGCCAGAGCGCCGATTGCAGCCACTGGCTGCTTGTCAAAAATCGGCGCCCAATGATTCCCGCCGTCCGTTGACTTCCAAATCCCTCCAGAGGCCGCTCCCGCATAGTAGGTGCTGGCATCTCCCGGCACGCCGGCCACAGCCGCGACTCGATTCCCAACCCTGGGGCCCACGAAGCGGAATCGAAACTGGCCTTCTTCCTCGGAATCCGGTTGTTGCGCGTGCGCCGCCGCCACACTGCCCAGCATTGCCATGCCGGCAACACAGAGCGTCAGTTTTCTGTTGAGCATTCTCGGGGGCCTCCGCCTGATCAGCGTGCATCTTACATGCCTGAGGGCAAGCGACAAAATCCAGTTGCACGACAACCATTGGTTCCGGGGAGCCGGCCATGGACGCACCAGGCTCGCCAAACCGTTTCGAGTCGGGGTGCCTGCTCTATAATTGAAAGCTCTCATGGTTCGTGACGGATACCTCTACGCCGCGCCGCTCATCGCCGCCGCCGTTCTGCTCGGCTGGCTCACCCAGCCTGCCTGGGCGATTCTCCCTTGCCTTCTGGCATTTTTCTTTCTGTGGTTCTTTCGCGACCCCGAGCGCGCCATCCCTCAGGACGCCGGCGCGGTGGTTTCTCCCGGCGACGGCAAGGTCACCGACGTCTCGACCGTGATGGTGGGAAACGAGAAGCAAACGCGGCTTAGCATCTTCCTCAGCGTATTCAACGTGCATGTCAACCGTTCCCCGATAGCGGGCGTGGTTCGCGATGTGCGCTACCAGCGCGGCCAGTATCTGAATGCAATGAACAAGGCTTCCGCCCAGCTGAACGAGCAGAACATCGTCACGGTGGAGGGCGACGGCCAGAAAGTCGTTTTCAAGCAGATTGCGGGCCTGCTGGCGCGGCGCATCGTGTTTTATCCCAACGTTGGAGACCGGCTGGAGCGAGGCCAGCGGGTCGGCCTGATCAAGTTCGGCTCGCGCGTGGACGTTGTGCTCGATCCGTCCGCGCGCGTCAACGTGAAGATTGGTGACCACGTGAAAGGCGGTGCCACGGTGCTTGCCTATCTCGAATCCCATCGCGTGTTGGCAGCCGCAGGAAGCGCACCTGCCGCGGAGAGGGCGCACTGATGGACCCCGTTCTCCCCAAACCGCGCCGCCGGCTCAGCAAGGGAATGTACATTCTCCCGTCGCTGTTCACGACCGCCAACATGGCGCTGGGCTACTACGCCATTCTGCAGGTCATGCACGCCACTGCCACCGAGTATTGGCACCTCGACAACGCGGCCAAAGCGATCGGGTTTGCGGTGCTTTTTGACGGGCTCGACGGCCGCATCGCCCGCATGACCGGCACCAGCAGCGATTTCGGCAAAGAGTTGGATTCCCTCGCCGACGCGATCACCTTCGGCGTGGCTCCGGCCATGCTGGCCTGGTCTTGGGGCTTTAACCTGATGCCCACGGTCTTGCTGACCGATTGGCACATCAAGTTGGAGCAGTTGGGAGCGATCGCCAGTTTCTTGTTTCTGATAGCGGGAGCGAGTCGGCTGGCACGATTCAACATCACCAGCAACCCTCAACCTTCGAATCCCGGCCGTCCGGGAAAGAAATACTTTGTCGGCATGCCCATTCCCGCGGGTGCGGGCGTGATCGCGGCGGTGGTTCACTTCGCCGCCGGGGATCCACTGGTGTCCTGGTACACGGCGCTGACCTGGCTGGCGATGGTAACAACGGTGGGCTATCTGATGGTAAGCACGTGGCGCTTCTACAGTTTCAAGGATATCGATTTCCGATCGCGTCATCCCTTCCGCCTGATCGTTCTGCTGGCAGCTCTTTTTGCGTTGATTATTCTGTTTTCGCGCAAGGTCCTTTTCGGCATCGCCCTGCTTTACATGATCTCCGGCGTTTTCTGGCGAGTGCAGTGGATTTTTCGCCGGCGCCCAGGTCCTCCACCGCCGCCCTACAAGGAGGCTTCGCAGGCGTCATGAACGATTCCGTCAAATTGCCGGCTGCCTCGCATCCCATCGCCGCGCGCGGACATCTGTATCGCGCCGCCATTGTGGGCGCTGCCTCGCTCCGGGGGAAAGAGATCGCCGAGATGTTGAACGAGCGGAAATTTCCCGCCGCCGACATCCGCCTCCTCGACGACGATGAGTCGATGGGCCAGCTTGAAGCCATGGGCGACGAGATCAGCTTTATCCAGAGAGTGCGTGCGGAACAGTTCGACAACGTCGACTTTACTTTTTTTGCTTCGGATGAAGAGTGCACACGCAAGAATTGGAAAGACGCCCGCGACGCCGGCAGCGCCATTATTGATCTTTCTGCTTCGTTGGAAAATGAAGCCGGCGCCAGCGTCCGGTCGGTGTGGGTCGAGCGCGAACTCGGACGAGTCCCCCCTCCAGACTTGCAGCCCGGCCCTTGCGTAGCGGCGCATCCGGTCGCGGTCACGCTCGCCCTGCTGCTGGCTCGAGCCGATAGGGTGGGCCCGATCGTGCGTGCCGTAGCCACTGTTTTCGAGCCGGCTTCTGAGCACGGGCAGCGTGGCATGGATGAGTTGCACCAGCAGACGGTCAACCTGCTCTCCTTCCAGCCTCTACCCAAAGACGTCTTCGATGTGCAGGTCGCCTTCAACATGGTGGCTCGCTATGGCCTGGCGTCGCAGCCGACGCTGGATTCTGTCGAGGCGCGAATCCTCCGCCATTATCGGAAAATTGCAGCGAATGGGGCTCCGCAGCCCTCGGTGCTGCTGCTGCAAGCTCCCATCTTCCACGGCCACGCGATGGCCCTCTTTCTGGAGATGGAGAAGTCTGTGGATGTGCAGACTTTGTGGCAGGGCTTGGCCGGGGATCACGTCTCAATCCCGGCGGCCGAGGAGAATCCACCGAGCAACGTGAGTGCTGCCGGACAGGCCGATATCCAGCTATCGCTGAAGATCGATCCCGTGCAGCCCAACGGCGTCTGGCTGTGGGCGGCCGCGGACAATCTCCGCATCTCAGCCCTGACGGCGGTGGAATGCGCGGAGATCATGACCGCCACCCGTCCGACGGGGAAGATTCAATGAAGATGCGCGCAGCCTGCCTGCTCGCGCTGGCCGCGATCGCATTCTTCATGCTCGATGCGGGATGCGGCTATCACACCGCGGGTCACGCCGTGCAGGTCCCCGAGAACGTTAAGACCATCGCCGTACCAGCCTTCAAAAACGAGACGCTTACCTACCGCATCGAGCAGATGCTGACCGCCTCGGTGGTTCGCGAGTTCACTACCCGCACGCACTACCGCATCCTCAACGATCCCGGCGAAGATGCGGACGCCACCTTGCGCGGAACTGTGCTTTCCACCACCGCCTCTCCGCTCACCTATGACACCGCTACGGGCCAGGCCGCAAGCGTACTCGTGGTGGTCAGCATCAAGGTTTCACTTACTGACCGCAACGGCAAGGTGCTATACCAGAATCCAGCGTACCTGTTCCGTGAGCAATACGAAGTTTCGCAGGATCTCAACAGCTTTTTCGAGGAAGATTCTCCTGCCTTCCGGCGCCTCTCGCGGGATTTTGCACGTACTCTGGTCGCGAACATCTTGGAGGGATTTTAGAGCGTGAAGCTTTTTTTTCTTTTCTTGTTGCTGTCTGCGATCCTGCTCGCTCCCGGCTGTAATCGAGGATCGCGGCCGCCTCACATTGGAGACGCCGCCCGGGACTTCGCCGTGCAAGACTCCGATCGTAAAGTGACGTTGAACCAGTTTCACGGCCAGGTCCTGGTTTTGAACTTCTGGGCCACCTGGTGTCCGCCTTGCATCGAAGAGCTTCCGTCGTTGGTGACCATGCAGGATCGCATGCGAGGAAAAGGAGTGGTGGTCCTTGGCGTCAGCATCGATGTGGATGACGATGCCTACCACCGCTTCATTAAACAACGCGACGTCAACTTTCTGACGGTGCGTGATCCGGAACAAAAGGTCGCCGCTATGTACGGCACCACGGGCTGGCCGGAGACCTACGTCATCGACCGCGAAGGCGTATTGCGCCGGAAGTTTGTCGGCGCTGTTGATTGGAACTCACAAGAGGTCACGCAGTTCCTGAGCCAGTTGTAGCCGTAAATGCGGGGCGGTCAGGGGACGAAAATGGGGATTTTCGGCAGAGCGCATCGAAGCGGATCAAAGCGTCTCCGGACGCTCCTACGATTCAGCTGTACCATGAACTTAACGCTTGACCACTATGCGGATTGAATAGTCGATGCTAGATTCGAAAACAATGGGCTCCATCACGACAAGGAAAATCTGATGCGGGCCTTCGCCCAGGCCGATCGCTTTGTCAGCGAACTGGAATCGCGCAAGCTGCGCGCGGCCTACGTTTTCGTGGGCGATGAGGCCTTTTTTCGCAAGCGCTTTCGCGACGCCATCCTCGAACACCTGGTCCCCGCCGATCTGCGGGATTTCAGTTTTTTCGAATTCGATCTCGCCGAGACCGACTTGGCGGAGGTTCTCGACCGCGCCCGCACCCCCTCGCTGATGGCTCCATTTCAGGTGTTCTTCGTTCGCGGCGTGAAGAATCTTTTTGGTCGCGGATCGAACGAAGAAAAACTCGCCGCGATCGAGGTCTACTGCAAGAACCCGAATCCCGATGCGCTCGTGGTGTTTGTCGCCGACCACATCAGCATCCCCGCCGACGTCCGCCGCATCGAGATGCAGGATAAGGAACGTTACCAGCGCATCCGCGAAACCATGGGCCAGTACTGCGGCATCGTGGAACTGGCGCGCGTGGAAGAGGGCGAGGCCGTCCGCTGGATTTCAGACTACGGTACCGGTCGCGGGGTGAAGATCGAAGCCGACGGCGCCCGCGAATTAGTCGACGCCCTCGGCGGCGACATGTTGATGATCTCCAACGAATTGGAGAAGCTGATTCTCTACGTTGGTGAAAAGAAGCGCATCACGCTGGGCGATGTCGAAACTATGGTGCTGGCGGCCAAGCAGCGCTCGCTCTATGAGCTGACCGACGCCATCTCCGCCAAAGAACGCGTCCGTGCCCTGGAAATCCTGGACGCGATTCTTCTCTCTGGCGAAGGCGAAGAAGCTGCCATCGGACACATCTACATGCTGGCCAAAACCTTCCGCCAGATGTTGGTGATTCTCGAACGAAACGTCCGCGACCAGCGCATGCTCTGGGCCGCGCTCTGGCAGGGCTTCCGCGTCCCCCCCTTCGCCGCCGACGACATTATCAAGCAAGCCCGTCGCTACAAGTCCCGCCGCGAACTTACTCGCGCCATCCGCCTGGTCGCGAAGGCGGATCTAGCCCTGCGCTCGAATCCAGTGAGTAAGCGCATGGTCCTGGAGCGCCTGGTGCTGGATCTCACGACCGAGCCCAAGCTCGAAACCCCGGGGTGGATGCAGGAACAGCTGCCGGTGTGAGATCTTGAGCTACGAGCCGCCGGCTTTCTGGATTAACGAAGTATGGTATCCACGAGCCAGTTTGAGTGAAAAATCCTAGACTATCGTTTCCTCCGAATTGCGAATGCCGCAGAATCTCACGATGACCGCCATCCCGCTTTCTCTGAGTGTTTGCCTTCTAGTTGGTCTAATCGCGGCTCCCAGTCCCATCTCCGCCCAATCTCCTCCGTTGCCGCAAGTCACGGAACGCCCCGCGACTCCAACCCGCGACCCCAAGACTCCCGGCTATGTCGCGGCCAAAGCATTACCCGACGGCTCCAACCCTCCCGCAAACGTGGACGGCAATTTCATTCTCGGGCCCACTCACGATGTCCCTCCTGAGACATCTTCCCCGAGTGGATTTCCGAACGGCACCGTCATTGAGTTCACCATGAACTCATCCGACAGCAAAATCTATCCCGGCATCGCGCGTGACGCCAATACCTTCGGAACCCCAGATCCTGCTGATCCCGCCAAACTCGTCGTCACCACCAGTCACCCCGCTCCCTACACACGCAAGGTGGCCGTGTATATTCCCAAGCAGTACGTCGCCGGCAGGGTCGCGCCTTTCATCGTCGGGACGGACGGCCCCGACCGTTTGCTCTTTTCTGCCCTCGACACTTTGATTGCCCAACACAAGGTCCCTGTGATGATTGCCATTTCGATCGGCAACGGAAGTGGGGACGCTCAGGGGAGTGAACGCGGTCTCGAATACGACACCATGTCCGCCGTCTATGCCGAGTTCGTGGAAAGGGAAGTTTTGCCTTTGGTCGAAACCCAGGCTCACGTCAAACTCACCAAGGATCCCGATGCACGGGCAACCATGGGCGGCAGCTCCGGAGGGTCCTGCGCCCTTATCATGGCCTGGTATCACCCCGAGCTCTATCACCGTGTTCTCACGTATTCCGGCACATTTGTAAATCAGCAGTGGCCTTACAATCCGCAAACACCGCACGGTGCCTGGGAGTTTCACGAGCATCTCATCCCCGAAAGCCCCGCCAAGCCGATACGAATCTGGATGGAAGTGGGTGACCGGGATCTGCTCAATCCGAACGGGATGCGCGACAACATGCACGATTGGGTTCTGGCCAACGAGCAGATGGCCAACGTACTCGCTGCCAAGGGCTATCACTACCAATTCGTCTTCGCCCGCAACGCCACACACGTGGACCGCGCAGTCAAACAACGAACCCTTCCCGAGGCGTTGCAGTACCTCTGGCAGGACTACCCGTCTTCCGCCGTCAGTCACTGATCAACACGAAACCGGATGCCCCATTTTTGCCGCGTCCTTAGCGGCAAAAGTGGGGATTTTCAACCGATCGGAGCGGAAGGTCACCGTCGTGATGTCGCGAAGCGAGGTGCGTTATCCTAAACACCGTTCGCTCCAGTCCGCGAACACACGGAGGGGAGACGTGATTGATCGCATCGCAGACGGCCGCACCGACCTCGTGTTCGACTACATCGCAGCAGGGCATCCCGCCATCTCCAAGGACAAGGACGGAACGTCCCTCATCAACTGGTGTGCCTACTACGGCGATGTCAGCGCCATAAAATTCCTGCTCGCGAACGGGGAAACGTTGCCGTCGCTAGGAGACAATCTCGGTCTTGACGCCGCGGCCTTCCATGGGGACTGGCGCCTCTGCGAATTCCTGATCGAGAACGGCGCGGATGCAAATCTTCCCCAGACTGACACCGGAGAAACGCCCCTCCATGCCGCGCTATCTTCGCCGCGCTCTGCGCAGCATCTGGTGGCCAGGGTGTTGCTGGCCAGCGGCGCCGATCCAAACCGCTCCACCAGACCATCCGTCGAAACTGGCGCCTTCATGCGAGACTGTCGCACCAAAGGCGAGACTCCCCTGCATCGCGCCGCCGCCTTCTGCAGTGAAGAGACCATTCAACTCCTCCTGGATGCCGGGGCAACAGTCGACGCAAAAGACATGAACGGCGATACCCCGCTTTCTTGGGCGAGTTGGTACCGGCGCCCTGACTCCATCCTCCGAAAGCTCTGCTACGGTCCGTTCTCCATCCATCCCCAAAGGCAAACGATGGATGCCTATTTGCTGGGAAAACCGCATCCGTAGTCTTCGTCCCAGTCAGTGTGCTCTCGGGTGCCCCATCTTTGCCGCGTCCTTTGCGGCAAAACTGGGGATTTTTCGTAAGGGCGAGCCGGATCAGCGGTACTGCTGGCAAACCGTTTCCTGCCCGGAGAGTCCCCGCTCGTTCCCCGGCAGTTCTCCGCAGCGGGATATCTGCTCAACTCGTTGAAAACACGGACGTTAGCGATTTCGCAAGAAAAAAGAAGGCACTACCAAATGGCATAATCCCAAAACAATAGGGCAGACGCTGTAAAAGCATCTGCCCTGATCTTTCTGATAGCTGATAGCTGACAGCTACTTCATCGCGTTAACGCGTACGCCCAACCGGGACTTGTAGCGCGAAGCGGTGTTCTCGTGGAGTGTGCCTTTTTGAATGGCCTTGTCGAGGGCGGAGACGGTCTGGCGGTACATCTGCTCGGCGGCCGCCTTGTCGCCCTTCTCGATGGTCTCGCGCAGGATCCGCAACTGGGTACGCAGGCTCGATGTGTTGGCGCGGTTGCGTACGGTGCGGCGTTCGGTTTGGCGCGCACGCTTCAGCGCCGAAAGATGATTTGCCATAGCTGGTTCGTTACCTTTGTGTGTACAGAGAGATATTCGGGTGGGTCCGAATTACTTATTATAGGGGAGCACTCCCGACCGGTCAAACTTGGGGTTCGTGGCAATACCCATGTGGGGACAGGCGCCCTCGGCTGTCCGTCGAGCGCCGCTCGACAGCCGGTCAGTTACAAGCATGGTGGTTCCCAGAATGACAGACGGCCTCGATCGCCTGAAGGTTCTCATCAACTCCTCGACTCCCATCGTCGTGATGGAAACGTCCGAGGAGATGCACGCCGTCAACATGGTGCGCGCTGCCTGCACCGAACTCAACATGGCGACCTTCGAGTGGAGCATTGCCGACGGCCTGCTCCGCTCCGGCTCGAACGCTCGTCCATCAGGGCAAAAAGTGTCCCTGCAGGCCCGCATGGACCAGACCACCCTCTGGACTCAAGCCGGGCGCAGCCAGGCGCAAACGCGAACCTCCCTCAGCCCCGGCAGCGCGGAAGCCGACCGCCTGGCTCGAGCCATGACGTCATCGATGGGAGCAGACAGCGCCGTGGCAGCCGGCACAGCCATCTACAACACCCGCGAACCCGTGCAGGCCCTCGCCAACATGGAGTCCATGACGGTCGAAGCCGTTTTCATCCTGAAGGATTTTCACCGCCACATGGACGACCCGGTCGTGGTGCGTCGCCTGCGTGACGTTGGCCAGAAATTTGCCGCCAATCGTAAAACGGTGGTCATCACCGCGCCCGAAATCGCCGTGCCCGCCGAACTCACCACGCTGGTGGAGTATTTCGATCTCCCGCTGCCCGACCCTGACCGCCTGCGTGAAATCATCCACGAGATGTTCACCCGGTTGTCGAAGACCTACACATTGAAGCTCCAACTCGACGCCGCCGGCGTGGACGCCATGTCCGCCAACCTGCGTGGCTTGACCGAAGAAGAAGCCGAGCGTGCCATCTCTCAGGCTCTGGTGACGCGCTACGCCCTGTGTCCCGAGTCCGTTACAGATGTGCTCGACGCCAAGAAGCAACTGCTGCGCCACTCAGGCCTGCTCGAGTTCATCGAAGCCTCCGACAACATGGCCAGCGTTGGTGGATTGGAAAATTTGAAGCACTGGCTGGGACAACGTCGCGGAGCGTGGGAAGACTCGGCGCGAGAGTTTGGTCTGGAGCCCCCGCGTGGAATGATCATCCTGGGCGTGCAGGGATGCGGCAAGTCGCTATGTGCCCGTGCCGTCGCGGGGGAGTGGAAGCTCCCGCTGGTGAAGTTCGATACGTCGGCGGTCTACGACAAGTACATCGGGGAGACCGAAAAGCGCATTCGCAAAGTCTTTCAGGTGGCTGAGGGGCTCGCTCCCTGCGTCCTCTGGATCGACGAACTGGAAAAGGTGTTCGCCGGCAGCGGCCCCGATTCAGCATCGGCCGACGCGGGTGTTTCCTCACGGCTGCTGGCATCATTCCTGTCGTGGATGCAGGACCGCAAGGCCGCAGTATTCGTCGCCGCGACCTGCAACAATGTGACCGTGCTGCCGCCGGAGTTGATCCGCAAGGGCCGCTTCGACGAGTTGTTTTTCGTCGATCTTCCAAACCAGGCCGAGCGCAAGCAGATCTTCTCGATTCAGCTGGCGAGACGCAAGCGCAACCCAGCCGACTTCGATCTCGACAAAGTTGCAGCCGCAGCGAAGGGATACTCTGGGGCCGAAATCGACGCGGCCGTCCAGGGCGGACTCTACGCAGCGTATTCGGAGAAGAAGCCGCTGACCACGCAGTCGCTCGTGGACGCGCTGGCCCAGACAGTCCCACTCTCAATCACCCGCGCCGAAGAGATCGCCACCTTGCGCGAATGGGCCCGGACCAGAGCGGTGCCCGCTGCATTGAGGGACGATGCCGCTACGAGTTGAGCCTGCCGGGGTCTTCGCTCGCATGGACACTGTTGACGTGATGGTCGAACGCGCGCTGCAGTTGCTGACTACATTCTTCCCGGTTCGGCCGATGGGTCGATGGTGTTGCGCGGAATCTCCACTCCCGGCAGGCTGTGCATTCGATTTCTACAGGAATGTCCCCAAGCCATTGAGTAACATGCAAGGACGGCTTCTTCATTCTCCAAGTTTCCCACAGGCGCCTACGGCTTGCTCCCATTGACTCCCTCTCCGCCCCGCGTTAGGCTTTAACTTAATGGTAGTGACTTGCCTTCTGGGCATGCGCATTCCGGTTGGTCCCGTTCCCAAGCGAAACCCTGCTTTGTCTGTGAGGTGCGTTGCATCTCGAATGTTCCGCGGCTGCCGGACAGCCGGGGGCGGCTGTTCCTACATGGTTCGTCAAAATACACTGAATGAAGAAGAGCATCGGGGTTAGTCCCAACATCGAGACCTTGTTCGGCACGCGGGATGAGAATGTGCGCCTGCTGGAAGACGGTCTCAACATCACCATCAATCTGCGGTCGAACGCCATCGAACTGGAAGGCGCAGCAAGGGACGTGGCGCGCGCCGAGCAGGTTTTCGCCGACTATGAAAGCCTGCAGCGCTCCGGCCACACCTTCAACAACGGCGACCTCAACAGTATGTTGCGCGTGCTGACTTCCGACCCGAACACAACTCTGCGCGGGTTGGCGGATGCCGGACGCCAGCGTTCCTTCGGGCGGCGCACCGTGCAGCCCAAGAGCAGCAACCAGCGTCGTTATCTCGAAGCCATCGAGGCCCACGACATGGTGTTTGGCATTGGACCCGCCGGAACGGGGAAGACTTACCTCGCCGTGGCCATGGCGATCTCCGCGCTGCTGGCCAAGCGGGTAAACCGCATTATCCTGGCGCGTCCCGCGGTGGAAGCGGGCGAGCGACTGGGATTTCTGCCGGGTACGCTGCAGGACAAGATCGATCCATACCTGCGCCCGCTGTACGACGCTTTGTATGACATGCTCGATCCCGAAAAAGTGGATCGCTACCTGGAGAAGAACGTCATCGAGATCGCGCCCATCGCATTCATGCGCGGGCGCACGCTGAACGATTCGTTCGTCATTCTCGACGAGGCCCAGAACACAACCTCAGAGCAGATGAAGATGTTCGTCACCCGCCTCGGCTTCAATTCGAAGGCGGTGATTACCGGCGACGTCACCCAGATCGACTTGCCCAACGCGCGCCGCAGCGGTCTGCTCGAAGCGATGGATGTGCTGAAGAGTGTGAATGGACTGGCGTTCGTGCACTTCGATGAATCCGACGTGGTCCGCCATCATCTGGTGCAGCGCATTGTTCGCGCCTACGACGAGCACAAGACGCGTGTGGCCGAGCAACAGATGCTCTTGTTGGCTGAGCCTAGACATGCGGACGCCGCGAGCGCGGAAAAGCAGGTGCCAGCGTCGAACGAAGAGAGGGCGTCGTCGGCCGAAGCCAAGGGATAGAGACGTACACCTTGGGCGGGAGGGCCGCGAATCGGGCCCTCCTGTTTGCTTTTCTGCAGCCTCAAGCGTTGAAGAGAAGGCGAGCCGGTTGGTTATTCTTCAGGAAAAAGTCGCGGGACTGACCAAAGAGACGCTCGAGCGCTTCGTGTTGCGAGCGCGCAGGGCCGCGGGCCTCCGCCGCCAGGTAAACGTCCTGGTGACCAGCAGCGCTGTCGTGCGTACTCTGAACCGTCAGTTTCGCGGCCAGAACAAGGCCACCGACGTGTTGTCGTTTCCTTTTGCTCGGTCCACCTCGGAATCGCTCCAGGCCACAAATCTGGCTGGCGAAGTTGCCATCTCTGCCGACATTGCTCTGCAAAACGCTGTCCGCCTCGGTCATCCTGCTGCCCAAGAGATCAGGATTCTAGCGCTGCATGGCATCCTTCATCTGGCGGGCTTTGACCATGAGCGCGATAATGGTCAAATGGCGCGCAAGGAAGCGAAGTTGCGCCGGGCGCTGAGGCTGCCGGCTGCCTTGATCGAACGGGTAGGGTCCGAACGGGTCAAACCCGCGTCTTCGAAGGCCTGGCGCGGCGCGGCGCGCACGACCGGAGCACGGGAGACGGCATGAGTTACGCTGTCGCCATCGCGATTGCGGTCCTGCTGGGATTGCTGACCCTGGTCTCTTACGTGGACCGCGTCTACCAGGAAGTTGGGAAATTTCTTTCCCGCGAATTCCAGGACAACATCGACGTCTTCGAGCAGAAAGTCGAACCGGAACTCGGGGTCGGCCGTACGCGGGCCTCGCTGTCCATGGCGGTGCTCACGCAACTCACCATGGCGGCGATTGCCGTCCTGATTGGCTTCCTAGTTTTCAGCGACCAATCCTGGAGCATCTACGAGATCTTGCAGGCGGTCATCAGCCTTCTCCTGATCGTCATCGTGTTCAACCGCTTCCTGCCGTTTGTGTTTTTCTCGCGCACCAGAGGGGACTGGCTGATTCACTGGACTCTGGTCTTGAAAGTCCTCATCTATCTGGTGTTGCCGGTGACGATCGTGCTGGGCTTCCTTCAGTCCGTGGCTTCGCTAACCAAGCAGAACACTACCGAGCAGCCGGAGACTTCGGCCGAAGCAGTGGATGCGCTGATCGAAGCCGGTCAGGAAGAGGGAATTATTCAAGAGGGCGACCGCGACCTGATTCAGTCGGTGGTGGAATTCAGCGGCAAAACCGTACGCGAGGCCATGAACCCACGTCCTCAGATGTTTGCCGTGCCTTCCGATACCACGGTCGAACGCTTCATCGAAATGCTGCGCACCAAGCACTACTCGCGCGTGCCCGTGTACGAAGGCAGCATCCACAACATCAAGGGAATCGTTTACACCCAGGATGTTCTGCAAGTCCCCGACAGCGAAGCCCACGTGCGCGTGCTGGACACGATCATGCGGCGCGATGTCTATTTCGTTCCCGAGAGCAAGTTGGGCAGCGACCTGCTCCGCGAGATGCAGAAGCAGAACATCCGCATGGCCATTGTGGTGGACGAATACGGCGGCGTGGCGGGACTGGTCACGATTGAGGATCTGGTGGAAGAAATCGTAGGTGAGATCCGCGACGACCACGATAAGCCGGAGATCGTGCGCGAGGGCGAGCGCTCCTTCATTGTGGCCGGCGGCATGGATGTGGACCGCCTCGACGAACTCTTCGGTAGCAAGCCGGCAGGGAAGGAGTCGGCCACCATCGCCGGGCTGGTCAGCGAACTCGCTGGGCGAATTCCACGCAAGGGCGAGGTCGTGGAAGAGGACGGCTTGCGATTTGAAGTTCTGGAATCCACCGACCGCAAAGTGGAGCGGGTGAGAATCACCGCGATGCAACCGCGGCAGTTGAAGCTGATCTAATGCAGCTTGTGGCTACTGGCGACTGGCTAAACCACCCGCGTGCCGGACTGCCGACCCTATTCTCATTGCACATTATCCTAAGATGAATATGGGTCGCTTGTGGCTGAAGCTAGTCGCAGCTCGGAGCTAGAAGCTCGATGGAACAGCGCATCAGCATCGTCACTCTCGGCGTCGCCGATCTGAATCGCAGCCGGGAATTCTTTGAGCGCCTCGGATGGCGGCGATCCATGGCCAAGTCTGAGGGCATCGTGTTTTTCCAGGCGGGAGGAATGGCCCTCGCCCTGTACCCGCGCGATGAGCTGGCAAAGGATGCGAATGTTGCTTCCGACAGCGAGGGATTCAGAGGAATCTCGCTTGCCTACAACGCCCGCAATCGCGCAGAAGTTGACTGGGTGCTCAAAGAAGCGGAGGCCGCGGGCGCAAGGGTCATTAAGCCTGCGCAGGAAGCCTTTTGGGGCGGCTATTCGGGCTATTTCTCCGATCCAGACGGATTTCTGTGGGAAGTTGCGTGGAATCCATTCTTCCCGATTGCAGAGGACGGAAGCATTCGCATTCCTGAATGAGCCGCCACCAGAAAGGCTCCTGGCTTCTTAACTCCTGACCAATCCCTGCTCCATTGAGGTTCGTCTGCACCCGATCGGAAAATGCCCTAAGATGAAGGAGCACCAGATAACATTCGGTCCAATGAAAAGCAGCTAGAAGCTCGTAGCTAAGGCCGATCCCCTATGCCATTCCGCTCCGGTTTCGTTTGCATACTTGGCCGTCCGAACGCGGGCAAGTCAACGTTGCTCAACGCGCTCGTGGGAGAGAAACTGGCCATCATCTCGCCCAAGCCGCAAACCACGCGAAACCGGATTCAGGGCGTGGTCCACGTTGGGAAGCGTAAAGGCAAGGGCGGTGGTCAGATTGTGCTGGTCGACACCCCCGGGGTTCACAAGCCAGACAGTTCTTTGGGGCGCAAGATGATGGTCGAGGTGCGCGAAGCCCTGGAGGGTTGCGACCTGGTCCTCGTGATCATGGATGTCACACGCAAGTTCGATCCGCGCGACCAGTTTGCGCTCGATTTGCTGCGGCGGCCGAAAACGAAAGCGTTTCTCATTCTCAACAAGGTTGACCTGATCCGCGAGAAGTCGAAACTGCTGCCGCTCATCGAGCAATACCGCAAGCTCTACGATTTTGCCGAGGTGATCCCCATCTCCGCTCTCAAGCGGAATGGTCTCGACATGCTTCTGGAAATGGTGGTCTCGGCTCTGCCCGCGGGCCCAGCCTACTTTCCCGAAGATCAAATCACCGACCAACCTGCGCGGTTCATGGCCGCCGAGGTCATTCGCGAACAGGTTTTGCTGAACACCAGCGAGGAGATTCCCTACGCGAGCACGGTGATCGTCGATAACTTCGAGGAGGGAGCTCGACTCACCCGCATCTCCGCTACCATCTATTGCGAGCGGGAAGGGCAGAAAGGGATTCTGGTAGGCAAGGGCGGCCAGATGCTCAAGAAGATTGGCACCTCGGCCCGCTTGCAGATCGAGCGCATGCTAGGGACTAAAGTTTTCCTCGAACTTTACGTCAAAGCAGAACCGGGATGGCGGGATTCGCGCCGCTTTGTGGAAGAGCTCGACTGGCGCCGGCAACTGGAGCACCGGATGTTGGAACATAAGGCGGGAGAGTACGGCGTGCAGACCAGTGTGATTGCGGACGACGGCCGTAACCCCACAAAACACTGAGGGTGTGGTATTGTAGCGAGCGCCTCAAATGAGGCGGGCCATTGCCGGATTTGTGCCCTGCGGCTAAAATCGAAATGGGCCGCGCTCCAAGGGCGGACAGGGGACGAGCGATCCAAACATGGAATCTGGGGCTTCTTCCGAGGCACAACTCCCGGAGTACGATTTCGATCCAGAGAAGCTGAACCTGCGAGTGCGAGTCACACTCGCGGCCGACCGTAAGTCCGTGGACCCGGTCGTGGAGCAGGTCATGGAGTTCGTCCGCGAGATGAAGTGCGTCGACGGCAAGGAAGACGCCATCGAACTCGCGTTGCAAGAGGCGCTGGCTAATGCCGTGGTTCACGGCGCCAAGGAAGATCCGAGCAAAGTCGTAGAGTGCCTCGTCGCTTGCGACGAGCAACGCGGTATCCTCATCATCGTGCGTGATCCCGGCCCGGGTTTCGACCCCCAAGCGATTCCCAGCTGCACGGTAGGCGAGAATCTTTATTCCAATCACGGTCGCGGAATTTTCCTCATCAATCAACTGATGGATGAGGTGAAGTTTCGCAAGAACGGCACCGAGATTCACATGGTGAAGCGGTAAGTTTTCTCCGCGTTGGCGCGCCGGGTGTGCTGCCGCGAAGTCTCAGGCGGAGGACAATTTCGAATGCGCCCGCAAAAAGGTTTTTCCCTCATCGAATTGCTGATCGTAGTCGCTATTATTCTGATCATCGCATCCATCGCGATCCCCAACTTGTTGCGCGCCCGCATGGCCGCCAACGAGTCTTCCGCGGTGGGTTCCATTCGCGCCATAAACACCGCGGAGATCACCTACATGTCCTCGTATCCTGGCATAGGATATGCTGTCACCCTGTCGGCACTGGGTGGAACGACTCCTTGTGTTCCCGTGTCCACCGCCGCGTGCCTGATCGACAGTGGTCTGGCGGGTGGGATCAAGAGCGGCTATACATTCACTGCCGTCGGTGGGGGCGGGACTCCGGCCACGCAATACTACGCGACCGCGATCCCGATCACGCAGAACCAGACCGGCATCCGCAGCTTTTGTTCGTTCGAAGATGCCGTCATTCGAGTGCAGCCCACAGGTGGCGCCATCGCCGGCGAAGCCGCTTGCCAGGCTCTGCTGCCGCTCAACCAATAGGGCGTTCGTCTGCTCGGACTCTCGCCGCTCTCAAGTGGACCGGGTTTAATTCGACGCATGGCGTGGAGATGTCGCTGGCTTTTGAGGCATGCCCACACGCTGCGATCGAGTTCCTGCACGGTCTAACTAAGAAGTTGAAGCCGGCGCAATTCCCAGCGCCTTCATCTTCCTGTAAAGATGGCTGCGCTCCAGGCCCAGTACCTCCGCCGTGCGACTGACGTTGCCATGGTTCTGATCGAGCGTCTTGAGGATGTAGTCGCGCTCGTAGGCATCGCGAGCCTGATGCAGCGTCGAGAATTCACTCTTGGGCGCACGGCGGCTGCCTTCGCGGTAGACCAGTGGCGGCAGATGTTTGCTGTCGAAGCGCGTGGTGGTGGGGTTCATGATCACGATGCGCTCGATCACGTTGCGCAGTTCGCGCACGTTGCCCGGCCAGGAATAACGCATGAGCACTTCTATGGCGTCGTCGGTGATTTCCCTAGGGCGGCGACCATACGTCGCCGCCAGTTCCTTCAGAAAATGTCGGGTGAAGAGGGGGATATCTTCCTTGCGTTCACGCAGGGGCGGCACAAAGAACGGAATCACGTTGAGCCGGTAGAACAGATCCTCGCGGAAGTTGCCACGCGATATTTCCTCTTCCAGATCTTTGTTGGTCGAGGCAATCACCCGCACATCCACCGTGATCGTCTCATCGCTGCCCACCGGCGTAAAGCGCTGTTCCTCGAGCGTGCGCAGGACTTTCGATTGCGTCTTCAGGCTCATGTCGCCGACTTCATCGAGAAACAGTGTTCCTCCGTGGGCTCTTTGAAACTTGCCTTCCTTGTCGGTGGCCGCTCCTTGAAACGATCCTCTGTAATGTCCAAATAATTCGCTTTCGATTAGATCTTCCGGAATCGCGGCGCAGTTAACCTCGACGAAGGTTTCGTCCTTGCGCAGGCTCTGGGCGTGGATGGCGTGGGCGACCAGTTCCTTGCCAGTGCCAGATTCGCCATAGATCAAGACTCGCCCATTGGTCGGGGCCATCAGGCCAATCTGTTGGCGCAAGGCCTTCATCGGGATGCTGTCGCCTACGATGATGCTCTTCACCTGTAATTGCTTCTTCAGGTCGACGTTTTCCCGGTGCAGCTTCTTGGACTCGATGGCGTTCTTGACCAGGATCAGTGTCTTTTCCAGAGAGAGCGGCTTTTCCAGGAAATCGTAGGCGCCGAGTTTCGTCGCGCGCACCGCAGTTTCGATCGTCCCATGGCCGGAGATCATGATGACCTCGGGCGGATTGTCCAGTTCGCGAATTCTCCCCAGAGTCTCGAGGCCGTCGACTCCGGGCAGCCAGATATCCAGCAGCACTACGTCAAATGGCGTCTTGCGCAGCAGTTCGAGGCACGCCTCCCCACTCTCGGCAGAAGAGGCGGAGTACCCTTCATCGGTCAGGATGCCGGACAGCGAATCGCGAATTCCGGCTTCGTCGTCAACGATGAGGATGTTATGCATGCTGGGCGGTGATCGCTGCCGGCGCGGGTTCGGGGACCACGGGAAGTTCCACGATGAAGCGCGTGCCGACGGGACGGTTCTCTTCTACGCGGATGGAGCCATGGTGGTCTTCGACGATGCGGCTCACGATGGCCAGTCCGAGGCCGGTGCCGCGTTTCTTGGTGGAAAAGTAAGGTAGGAAAAGCTTTTCCTTCAGTTCGCGGGTCACACCATGGCCGGTATCGGCCACCGTGATCTCGACTGCGTCACGACTTGCTACGAGCGCAGTCGAAATCTCAATCTCGCGCACGACGGAGTCTTGCGACGCCTCGGCGGCATTGTCCACGAGGTTGGCAACGGCGCGCTTGATCGCCTCGCTGTCTGCCATCACGAGGGGCAAATCCGACGCCAATGACTTGTGAACTCCAATTCCATCCAGCCGGCCGTGGAACATGGAGAGGGCGTTCTCAATAACCTCGTTGATATCGGCGGGCTGCGGTTTGGCGACGGGGAACCGGGCGAGTGTGGAGAACTCGTCCACCAGTCGCCGCACGGTCTCGGCAGCCCCGGCAATTGTTTCCGCACAGGCGCGCACAACCCCGAGCGACGCGGGATCTGCTGGCGTGGCCCGGTCCAAATGCCGTTGAATGCGCTCCGCAGACAACGCGATGGGCGTAAGCGGATTCTTGATTTCGTGCGCGACGCGGCGGGCGACTTCCCGCCACGCGGCCTGTTTCTGCGCCTTCAGCAGGTCGGAGAGATCTTCGAAAACGATTACGTACCCGGAGCGCTCGCCCTGATGCCTCAGGGTGGCGACGGTCACGGCAACGTTCAACGACGCTCGGGGCAACTGCATCTCCATCGGGCTGGTCGTCATGCCCATGCGGTCAGCGCGCCGGAGGAGAGGTTCAAAGTCCTCCAGGACCTCAGCGGGGAATACATCCGCGAGAGATGCTCCCCGGAGAATCTGATGCCCCCCATTTTGGGCGGCATCGGGATGGAACATTCGGAGCAGCGCCTGATTCACATGGGTGACTCGACGTTCGGCATCGAGCGAGAGCACGCCCGTGGGGATGCTCTCGAGGATGGTCTCCATCTGGCGGCGGCGTTGGTCGAGTTCCGCGTTGGCGGCGCTCAGGTCGCGGCTGGAAGCCTCAATCTGGAGCCGGCTGCCTTCCAGGTCCTCGGCCATGCGGTTGAAGGAGCGCACCAGGTCGCCAATTTCGTCGGCGGCGCTGACGGGCACGCGGTAGTCCAGGCGCCCGCGCGAGATCTCCTGTGTGGCCTCCGCCAGGGCCGACAGTGGACGTGTCACAATCTTCGAAAGGAACAGGGCAAGCCAGGTGGTGACGAACAGCACGATCATGGTAAGCAGTAATAGCAGGCCCATGTAAGTACGGCGCACCAGTCGCCGCTCGCGGGCCAGATCGTAGTAGCGTTGTTGGCTCGCTTCGACTTGATGCACCGTTTGCGAGAACTCGGGGGGCAGCGGCATCGCTACCAGAATCAGGCCTCCGCCTGGAACCGGAGCGCTGCCCAACGTGTAGTCTTTCTCCTGCCAGGTGAATTGAGCGGGATGTCCCAGGGCCGCCTCGGCCAGAGGCAACTTTGCCTTCAGCACGGCCCAGGGGGCC
This sequence comes from Candidatus Sulfotelmatobacter sp., assembly GCA_049792875.1. Taxonomy (GTDB): domain Bacteria; phylum Acidobacteriota; class Terriglobia; order Terriglobales; family Acidobacteriaceae; genus Sulfotelmatobacter. The sequence goes on from JBARBI010000073.1 coordinate 27,015, forward strand.
GGCGCATTGAAACTGGCTTCTTCATTGTCGTCCCGCTCGGCCAGCGCGAATCCGCCTTGCAGAGTTGGTTCGTGGCGCTGAAACTCGCTTACGACGCCCGAGAATCCCCGCCCGGAGAAGCCGCGTTCGATCTCCGGAGACGCAGCAATAGCAAACGCTTCTGCCCGTGCCGTCTGCATGGCATAGTTGGCGAGCAGGGTTGCCATGGCGTGGGTGTCGGCCCGCACCTCCTCCACCGGAGTCGAGAACCACTTGTCGATCGAACGATTCATCAACCCGTAGGCGAACCAATACATAACCATGACTGGCAGAGACGACAGCAGCAGCGCTCCGGCAACCATGCGCGTGCGAAACTTCGAACCCAGCACTCCCAGACGCCGTTCCGCAAAGAGCTTCAGCAGATTGCGCATCAGCACAAACGTGAGTGCGACGAACAGCAGGAAGATCAGCGCCGAGAGTGCGGCAAAGACCACAATGTCCTGATTGTTTCCCGGGCGCAGAAACGTCAGGTCGAAGGCCGTTTGCGAAACCAGGATCGCCAGCAACAAGAAAACAGAGATTGCGAGCAGGATGATCACTTGCTTGCGGTGCGAGGTCTTCTGAGGCCGGATTGAGGTCAGGTCTTCCACGGCATTACGTCCCGGCGCATACTCGTGTGCGACCGACTGCGAGTGGCGCGGATATGCAAGTCATTATAGATGCACCAGGGCCGGTGCAAGCTGCATTGGCCAGCCGCGATACTGTTCAGTAATCGTGTGGAGTGTGGGGCAGAGCATTGTCGGATGTGTGGGAACGGGTCTTTGACCCGGTCGCGGGGCAGAGCGCCGTGGTTTTGTTGCCGGGAGAAAGTCGAGCCCCTGCCGACACAAGCGCAGCCCTTCGGGCCGCGGCCCGCGTCCAAGACCCGGCCCCACACGGGCCGCGAGCGGCCTCGACTGTCTCTTCCTTTCCGCGATTCCACTTGCGGGAGATCTCCTCCAGCATCGCGGCGTACGCGGCCTTCGGTGTGTAAGCGCGGTCAAATGGAAGTGCTGCGCCCCGGGTATCGTGAAAGTGGGAACCGATCCACGAGTACTTGTCGGTGAATCCCCAGGCCTGAATCGCGGTGCAGCCAGGAGTTTGCAAGCATGCCCGAACGATGCCACGATAGACCGCAGCCTGGCGAAGAAGGTCTTCGTTCCGGACCATGCCACTGGAGTCCAAAGGCAGGGATACGTCGAGTTCCGTGATGTGAACCTGGACTCCCAGCGCGCTCAGGCCAGCGGAACGCCTGTTCAATGTACGCAGCCCCCTTTTCAGACAATCCGATGCCGGGCTGGTTGTACGAGGGACAAGTCTTCAGGCTTCCCCTCTCGTCCAGAGCCTCATTCACCACATCCCAAGCGAACACTTACCCAACATAGTGTCTCATCACTGTGGAGATGTGCTCTTTCAGCAGGCGAGACAGTTGGATGGGCGTGAAGTGGCCTCGCACCAGCCATTCGGGATTGTTGTGGTCCCAAACCAGGCAGTGTCCGCGAACCTTCATCCCGTGAGCTTGCGTGAAGCGGACGACCTCATCGCCCTGGCGGAAGTCGAATGTGCCTTCGTTCGGGCGCACCACCCACCACTTCAGCGCGTCCTCAGGTTCGACCATGTTGAATTCGCGGGCCAGAGTCCCCGAGCACGCAGCCTCGGAAAACAGAGATGGACGAACGGCAGCGCCCACCAGAACAGGGGCTTCGTCCGTGGCCTGCCGCAAGGGGAATGAAGGCATCCCTGCGGTTGCGGTCAGAAACACAACGAGGGAGCGAAGTTGGTGCGACGGAGTGAGCATTCTTACCAATTACTAAACGCCAGGCAGGAAACGCTGTAAAGGGCACTCGTCACATTTGGGCTGTGACTTCCCACAATGGTGTTTGCCCACCCCAACGATGAGCCCATGCATTTCGTTATAAACTTGTACGAGCGCCGTACGCTTGGCCCTACTCATCGTGGAGGGACCATGAGAGGCGCCGCGGATCTCTAATTCAGATTGCCCAGCAAGGCTCGCGGGCATTCGTTCCTGCTCGCGCGCCAGCGGCGCCAGGGCTTGCTGGAAGAACTTCCGTATTTCCTCGTAGTCCGTCTTCTCCGTCAGGATGGCGTGTCGTTCGAAGATGCGGCGCGTGTAGGCGTCCACGACGAAGACCGCATGATTCCCCGCGTAGAGCAGAATCGAGTCCGCGGTCTCAGGCCCGACGCCATCCAAGTTAAGCAACTCTCCGCGAAGCTTGTCGGTTGGTTCAGAGAAGAGTTTGTCCAGCGATCCGTCGTAGTTCTCATCGAGGAAGGCGACGAACGTTTTGAGCCGCCTCGCTTTTTGTCGGAAATAACCGGACGGCCGAATCAAGCGTTCGAGCCGCGCCAGCTTCACCTGCCGGATTCCCTCCAAGCTCAGCAGATTGGTAGAGGCTTTTCGCAGGTTTCCCAACGCGCGCTCCACGTTGGTCCACGCCGTGTTCTGCGTCAGGTAGGCGCCCACGATAACTTCGAAGCGCGTTTCCGCTGGCCACCAATGCTGCGCTCCCCAGGCACGAGAAAGGGTGCGGTAGTACTTCCGGGCTTCGTTCCTTTTTCCGGTGGGGGTGAGCGACACGTTAACAATTCCTAACCTTCGAGTCTAATCGACCGGCCCCGCGGGCGGCGCTGGGGCTTACTGAAGTGCATGTACTTCGACAGGCGGACTGCCCTTTCCCCGCGCGAAAACTGGCATTTGGCGTAGAGTTCAGGCGCAAACGCCTGGCTGCGGGCGAGATTCGCCGTGAGGTGCAAGTACCAAAGTTACTGGTGCAGTAATCCGTTAGCGGTGACAATTTGTGTCAACGCGAATGAGTTGGCGTCTCTCCCAATGTTGGGCCGCCGTTTGCGCCACGCCCGCACAAGTGCGAGGTGTTCGTTCCACCCCGTGGATAGGAGATTCTGCGTATGTCTCAACGGCTGGGTGACCTTCTCGTCAAAGAGAAGATCATAACCCCAGAGCAGTTGGAACAAGCGAATAAGGTGCAGAAGGAGCAGAGCTGTCGCCTGGGGTCCGCCCTGGTGAAGCTGGGCTTCCTGACGGACGAAGACGTCACTAATTTCCTCTCCCGACAATATGGCGTTCCCGCCATCAACCTTTCTTATTTTGAAATTGACCCCGCCGTCGTCAAGCTGATTCCGTTTGAGACCGCGAAGCGCTACCAAATTCTGCCGCTGAGCCGTGTGGGCGCATCGCTCACCATTGCGATGGTGGATCCCACGAACGTGTTCGCGATGGACGATATCAAGTTCATGACCGGCTTCAACATCGAGCCGGTCGTCGCCTCCGAGAGTTCCATCCTGACGGGCATCGAAAAAGCCTACGGCGGCACCAAGGAGGAAGATCTCGAGACCGTCATGCAGTCGATGTCGGAGATGGGTGACGACGACGTCGAACTGCAAACCGAATCGCAGCAAATGGAGTTGGCCGAACTGGAGAAAGCGGCCGATGAAGCTCCTGTCGTCAAGCTGGTTAACGTCGTTCTGGGAGATGCGGTGAAGCGGGGCGCTAGCGATATTCACATCGAGCCTTACGAAAAGGAATTTCGCGTTCGGTTCCGAATTGACGGCGTACTGCAGTCCATCATGTCTCCGCCCCTGAAGTTGAAAGACGCCATCACGTCCCGCCTGAAGATCATGGCGAAGCTCGACATCAGCGAAAAGCGGCTGCCGCAGGACGGCCGCATCATGCTGAAGATGAACATCGGAGGCCGCAAGAAGCAGCTCGACTTCCGGGTCAGCACGCTGCCCACGCTCTGGGGCGAGAAAATCGTGCTCCGGTTGCTCGACAAAGAGAACCTGCGTCTGGATATGACCAAGCTCGGCTTTGAAGCTGAGTCGCTGGTGAAATTCGAAAAGGCCATCCTGAAGCCATACGGCATGGTGCTGGTCACCGGACCGACGGGGTCGGGCAAGACCAACACGCTCTATTCCGCGATTTCGCGCCTGAACCAGCCCGACACCAACATTATGACCGCGGAGGATCCGGTCGAGTTCCAGTTGGCCGGCGTCAACCAGGTGCAGATGAAGGAGCAGATCGGATTGAACTTTGCTGCCGCTCTCCGATCGTTCCTGCGGCAGGATCCCAACATCATTCTGGTCGGCGAAATCCGCGACTTTGAAACCGCCGAAATCGCTATCAAGGCAGCGCTTACGGGCCACCTTGTGCTGTCCACCCTGCATACCAACGGCGCCCCGGAAACCATCACCCGCTTGATGAACATGGGTATCGAACCTTTCCTGGTGGCAACGTCGGTCCATCTCATCTGCGCCCAGCGACTGGTACGGCGCATTTGCAAGGACTGCACTGAAGTGATGGACGTCCCGGTGCAGACGCTGGTTGACGCCGGGTTCACCCCAGACGAGGCCAAGACGGTGAAGATCCAGAAAGGCAAAGGCTGCGGAGTCTGTAACAACACCGGGTACAAGGGCCGCTGCGGTCTGTATGAAGTCATGGAGGTCGACGACGAGATCCGTGAGTTGGTTCTGGTCGGCGCCTCGGCGGTGGAGTTGAAAAAGAAGGCCATCGAGTGCGGCATGATCACGCTGCGCCGCAGTGGGCTGATCAAGGTCGCGGCGGGGATGACCACGCTCGAGGAAGTCGCCCGCGAAACGATTCATTGATTCGGAAATTGAAGTGGCAATTGAAAGGGAAGGGAATTTTCTATGGGTTTGTCGTTAAGCGATCTGCTCAAGAGAATGCTGGAGATGAACGGCAGCGACCTGCACATCACCACCAACTCGCCGCCCCAGATTCGTGTGCATGGCCACCTGGTGCCGCTCGATCTGCCGCAGATGACGCCGGCCGAGACCAAGCAACTGGCCTACAGCGTCATGACCGATTCCCAGAAGCACCGCTTCGAAGAAAGCCTGGAGCTGGACTTCTCCTTCGGTTTGAAAGGACTGGCCCGCTTTCGCGCCAATGTCTTTAACCAGCGCGGAGCCACGGCTGCCGTTTTCCGTCTGATTCCGTTTGAGATCAAGTCGT
>JBARBI010000074.1:0-2330 GCA_049792875.1 Candidatus Sulfotelmatobacter sp.
AGCAACGTGACCGTGGTGAATATCGATAACGGATTTGGCGCCGGATATGTGGCCGCACTGATCAATCGGCTTTAGCATTCCGACAAGATGCTGGTCCTTGAGCGCTGAGTTGGCAGGCGGAAGCGCCTGCCCCACGGTTTCGGCAAAGTGGAGCAGGCGCTTTCGCCTGGTGTGCTCAGTATGATTTGCATTCAGGGAGTGAAAGTCTCCTATGGACCGTAATGACCGGAACCATCCGTCTAGGCAAGGGTGTCCGTGGTGACGCGGAATCTGAAGAAAGCTGATGACGAAATCGTGGATTCGACGTACAGGAAGCGGATATGAGGCCATTACAGCGTGGGTCATCCGGCCAGGGACGGAAAAGCCCTATCGTCATTCGGAACGTTGTGAGGGTAGATCCGACGGGTCTGCGAGAAGAAGGCAAGTCTTACCTGAGGAGAGCTCGATCTTGGTCCAAGCACTACCGACTACCGCTGGAGCAATCCAGTGGGATACAGATCGAGCAGTCAGCAGAGGCCGTAGTAGCCTGACCGGGTGAAGGGCCGAATCTTTAATGCAAGGAGCAGAGGGAAGATTTCGATGAACGTGGAGCAGCCGAACAGCGCACAGCACCACGGCGAGGACGCGGCCGGCGGAACCGGCCAGCCCTCGTCTGGTTCGCGGCAATCGTTCACGGCATTTGACTCACAACGAGCCTTGACAGTCAATTTGATGGAGCAGGTATGCGACCCCAAGAACCTTCTTCGCGCTTACCGGCGGGTACGCTCCAATAAGGGTAAGCCGGGCGTGGATGGGATGACCGTTCACCAACTGGCCGACTGGCTTCGGACTAACAGTGCGGCGTTGACGGCTTCGCTGCTGGCGGGGACCTACCGGCCCCAGCCCGTACGCGGAGTGCGGATTCCGAAGCCGGGAGGAGGCCAACGCCAGCTGGGGATTCCCACAGTTGTGGACCGTCTGGTTCAACAGATGATCCTGCAAGTGCTGGACCCCATTTTGGATCCCACCTTTTCCGACTCGAGCTACGGCTTCCGGCCTGGACGCAGCCCACATATGGCGCTCGAACAGGCCCGGCAATACGTGAATCGGGAAGGACGTGAGTTTGTTGTGGACCTCGATCTGGAGAAGTTTTTCGACCGGGTCAACCATGACATTCTTATGTCTCGCGTCGCGCGCAGGATCGGCGACAAACGCCTGCTTCTCATCCTCCGGCGCTTTCTGCAGGCCGGTCTGATGCAGGAGGGGGTGTGCGTTACCCGCGACGAGGGAACTCCACAAGGTGGTCCGCTCTCCCCTTTATTGGCTAATCTCCTGCTTGACGATCTGGATCAGTTACTGGACAGCCGTGGACATCGCTTCTGCCGGTATGCCGATGACTGCAACATCTATGTGCGGTCCTTGGCGGCCGGTCAACGAGTGATGGATTCGGTGACTCGGTTTCTGGAAGGAAAACTCAAGCTCCGGGTGAATCGGGAAAAGAGTGCAGTGGCGCCGGTCGGCGAACGCAAGTTCCTCGGCCATCGCTTGCTCTTGAACGGTAAACTCGGGATCTCTTCCAAAAGCGTGCATCGCGCCAAGGAGAAGATTCGGCAGATTACCCGCCGCAGCCGGGGCGTGAGCCTGGTGCAGGTCATCGTCGAACTCAACTTGTTTCTGGTTGGCTGGATCTCCTACTACCGCTTTGCGGCCTGTCGGTTTGAACTCCAATGCTTGGACGAGTGGATTCGCCGCAGACTGCGCTGCTACCGCCTCAAACAGCGCAAACGAGGCAAGTCCATCGCCGGGTTCCTCCGGAAGATGGGTGTCTCGGCGGAGTCGGCTCGCAAAGTGGCCAGTTCGGGCAAAGGGCCTTGGCGTTTGGCTGATTGCCCTCCGGTCCACCGCGCCCTGCCGATCCGGTGGTTTCATTCCCAGGGACTCGTCTCTCTGCTCACCAAATATGATCTGTTGCGACATTAAAGAAACCGCCGTATACGGCAAGTACGTACGGTGGTGTGGGAGGACGGGGCTGCGAGGCCCCTCCTACCCGATCCAACGTCTTCATCACCTTTGGTGGGCCAGCGGGCCCATGGTCACTCGCTTGCGGTCGCGACCTCCGCTGGTCTTCGATGGTTGCTTTTCGCTGGGACTCATTCGTCCCGCAGAGCGACGATCGGATCCAGCCGCGCTGCGCGAAACGCCGGAGGTAGGGCGGCCATTGCTGCAGCGAGCAGAAAGCACGCCAGCGGAAGCGCGAGACTCCAGAAATCGGTAGCTTTCACTTCAATTAGCAGCGACGAAACAAATCGGCCAAGAGCGAATCCGCCAGCGATTCCGATTCCGAGGCCAAC
>JBARBI010000075.1:0-2720 GCA_049792875.1 Candidatus Sulfotelmatobacter sp.
ACCATCAGCATCGGGGGAGGCCAGCCTGATACCGGAGCGCCAACCGTCGCCGGGCACTTCCAGATCGATGGCCAGCTAGCGCTGCCCGAATAGGAATCCAGTGTTTTGGTTCGGAACGCTGCACCGCAAAAGAATGAGTGCGTGTCACGGTTGGTGACACGCGCTCACTACTAGGTCACAGTAGAGGAAATTGGACGACCGGAAACTGCCCACCGGCTCGGAGGAACCAGTCGACACTCCATCTATAGAGACGCCCCAGCAGACTATGACGAAGGGATGGACGCCGCCCGTTGGGCTATGGAACATGAACAAAACGTCAGCAATATCATTGAATGATTATTGCAACAAGCAAGCGCGTGTATCCGTCTGACTGAACGACACCGCGATTCTCATTGTCCCATTCGCCCCCCTGGACAGGTATCCCACGAATCCTTACTTCATGTTGAAAGGAGTTCTTGAATGAGCAAATGTTTGTCATCACTTCTAACCCTGGCGCTGGCTTCTCCACTGGCCATCGCGCAAACATCCACCTGGGTGCCGGATAAAGCCCACAGCGCAGTCGACTTCTCCGTTCTCCACTTGAGCCTATCGAATGTGCGGGGCCATTTTGGCAATATAGGAGGCACCGTGGTACTAAACGAAGCGGACATCACGAAATCCTCAGTAAATGTCACCGTAGACGTGACCACAGTGGACACCGGCGTTGCCCCGCGCGACGGCGACCTGAAGAGTGCGAATTTCTTTGACGTTGCACAGTTCCCCACCGCAACCTTCGTCAGTACCAGCATTGCGAAAAACGGTAACGGCCTTACTGTCTCCGGCAATCTCACCCTGCATGGCGTGACCAAGCCGGTGGTCCTGCAGCTCGAGGGTCCGACGGGACCAGTTCTCGGAATGGACAAGAAGCCTCACTCTGGCTTCTCAGGTACTACTACGATCAGCCGAACGGCATTCGGAATCGCAACGAAATTCCCGGCGGCTGTAGTGGGAGATGAAGTGAAGTTGACTATCGATCTCGATGTTGCAAAACAGTAGATACGATACGACAGGAGTATCCTCACGATGCCGAAAGCCATCCGATTCAACCAGCTTGGTGGTCCCGAAGTCCTACACATCGAAGACGTGGGCGCGCGCCAGCCCGGTCCTGGGGAAGTTCAGCTCAAGGTCGAAGCAGTGGGCCTGAACCGGGCTGAGAGCATGTACTATCACGGCTTCTATATGGAAAAGGTAAACCTGCCCTCCGGCCTTGGATACGAGGCTGTTGGAAAGGTTATCGCCGTTGGCTCCGGGGTCGATTCCACTTTGGTTGGCAAGCGCTTGAGCACCATCCCGGGTTTCTCGATGAATCAGTACCCGGTGCTTGCGGAAGAGGCCGTCGTTCCTGCCAGCGTTCTCGCAGCCGTTCCAAGCTCCTTCTCCGCAGTCGAGGGTGCCGCTGTCTGGATGCAGTACTGCACCGCCTATGGCGCGCTCGTGCCCTTCGGAAAAGTGTCTGCCGGCGACTTCGTAATCATCACCGCTGCGAGTTCGTCCGTTGGGCTCGCGGCCATCCAGATCGTCAAGGCACAGGGAGGTGTCTCTATCGCGACCACGCGTACCTCCGCCAAAAAGGATCAGCTTGTAGCCCTTGGCGCCGACCATGTCATCGTTACGGAAGAGGAGGACCTCGTGGCCCGTGTGCTGTCGATCACTGGCGGCAAGGGTGCGCGCATCGTATTCGACCCGGTAGGCGGCGACTATATCAACACTCTCGCCCAGGCCACCGCCAATGGTGGCACCATCTTCCTGTACGGCATGCTCTCCGGCAAGCAAACGCCCTTCCCCTTGGCTACCTTTGGTCGAACCGTTGGCATGTTCGGCTACACCTTCGGCGAACTGCGTGGCACCTCGGAGTGGGAAACCATGAAGAAGTACATCTACGATCGGCTGGCGAATGGATCCTTCAAGCCGAAGATCGCTCGGACCTTCCCCTTCGATAAAGCCCTCGAAGCCTACAGATACCTCGAGAGCAACGAGCAGATAGGCAAAATCGTCATCACCCTGTAGAGCCTGGCTTTAGACTCTTCCGCCTTTTGAGGCGAAGAGCTTTCTTATGCGAACAGGGCGGGGCTGTCTAATGTCCATGACCTCTCCTGAGTGAGTCTTTACTGACCAGATGGGCGTTGTGCATCCCGAGGTTATGTCTGTTGTCGATGATCAAGAGAGTCTGGTGTTGATCTCATGGACGGCGTGAAACAAATGCTACAGTCGGAAGGGGGGCGATTCCCTTCGTCCGATTATTCGTCAGAAATAGTTAAGCGGCTCACGATTGAATATCGTGATCTCGGCATTGAGTCGGCTGGGAATCAGTCGCCAGTACTCGACCCCTGAGCTGGCCTGGCCATGTATTTACTGAGGACGTCCACCAGACCTTGGTTTGGCACACACTGCTTCGCCGAAAAAGAAGATAGGATGTGGTCCAGCTCATTCTCGGACAGGCCTTTGAAGAGGCCGGCGTAGAGCGGCTGCATCAGGGTTCCCGTGTAGAAGCACAATAAGGTCTGACTCATGCACCGTACATTGAGTCGCGCGTCCAACTGCGGATCACCAACCGCTTGACGGATCTGGTCAGCAAGCTGAGCCGTTGCGTCCTTTACCGGCGTTGGCGGTAGCCATTTCATCCAATCGTCGGTGCCAAGAGCAACCTTCTTACGAAGAAGATCGCTGATGCGCTCCATGTA
>JBARBI010000076.1:0-3228 GCA_049792875.1 Candidatus Sulfotelmatobacter sp.
GCCCAAAGGGAGAAAAGATTGGAAGCAAAACTCAAACGGCAAGCTAAACAACTGGGCTACGAACTTGTCCCCATCGAACCCAAGGCCGCATAACGAGCCGGTTCAGCGCCCCGGAGTTCCTTGGAAGCCTTGCCGACTGCATGACCTACTTTGCCCTCTGCTGACGCATTATAAAAGGGCGCCCCTTTGAGGTAAGTTTTGAGTGCGAAGCAAAACTCTACCGAAAGGAGCACCCGTATGAACATTAAGTATATCGGCATGGACATTCACAAAGAAACGATTTCGATTGCGGTGATGAACGACGAGGGAAAAGTGGTGATGGAGTCGATCATCGAAACCAAGGCGAGCACCATCCTGCAGTGTATCCAAGGAATACACGGTGACTTGCATGTGACCTTAGAAGAGGGGACCTGGGCGGCTTGGTTGTATGACCTACTGAAACCACACGTCACGGAGCTGGTCGTGTGCGATCCACGGAAAAACGCGCTCATGAAGGAGGGTAACAAGAGCGACAAGATTGACGCGCGCAAGCTCGCCGATCTGCTGCGTGGGGGATATCTGCGCCCGGTCTATCACGGCGAGAACGGCCTACGAACATTGAAGGAGCTGGCCCGCAGTTATCTGACGATCAGCAAAGATCTCACTCGGGTAATGAATCGGGTGAAGGCTCTGTATCGCAGTTGGGGAATTTTGTGTGGGGGGCAGCAAGTCTATGCACCGCGTCATCGCACCGAGTGGTTGAACAAGATTGGAGAAGCGGGCGTCCGCCGGCGGGCTGAGTTTTTCTACCAACAGCTCGATGCTCTGCGAGAGTTGCGCCAGGCGGTGCGGAAGGATCTATTGGCGGAAAGCCGGAAACAGAGCGCGACCAAATTACTGCGCCAGGTTCCTTCGATCGGCCCGATCCGAGCCGCGCTGCTCATCGCGCTGATCCAAACCCCTCATCGTTTCCGCACCAAGCGGCAACTGTGGACTTATAGCGGTCTCGCGATCGATACGCGCGACAGTGCGCAATACCGTTACGTGGGCGGACAGTTGCAACGTTCCAACAAACCCCAGCAGCTGCGTGGGCTCAATCAAAATCACAATCATGAGATGAAAGAAATCTTCAAGAGTGCGGCGAGTATGGCCAGCAGCCGGGAGGGAGCGTTCCACGACTTCTACCAAGGCTTGCTCACCAAAGGCATGAAGCCAGCGATGGCTCGCCTCACCTTGGCGCGAAAGATTGCGGCGATCACTCTAATCCTGTGGAAGAAGGGAGCACATTTCGACGCGAAACAATTGAAACAGCAAGCAGCTTGAGCGTCTCGGACCAACAGTCCGTTCCATCCCTTGGGGATCATCCTTGGCGGTGGCAGTCGGGTTTCTTCTTGAGACGCTCGGATCGAGGGAGAGTATCTACGCAGAAGTTAGGCGATTTGTGTGCTTCGGCACCGAGTCTCCATGCTGACCCTATGCCCCCTCGCATGATCCAACAAAGCTGTAGGCCACGAGTCTCAGATAGGACCATGGCTGGCAACTCTGCAACCAGGTTAGCTTGTGAGTTTCAGAGAACCGAACGGCGCCGTCATGACGAACATGAAACCCCCACAGGAGGGAAGAAACACGGGGGCCCCGTCGCTCCGCGGCATACAGGGCCGCCCCGCGACAGAGCTAAACGGTCAAGCAGCTAAAGGACGAGGTGTCAGCAGTGTGACAGGGGGCTGGATGCCGGAAAATATTTCTGGCGTTCCGGCAGGGAGAAGTGTTTTTCACTTGACATCCCCTTTAATAGGACTTCTACGGCACGGTCAGGGATGAATTGCTTCACCCTCAGTCACGATTTCGTGACATGCCGCAGATCTCCCGAGGTAAGTTCGACCGCCTTCGATGCACAACCGCCGGATTTACCACCAGTGAGCTTGATGGATAATGGGCTTCGCAATCATGGGCTCGCTCGCCCGCCACCGTAGGCCTCCTATCCGGTTCTTGTTCATCGGCTCGCATCTTTGCTCCGCGCTTCTTTCCGGCCCCGCCTCGCGGCGAGTGTGATTTCACCGTTGCGCTTCGCTATCACTTCACGTCCATCACGTTGTGAAGAGGACTTGCACCTCCAAGCTGTCGAACATGCTCGGCACACCCAAAAAAATCGGGGAGCCTCGCGGCTCCCCGACAAATACAGATTCCTGCTTCAGGTTAGAAGGTGTACTTCAGCACCAACGTCACCGCACGCGGGTGGTTCGAGAACACGGCCTTGGGATCGTTGAAGGTTGGAGAAGTCGGCTCCAGCATCGGCAGAACATTACTGCCAGTGTAGCCAATAGGAGCAACGTCGCTCAGATAGCCCGGCAGATACTGCGCGTGATTGAAGAAGTTCAAGAACTGAGCCTGGAACTCCAGCGATTGAGTTTCGGCGATGTTGATCCGCTTCAACACCGAAAAATCGAACGTATTGGTGTGCGGCATGCCCAAAGTGTTACGCCGCGCGTTCGGCCTTGTGTACTTGCCGGCCGAAACATAGTAGGCGGTTGGACTGTTCGCCACATATGCTACGACGTCGCCCGCCGTGTTCGTGAGCGCCGTGGAACCAGTCCCGGTACCTTTGATGCCCGCCGGATTAATAAAGACGCGGTCGCCGGCGGAGTCACCGTTGCCATTCACGTCACTGCCGGTCTGTACGGTGACGTACTCCGGAGACTGGAACGTATAGGCTGGGCTGACCTGCCAGTTGCCGAGGAGGTTCTTCGCCATCCAATTGTCGCTGTGCTTCAGGAACGGCATGTCGTACAGCATTTCTACCGTAAGGCGCTGGGCCCGATTCAGAGCGGAGTTGCTCCAGTCGCACTGGAAGCACTGGAAGTCCTGTGGACGACGCGGCGTCAGATAGGTCGAAAAGACGTCTGCCGTCGAGTTGTCCATCGCATGACTCCAGGTCCACGACGCCTGGAACTGCAAGCCGTTGCTGAAGCTACGCTTCAACGAAGTCTGCAGGCCGTTGTACTTCGAAGTGCCATAAGGCATGAAACCCACGACATTGGCTCCGTTGAAGCCTGCGGCATCATACGCCGGAACGAAGCTGGAATTGTTTCCGATCGTCGTTGCGGTAACCGTTGTGCCCAATGCATCCACCGCCGCTTGTCCCGGGTTGGTGAAGTACATCGGGAGGAAGTCGGTCGACGACGTCTTTGCCTGGCGATTCAAACGCATCTGAACCGGCAGGCCAAGACCTCGGCGACCGACTTCCTTCCG
>JBARBI010000077.1:0-24834 GCA_049792875.1 Candidatus Sulfotelmatobacter sp.
GGTCAAGATCCAGAAGGATAACAACACCCGACTGGGTGCTGCCCTGGTCAAGCTCGGCTTCCTAAGCGACGAGGATGTCACCAACTTCCTCTCCCGTCAGTACGGCGTTCCCGCAATTAATCTTTCCTATTTCGAAATTGATCCCTCCGTCGTCAAGCTGATTCCTTACGAAACTGCCAAACGCTACCAGATTCTTCCGCTCAGTCGCGTCGGCGCTTCGCTCACCATCGCCATGGTCGATCCCACCAACGTCTTCGCCATGGACGATATCAAGTTTATGACCGGTTTCAACATTGAGCCGGTCGTGGCCTCGGAGAGCTCGATTCTTGAGGGAATCGACAAAGCCTACGGCACCACCAAGGAAGAAGACCTTGAGCAAGTGATGCAGTCGATGACGGACATGGACGACGCCGACGTCGAACTGCAAGCCGATCAGGAAGAGTTGGGCCTGGCCGATCTCGAAAAAGCCGCCGACGAAGCCCCCATCGTCAAACTGGTCAACCTTATCCTCACCGACGCCGTTAAGCGTGGGGCCAGCGACATTCACATCGAGCCCTACGAAAAGGAGCTTCGCGTCCGCTTCCGTATTGACGGTGTCCTGCAAAGCATCATGACTCCGCCCCTGAAGTTGAAGGACGCCATCACCTCACGCATGAAGATCATGGCGAAGCTCGACATCAGCGAAAAGCGTCTGCCCCAGGACGGACGCATCATGCTGAAGATGAACATTGGCGGACGCAAGAAACAGCTCGATTTCCGCGTCAGCACCCTGCCCACTCTGTGGGGCGAGAAAATCGTGCTCCGCCTGCTCGACAAAGAGAACTTGCGTCTCGACATGACCAAGCTCGGCTTTGAGCCCGAGTCGCTCATCAAGTTCGAAAAAGCCATTCTCAAACCCTACGGCATGGTGCTGGTCACCGGACCGACCGGGTCGGGCAAGACCAACACGCTCTACTCTTCCATCTCTACCCTCAACAAACCCGACACCAACATCATGACCGCCGAAGACCCGGTCGAGTTCCAGTTGGCCGGCGTGAACCAGGTGCAGATGAAGGAACAGATTGGGCTGAACTTCGCGGCTTCACTACGTGCCTTTCTGCGGCAGGACCCCAACATTATTCTGGTGGGCGAAATTCGAGACTTCGAAACCGCTGAAATTGCCATCAAAGCCGCTCTCACCGGCCACTTGGTCCTCTCCACCCTGCACACCAACGGCGCTCCCGAAACCATCACCCGTCTCATGAATATGGGCATTGAGCCTTTCCTGGTGGCGACTTCCGTCCACCTCATCTGCGCCCAGCGCCTAGTCCGCCGCATTTGCAAGGAGTGCGCCGAAGTCGTCGACGTCCCCCGCCAGACACTACTCGAGGAGGGTTTCACGCCCGAGGAGGTAGGTGCCGTCAAGATCATGAAGGGCAAAGGCTGCAGCGTTTGCAACAGCACCGGATACAAGGGCCGCTGTGGTCTATACGAAGTCATGGAAGTGGACGACGAGATCAGGGAATTGGTTCTGGTCGGCGCTTCCGCAGTGGAACTCAAAAAGAAGGCAATCGAGCGCGGCATGATCACACTTCGCCGCAGCGGTCTGATCAAGGTTGCAGCCGGCATGACTACGCTCGAAGAAGTGGCACGCGAGACGATTCACTAGATTTAGACACGAAGGGAAAACCAAAATGGCGCTCTCGTTAAGCGATCTGTTGAAGAGGATGTTGGAAATGAGTGGTAGCGATCTTCACCTCACCACCAACTCGCCGCCGCAAATCCGCGTCCACGGGCATCTCGTCCCACTGGACCTTCCGCAGATGACACCCGCGGAAACCAAGCAGCTCGCCTACAGCGTCATGACCGATTCCCAGAAGCACCGCTTCGAAGAAAGCCTGGAGCTCGACTTCTCCTTCGGATTGAAGGGACTGGCCCGCTTCCGTGCCAACGTCTTCAACCAACGCGGAGCCACCGCTGCGGTCTTCCGATTGATTCCTTTCGAGATCAAGTCGTTCAACCAGTTGGGGTTGGCGCCCGTCGTGAGCAAACTCTGCGATAAGCCTCGGGGATTGGTCCTGGTTACCGGGCCGACCGGATCGGGTAAATCGACCACGCTGGCGGCCATGATCGACAAGATCAACAGCGAACGCCACGACCACATTCTTACGATCGAGGATCCGATCGAGTTTGTGCATATGAACAAGAACTGCCTGGTGAACCAGCGCGAACTCCACGCTGATACCAAGAGCTTCACGGACGCATTGCGCGCCGCGCTTCGTGAAGATCCGGATGTGGTGCTGATCGGCGAAATGCGCGATCTGGAAACCATCGAGTCGGCGCTGCGCATCGCGGAAACCGGTCACTTAACCTTCGGCACGCTGCACACGAATTCGGCGACGTCCACCATCAACCGCATCATCGACGTGTTTCCGGCGCACCAGCAGCCCCAGATTCGGGCCCAACTTTCGCTGGTTCTGGAAGGGATCATGTGTCAGAGCCTGCTGCAGCGAATCGACGGCAAGGGCCGGGCCATGATTATGGAGATTCTGATACCCAACGCGGCTGTACGTAACCTGATCCGCGAAGACAAAATCCACCAGATCTACTCCTCCATGCAGTCGGGACAGGAAAAATTTGGAATGCAGACGTTCAACCAGTCGCTGGCTACCGCCTACTTCCAGAAACAGATCTCGCTGGAAGTTGCCATGGCGCGTTCCAGCAATGTGGACGAGTTGCAGGAAATGATCAACCGCGGCGCCAGCTTGCTGAACCGGCCAACTACGGCAGGAACCACTCTGGCCCGAGGAGCTGCTCCGTCCAAGCACTAGCGCGGGTGGAGATCAACATTTGCACGTACATGGAATTTACGAAACCGGCAAGTCAGTGAGGAGAAGCTAAACCATGCCAGTCTTTACATTTTCCGGCAAGGACGCATCCGGACAGAAGATATCCGGCGAGCGGATGGCACCCAATAAGGCGTCGTTGGCGCAGGCTTTGCGGCGCGAGCGCATCACGCCCGGCTCGATTCGCGAAAAAGGCAAAGAGTTCTCCATGCCCACGTTCGGTTCGGGCAAGGTCGGGACCAAGGACATCGCGATCTTCTTTCGCCAGTTCTCGGTCATGATCGATGCCGGCCTGCCGCTGGTGCAGTGTCTGGAGATTCTGGCTGCGAACCAGGAAAACCAGGCATTTCAGAAGGTGTTGATCGGCGTTCGAACCACGGTGGAAGGTGGCGCTACCCTCGCCAACGCCATGCGCCAGTATCCCGTGGTTTTCGACGACCTCACCACCAACATGATCGAGGCCGGTGAAACCGGCGGTATTCTCGACATCATTCTGCAACGCCTGGCGACCTACGTGGAAAAGGCGGTGCGCCTCAAGGCAGCGGTGAAGTCCGCACTGATTTATCCCATCGCCGTCGTAAGCATGGCGGTGTTGATCGTCGGCGCGCTGCTCAAGTGGGTCGTGCCCATCTTTGCCAACCTGTTCGCTGGACTGGGCGTCAACCTCCCGCTTCCGACTCGTATCGTCATGGGCCTGAGTGCGTTCGTGCAATCGTTCTGGTGGATGTTCTTCGTGGGCGGCTTTGGTCTCTTCTTCGGGATCAAACAAATTCGCAAGCATCCCCGCGGCCGCTACTACTTTGACAAGATGCTGCTCCATATTCCGGTGATCGGGTCGTTGCTGCGCAAGATCGCGGTCGGCCGCTTCACCCGGACTTTGGGCACGCTGATTACCTCCGGCGTCCCCATCCTCGAAGGTTTGACCATCACCGCCAAGACCTCCGGTAACGCGGTGCTGGAAGAGGCGCTGATGAAGGTGCGCAAAGCCATCGAAGAAGGACGCACGATCGTGGACCCGTTGCGTGAGTGCGGCGTATTTCCCAACATGGTGACGCAGATGATCGGGGTTGGCGAAGCGACCGGCGCCATGGACTCGATGCTGCAGAAGATTGCCGACTTCTACGAAGAAGAAGTCGACGCAGCCACGAAAGACATGCTGGCCATGCTGGAACCGTTCATCATTGGAACCTTGGGCATCATGATCGGCGGTATCGTCATTTCGCTCTACATGCCGCTGTTCGCCATGATCGCCAAGCTGGCTGGCTAGGAAAGACTGGTCTCGGGTCCTAGGTGTCAGGTCTTTGGCTCACGCCTGACACCTAGGAGCCTGCTCAAGACTACGCCCAAGACCGAAGACCTGAGATCGCGATGCAATCGACGTTCGACGAGCGCAATTGGCTGGCTTGGCTGGTTCGGGTCCGCATTTTTATTCTGACCCTTCTCCTTGCCATTGAGGTGGCGGTTGCCCAGTTCAGTCCGGCGCCGCTGCCCATGCGGCTCTTCATCAGTACCATTCTGTTCTGGTACAGTCTTTCCCTGTTCTACGTCCTTCTGCTTTCCTTCTGGCAGGAGCACCGCTTGCAGGCCTCACTGCAGGTTCTCACCGATCTGATTCTGGTCAGCCTTGTCATTCACGAAACGGGAGGATGGGACAGTTCGCTCAATTTTCTCTATCCCCTGGTCATCATTGTCGCCAGCGTTCTGCTGCCGCGGGTGTGGGCGCAGTTGGTCGCTGCCCTGGCCTTCATTCTTTACGGCACCGTGCTGGAACTGAACTACTATGGCGTCGTTCCCTCCTACAGCAGTACGCATCCCGGCCTGAAGGCGCTGCAGGCCATCATCTTCGTCAATCTGTTCGCCTTCCTGGCAGTGGCTTACCTGGCGGGACTGCTCACCGCAAAACTGCGCCAGGTGGGCGTCCAGTTGAAGGACACCAGTGGAGCACTCGAAAGCCTGCAGATTCTGCACGAGAACATCATCCATTCCATCAGCAGCGGGCTGATCACCACCGGTCTCGACGGCCGGATCACGCTGGTCAATGCCGCGGCTCAGCGCCTCCTGGAGCGCACCCCCGCGGAACTGGTGGGGGCGCCGGTTCGTCAGCTGTTTCTGGATCCTCTGCCCACGGTGGAATCGCAACAGTTCCACGGGGAAGTCCGCTTTGATCCTCCCACGAAGTTCCGCAAGACGGTTCGGGTGCGGGTGGCGGCCCTGACCGTTCCGGAGCGCGGGGAACTCGGGTACGTCTATGTGATGGACGATCTCACCGAGATTCGACGCCTGGAGCGCGAGGTGCGGATGCAGGACCGTCTGGCCGCGGTCGGTCGTTTAGCCGCCGCTATCGCCCACGAAATCCGCAATCCGTTGACCTCCATTGCCGGGTCCGTCAGCATGCTCTCCGGCGTTCCCGAGATGAGCGAGGAGCACCGGCGCCTGCTCGACATCGTAACCCGCGAGTCGCAGCGCTTGAACAGCATCATCACCGACTTCCTGGCTTACTCGCGCACCAAGCAATATCATTTCGACAAGGTCGACCTCATCCAGTTGGTCGAAGATACCTTGACGCTGATGGATCACCGCATGACGGCGGAGAAGACGGGCATCACCATCGAGCGACGGTTTGCCGTTCCTCAAGCCTTGGTATTCGCCGACGGGGACAAGCTCAAACAAGTGTTTTGGAACTTTTGTGAGAATGCGGTGCGGGCTATGAAAGGCGGAGGCGCACTCACTGTCGCTGTCGAATCCCTCGGCGAGGATTGGCAGGTCGGATTCACCGATACCGGGGCGGGCATGAGCCCGCAGCAGATCGAAAAAATCTTTGAGCCGTTCCAGTCGAACTTCGAGGGCGGAACCGGCCTCGGGCTGGCCATTGTCTACCAGATTGTGCAGGCGCACGAAGGCAAAGTTTGGGCGCGATCCAAGCCGGGGCAGGGAACCACGTTCGTCCTGAGGTTGCACCGCCTCGATGCCGACAGGAAACTCTCCACCGATGAGAGTGTAAGGGGTGTGGCAGACAAGGCTCGGGCGCTAGCTGCAGTCGCGACCCGGGGAGGCCTCCGTGGCTAACATTCTGGTCTGCGACGACGAACGCTCCATCTGCGAAATGCTCGACATCTCTTTGCGCCGTGAGGGACACCGGGTCGAGACTGTGCAAGCGGGGCAGACTGCAAAAAACAAGATCGACGGCGCGCTCTACGACGTCATCATCACCGACATCAAGATGCCGAACATCGACGGCATCGAAGTGCTGCGCCATGCCCATCGGGTGTCGCCCGACTCCGCGGTCATTCTGATCACTGCGGTTGACGACTACGAGGCCGCTGTGGAAGCGGTAAAAGCGGGAGGCGCGACCGACTACATCCGGAAAAGTCCTGGCCTGGTCGACGAAATCAAGCTGGCCATTAATCGCGCGCTCGAAAAACTGAATCTCAGCAAACAGAACTTCGCGCTGCGTCGTGACGCAGCCACCCGCAACTCGCTGGACAACATCATTGGCTCGAGTGCTGCCATGGAGAAGCTCAAGCAGACGGTGCGCACCGTCGCTTCCACCGCCAGCACGGTCTTGATCCACGGCGAAAGCGGCACGGGAAAAGAGCTCGTTGCCCGCGCCGTTCATGTGTGTTCGCCGCGCGCCGCGGACGCCTTCGTTTCCGTCAACTGCGGAGCCTTCCCGGAGACCCTGCTGGAGAGCGAACTCTTTGGTTATCTCAAGGGTGCTTTTACCGGCGCGAACCAGAACAAGCGTGGCCTGTTCGAAGTTGCCGACGGGGGCACCATCTTCCTCGACGAAATCAGCGAAATGACTCTGGCCATGCAGGTCAAACTCTTGCGTGTCCTGCAGGAGCGCACGGTGCGTCCGGTGGGCAGCACCAGCGAAATCTCCATCGACGTGCGCGTGATCGCCGCCACCAACCGCGATCTCGACAAGGCGGTTGCCGAAAACCTGTTTCGCGAAGATCTCTACTACCGCTTGAACGTCATTCCCATCCGCGTGCCTCCACTGAGCGAGCGCCGGGAAGACATTCCGTTGCTGGTGAACCACTTTCTGAAAAAGTATGCCAGCGCGGCGGGCCGCAGCATCCTGCGCGTCAACGCGCCGTCGCTCGATTCGCTGTGCGGCTACGAGTGGCCGGGAAACGTCCGCCAGTTGGAGAACACCGTGGAGCGCGCCGTTGCTCTTGAAACGACTGACGAACTGCATGTCGAGCTTCCCGCCGAACGCCCCAAAGCACGCGCCGCGGCAGCCTCTGCCGGCGGCGGAACTTTGCCGGAAATCGGAGGGGATGTGACCCTTCCCGAAGGCATGGGCATGGAAGGGTACGTGGCTGGCATCGAGCGATCGCTGTTGCAGAGTGCGCTCAACCAGAGCGGTGGCGTACAGACTAAGGCCGCCGACGTGCTCGGCATCTCCTACCGATCGTTTCGGCATTTGATGAAGAAGTACGGGTTGTAGCAAAGCCACTTCTAGCTCAAGATCGGCTGGTGCGTGCGTCCGCTACGATTCGGAAAAGTCTGGTGCGTCGGCTTGGCTAGAAGCTAGAAGCTGCCCTTCTTTAACTGTTGTTTCCACCCCAGCACCCGCGCTTTCGCCCCTTCCGCCTCCGCCTCGGGAATCATCCCTTTCTTCTGGTACAGCACGGACAGGCTGGTATGCGCCAGCACGTCATCCGGATCGATCTCGGCAAGCCTCTGCGCGACGGCAATGGCCTCGTCGTAGCGCTGCAAGTCTTGCAGAGCCCGCGCCAGTCCGTGCATGGCCTCAGTAAACGTCGGGTCGGTGGTCAGCGATTCCTGATAGGCGGCGACCGCCCTCTCCAAATCGCCGTTGGCCATCAGGTCGAGCGCGGCGTAGTAGTAATCTTCGGCCTTTTGGCGGGCATTTGCGTCAGACATTCGTGGAAATCCCAAGCGGAGCTTGGATTCTAACATGCGCCGTGACGTCATTCCCTGGCGAACATGACCCGACGAGGCATCAATCCGAAGTCTTCATCACCAGGGACGCAAGTTACACGAGGGAAACGCGTGACCCATGAAGTCCCCTCGGGATACTTCGTGTCCATTGTGGTTCATGGTTCTCCCTCCCGGCATGCGCACCTTGCAGGTATCATGGCTGCATGCGCTACAAGCTTCGTTTTATCTGGAATGCCACCAAAGGCCATCGCCTGGCCCCGTGGCGCAGCCCGTACCTGCTGTGGCGGATCGAGACCTACACGGGCGTGAAAATGACGCAGATCAATTTCCTGGAGTTCTGGGAATTCATGTGGCGCGAGCGCCGCGATCTGTGGCACTTCCTTCGGTGGACGGGCGAGATGGAACGCTACGTCCATCCCAAACCGAAGA
This sequence comes from Candidatus Sulfotelmatobacter sp., assembly GCA_049792875.1. Classification (GTDB taxonomy): domain Bacteria; phylum Acidobacteriota; class Terriglobia; order Terriglobales; family Acidobacteriaceae; genus Sulfotelmatobacter. The sequence goes on from JBARBI010000077.1 coordinate 8,166, forward strand.
ATTCGTAGGTGGTTGCGCCGCCGTCGGGAAGCGACGGCGAAACGCCCCTTAAGCGGGCTCAGGACAGGTTCTCTCCACAGCCGGCAAGATGCCAGTGCTACGAAACGAAACTGAACTCACGCCCCTTTGCCCACCGCCGCAGCTTCGCCCAGGAAGATGCTGACTTCGCTACCCTTGCCCGCGCCCGTGATCTGTGCTGCTGCCGCGCGGTTGGCCACGATTTCCAGGTAGCCCATGCTCCCGACAATGCCGAAGACTTCCCCCGGCGTACCCTCGGCGTAAGCCGTGTGAATGTCGGTAATTTCCCGACTCCCCACCACAATTTTGAATGCGCCCGGCTTGGCGGTAAACAGCGCGGGAGCGTCTTCGGGCGCCACATTGGTGATCAGGTTGCCGAAGCGGTCCACTTTCAGCACCACGGCGCGCAATCGGCCTTCGCCCGTCGCCTTCGGCCGGGGCGCGGCGAAACGCACGTAGTCCTCAATCTCATCTCCGAATTTGTGTGAATCGACCATCTTGGCGAGATATGCCGCCACGGGAGCAAACACGTCGCGTGCGTGAAACGTATTGCTGATGGGTTGCCGGAAGTAGTGGTCCGACGTGATGTGCCGCACGTGGATACGTTCTTCCTTCGCATACACCATCGAAAGCACGCCATTGTCGGGCGCGACGAAGTGATACCCGTCGCTCGAGGCCAGAATTGGCCGCCGCGTCGTGCCCACGCCCGGATCCACCACAACCATGTGGATTGTCCCATTGGGAAAGTACGAATAGGCCTGGGAAATCGCCAGCGCGCCATCGAGCACGTCGAAGACCTGCACGGCGTGAGAAATATCCACGATCTGGGCGTCGGGTGCAATGTCGACGATGACGCCTTTCATCGCGCCGACAAAATGATCGTTGGTCCCAAAATCGGTAGTGAGAGTAATGATCGGACGATGCGGCAACGTTCCCTCGCTGGAAGACAAAATTCTAGGTACAGCGAAGTTAATTTGCTGGGAAGGTGTCCGTCAAGGCACGGAGGTAATAGATGCTGCCAGCGGTATTGTCACCGTCGCTATGGACGCAACAAACCAAGCCGGACAACCATGAAGAAGACGGAGGCGATAACGAGTGGCAGCAGAATCAACACCAGTAAGACCCTGATCAAAGGCCATTGTCGTAATGCGGCGTGGCATGACAGAGATGATACTCACATCCGGAGGTCAAACAACAGCGCAATATGAACGGATAAGGGGTCTACTCGTACCGCAGCGCCTCGATCGGATTCAGCCGCGCTGCCTTCAGCGCAGGGAAGAACCCGGAGACGATGCCCACCAGCGACAGAATCACGAATGAAATCATCATCACGCTCATTGAAGCATGCAGGAAGATCGCTCCCTCATGATCGGCGGTCTTGTAGAACTCATCGTAAAGCGGCATGGGCGGAATGGCCCACGTCAGAAGTTCGGCGACCGCCATTCCGACCATCCCGCCGACAAAGGTGAGCACCAGGGCCTCGAGCAGAAACTGCACCAGGATGTGTCTTGGCCGGGCTCCGATCGCCTTGCGGAGCCCGATCTCCCGCGTCCTCTCCGTCACCGACACCAGCATGATGTTCATCACGCCGATGCCGCCCACCGCCAACGTGCAGATGCCGATCAGACCCAGGACGGCTTGCAGTCCGTAGGAAAATCCGTTGATCATGGCGCGATCTTCAATGGTGTCCCACTCCGGCGTCGCTTTCTCGTCCTTGGGATCGAAGTGGTGCCGCCGCGCGATCACCTCGCGCACCGCCGCCAATGCCTTCTTGTTCAGTTCGGGTGCCGTGGGCTGGATGATGATCTCGTCGGGATCGCGAATGTTTTTCAGATCGCGCATCAACGCAAAAGGAATGAACCCGTTCTCGTTGTCCGGACCCTGATACATCGAGTCCTGGATCTTATTGCGCATAGTCCCGATCACTTCAAAATCCAGCCCGCCAATGTTGACGTTCTGCCCCACGCCGGGCGCGCCCTGAAATACCTTCTTTGCCGCCTCGTAGCCCAGAATCACCACCCGTCGGTGGTCGGCGAAGTCGCTCTCGTTGAAGTAGCGTCCGTCTGCCAGATCGAGTTTGCGCATCTGTCCGTACGGCATGTCCACGCCGCGCACTTGGATGGACACGACTCGGGTGCCCAGCTTGAAGCCGAAATCGCGGTCGATCTCGCCGCTCACCGCCCGCACAATGGGTACTTCGTCGCGAATCGCCTCTACATCCTCCAGTTCGTAAGTGACCTTTTTCCCTGCTCTCTGGCCGCCCGCCTGCATGCTGGTTTGCCCGGGCCACATCACAATCACGTTGTTTCCCATGTTCAGGAAGGCGTGCAGCACGCACCCACCCAGGCCCTGCCCGTAGGCCAGCAACAGCACCACTGACGCCAGGCCCCATACGATGCCCAGCATGGTGAGCGCCGAGCGCATGCGATCGCGCATCAGCGACTGCCAGCCTTGCGAAATGAGCTCTTTCAGGTACATGCAATCATTCTCAAGTGCTTGTCACCCTGAGCGGAGCGAAGGACCTACGTAGTCTCACGCGATCAGCAAAGTTCACAGATCCTTCGCTTGGCTCCGGATGACAGGGGTTCACGCCACTCTACTGAATATGTATATCTCCCGAGCCTGTGCGCACCCGGAGCAGCGGACCTCCGCCATGCACCTTGCCGTGAATCTGCTTGTGCATATCTCCCACGCGTCCCTGTACCGTCATCTCGATAGGGGTCCCCACCTCCAGCGATCCGGAACTTGTGGAGATGTCCGCGTCGAACGCAGCATTGGCCGGCAGCCGTACATGCACGTTGCCCGAGCCCGTGCGAATGTCCCAGGTCCCGCTCTGTGAGCCCTCGGCCGTCACATCGCCGCTGCCCGTCTCGCCGTGGAAGCCACCCTGCACACCGCGCGCGTTGATGTTCCCGGAGCCGGTGTGGAGTTCGATGTCGCCCGCCGCGATCTCTTCAATTTCGACATCGCCGCTTCCCGTACCTCCTCGTACCGGGCCCGAAATCTGATGCGCCCGAATGTTGCCCGATCCCGTCTGCAGGCGAATCTCACCGGTCAGATTCGCCAGCCTCACGTCACCCGACCCGGTCTGCGTGTCCACGTTGCCGTGCGTTCCTTCAATTGTCTGGTCTCCCGAGCCGCTGCGGGTGCGGATGGTAGCGTCTGCCGGCACGCTGATTTCGTAATCCACCGAAATATTGCGTATGTTCACATAATCGATGTGAATGCTGTTGCCTTCCTGCCGGATGGGCGGATTCAGTTCGATCTGGTGGACGTCGGCCTCCCGGTTGCTGCCAAACCAGCGGTCGCCCACAAAAATTTTCCCCCGGATGAAGACGGAGCCCGAGGAGCCGGCGCGAACCGTGACGTCACCGGAATGGGTGAGCACCTCAAGATCGACCGGTCCGCTTACCGTAAGGGTTTTTTCGAACGTGCCCTGCGGGGTAGATGCAAAAGCAACCGTCGTTGTGAAAAGCACGACCAGCGCGATCGCAAATACTGACCGGTTGGCCACCGTAGCTGTGCGGAGAGTTGGATAGTTATTCATAGCGTAGTGACTCCACAGGCGTCATATCCGCGGCGCGCTGGGCCGGATACATGCCCGCGGTCACGGTAATCAACGAAAGTGTCAGAATCGAAGCAACAATCGAAATCCAGGAAACGATGGGGTGTGGGACAAAGTCGGGCAGAGGCAACGCCTCCAAGGCGGCGCACGTCCCCATTCCGAACGCGAGCCCCAGGATGCCGCTTACCACGGTCAGCATGGCAGATTCGGCAAAAAATTGCCGGAGAATGTCGCGCTTGGTCGCGCCCATCGCCTTTCTCGTTCCAATCTCTCGCGTGCGCTCGGTGACCGATACCAGCATGATGTTCATCACGCCAATCCCACCGAGGCACAGCGTGACGATGGCGACGCAACCAAAGAATATCGTCACGACGCCGAAGATCTTGTCCAGCAGTTTGGCGCCTTCCATCGTGTCCCAGATAAACATCGCGTCCTTATCGAGGGGGTCGAAGTGGTGGACTCGTGCCAGGGTCCGGCGCACTTGCAGGACCGCGGCCTCGTGTTCCTCGGGATCGCCTACTTCGAAGACAATGTCATCGAGATACCCGCGCGTAATCCCGGCTCCGGGCTTGGTCGGGGGCGGAAAATCGCGCGATATCGCCGAATACGGCGCGAACAGGTAATCGTTATCCGGACCGCTGTAATTCGAGTTCTGCTTCTTTTCTTGCAGTACTCCCACTACCAGATAGGGAACACTCTGCACCAGCACACTGGCGCCGATTGCGGGCTGCCCGGGAAACAGTTGCCGGTATGCCTTTGAACCCAACACCAGCACTCGCCGACCCTCACGCTCGTCGTCGTCGGTAATCAGGCGGCCGTCGGAAACCTGCAGAGAACGGAAATCCTGATAGGACGGCCACATGCCCACTACACCGCGACTGGCCAGGTTGTACTGGCTGACTTCAGGAATGGTCCGCCGCAGTTCAGGGCTGACGTTCTTGACCAGATAGCACTCGTCGCGAATCAACTCGGCATCATCCACGCTCAAGTGAATCTCTCTCCCGGCTGCGCGCCCGCCGACCTGTGAACTGGTGCGCCCACCCCACATGATGACCAGGTCCTTGCCCAGAGTCTGCATGTGCTTTTTCTGGTCGACGCTGAAACCACGCCCTAGCCCCACCAGGATGATCACCGATGCGATTCCCCACACGATCCCAAACATCGTGAGGAAGGTGCGCATCTTGTGGGCCCGGAATGTGGCGAACGCCTGGCGCAGGATTTCGGAGAGAGTCATAAACGATCGCTAAAAGGGCATCCGGCTTTCGGCTCTTGGCTCCCGGAGTACGGATAGCGCTTCGAACCGGAAGCCGGATGCCGGAGGCCGGATGTTATGTGTTACTGCAGTACGACTTGATCGCCTTCCTTCAGCCCGCTCAGCACTTCGGTCTTGGCGCCGTTGGAGATCCCGATGTTGACGGCAACTTTGTTCTTGCCCTCTTTGCCCTTCGGATCAGGAATCTCGACCGAAGCCTTCTTATCCTTGTCGTAGAGGATTGCGCCTTCCGGAATTTGCAGCACGTTCTTATGTTCTTCCAGAATGATTTCCGCGTTGGCGGTCATTTCGGCTTTGAGTTCGCCACCGGGATTCTGGATCGACACGCGCACCTCAAACGTCGTGACGTTATCCTTCTCCACGCCCATCGGAGAAATCTTGGTCACCTTGCCGTCGAAGGTCTTGTCCTTGAACGACTCCACCTTGATGCGTGCCCGCTGTCCCAAATAGACCTTGCCAATGTCGCTCTCGTCGACTTTGCCCTTCACATACACTTCGCTGGTATCGCCCAGCGTCATGACCAGCGTGGCCGACGAACCCAGCACCAGGATCGAGCTCACCGCGTCGCCCATCTGTACGTCGCGCGACAGCACGATGCCATCAATCGGCGAAATGATGTCGGTATAGCTGAGCTGCTCTTCCAGTTGCTTCAGGTTGGCCTGATCCTGCGCGACGTTGGCCTGGGCCTGCGCAATCTTGGCCTTGAGCACGGTGACCTGTGCCTTCGACACATTCTGCTTGTTGAGGGCCATCTCGTAGTTTTTCTGCGCGTCATCCAGCGCGGAAGCGGAGACGACTCCATCCTTCGCCATGCCGACGGCACGGTCGTAGGCGCGCTTGAGCAGCGGTACATCCGGACCTTCCGCATCCACTTTGGCGCGCTCGAAGTCAGCCTGCGAGCTCTTCGAATTTGCCTGCGCCGCTTCCAGGCCGGCACGCGATTGCTCCACCTGCGCCTCGATTTCGACCTTGTCGAGTTGCGCCAGGAGTTGACCCTTTTTGACGCGATCACCGTAGTCCACCAGAAGCTTCTTCACGATGCCGCTGGCCTTGGACTTCACTTCGACTTTCGTGATGGGCGTGACCTTGCCAGTCGCCACTACGCTCTTAGCCAAGTCGCCCTTTTCCACTTTGGCAAGCTTCGACGGATCAATCTTGGTTCCGCCGCGCGTCGCCGCGAACACTCCGACTGCGATCAGCAGAACGATTCCCAATCCAACGCTGCCCCAGATAATCAGCTTGCGACGCTTCTTCTTATTATTTCCGTTTCCGTTCACAACGCCTCCTGTAGATACCGCCAAATGGAGATTGGGAGCCATTCTGCTGCCCTCACTCTGTGGTACGGGGCCCGAGTTGCGTTTGTTCCCGTGAAACTATGATTTCCGACTTGGATGCAAAAAGATCGCCATCACCGCTAACCCATCTGCCGCCTGCCAGTTAGACCCGTGACCCTTTAAAAGGATAGCGGATTACCGGATCAAATTTTGTGATCTTGCGCACTCGAAGTAGCGACCCGGCAGAGGCTTGTGGGGACAGCCGCCCTCGGCTGTCCGTCGAGCGCAGCTCGACAGCTTTTGATGTCGGCAGCCGACCGAAGTCGAGAGGCATCGGGCCTTCGGCCCGAGGACAGCCGAAGGCGGCTGTCCCCACACAGGCACTCTCGATTCCCCACAAATAAAACAGGAATGGCTGTAGCGCCCTAACAACTGCCTTTAAAATGTTAGAATTACCGTTCCATGATCGCCTTTGTGCTGCTCCGGGTCTTTCTGATCCTTCTCCTGGTGGCGGCCAATGCCTTCTTCGCAGCAGCCGAATTCGCGCTGGTGAGCGTGCGCGATACCCGCATCCAGCAGCTCATTCTAGCGGGCCGCATCGGTGCGCGTATCGTCCAGCGTCTCCATCAAAACCTCGACGAGGTCGTGAACGGGGTCCAACTCGGAATCACCATGGTCAGCCTGACTCTGGGCTGGATCGGCGAGCCTATGGTTGCCCGCCTGGTGGAAGGGATGCGCTTCGTCCACGAGGTCCCGCACGCGGCCGTCTACGCCCACACCATCGCTATCGCCATCGCGTTCAGCCTGATCACCTACATGCACGTGATCCTGGGCGAACTCGTTCCGAAAACTCTGGCACTGCAGCGCGCCGAGCAGGTCGCTCTCGCTGTCGCGGCGCCCATGGAAGCGTTCCTTACCCTCACGCGCCCTGTCCTGTTTTTCATGCGCCGCTCCGGCGGTCTGGTCCTGCGCCTGTTTGGCGCCCAAGCGACCCGCCGCGGAGGCGCCGTCCACTCTCCCGATGAACTCAAACTCATCGTCACTGCCAGCCGCCAGTTCGGCCAGATTCCCGAGTTCCAGGAGGAAATGATTCACAGCGCCATCGAACTCGACAGCATTACCGTTCGGGAGGTCATGGTCGCGCGCCCAGACATTTTCTCCCTACCCTCCGACCTGCAACTCGACGAAGCGTTGGCACGGGTGGTCGAAGGCCAGCACTCGCGCATCCCGGTCTACGATCCGCAGCGCGGCCCCGAGCACATTGTTGGAGTGCTCTACTACAAAGACCTCATGCGCTGGATGCGCTTTCGCCTCAGCAATCTTGGCCAATCCACCTCGACGCGCATCGCCCGCATGCAGATTGGACAGATCATGCACGACGTGCTGGTGGTACCCGAAACCAAGGTTCTGGCCGAGTTGCTCTCCGAGTTCAAAGATCGCCGCCGCCATCTCGCGGTGGTCGTCGACGAATTCGGCTCGACGGCCGGCGTCATTACCGTCGAGGACATCCTTGAGCAGCTCGTGGGCAACATCGAAGACGAATTCGACGTCTCCCCCAGCGAACCCGCTCTGGAGGACGAGTCGGTCCTGGTGCTCGAAGGATCGGTGAACATCCGCGACCTCGAAGCCGAATATAGCCTGACTCTCCCGCGTGACGCCGGATTTGAAACCCTGGCGGGATTCATCCTCGCGCGGCTGCAAAGGATCCCCAATCTGCGGGACTCCTTCGAATTCGAAGGCCGCCGGTACACGGTGGAAGAATTGGAAGGCCACCGCATCGCTAGAGTGAGAATCGAAAAGAGTGCCAACGTCGAAGGCGAAGCCGAAGCCGCCAAGCAGACAGGAGATTGAAAGCAGACAAGGAGATTGAATGTGGGGACAGCCGCCCTCGGCTGTCGAGTCGAGCGAAGCTCGACGGGGTTTGGCCAAGCGGGAACAAGGGCCACCGATGAGCGACGAGCGATCAACGATCAACGACTAGCGACCCCATGGCCCAACGCCTCCTCCAACGCGTCTTCTACACCCTCCCAGTGATCTGGCTGGTCGTCAGCCTCGTCTTTCTGCTCATCCACCTCGTTCCCGGAGATCCCATTGCGCAGATGCTCGGCGAAGGTGCTCCCGCGGCCGACATCGCCGCCACGCGTCACGTCTATGGCCTCGATGCTCCCTTGGGCGAGCAATACCTCCATTACTGGAAAGGCGTTTTGCACGGCGACCTTGGACGCTCCATCCGCTACAACCAGACCGTGACCAGGCTTATCGCGCAGCGCTACCCCTACACGCTGCGCCTCACACTGGCGTCGTTATTCGTCGCCATCCTCCTCTCGATCCCCGCTGGAGTCCGCTCCGCCCGCCGCCGCAATCGCTGGGACGATCGCCTGCTCTCCGTCGTCAGCCTCTTCGGCCTGTCGTTCCCCAACTTCGCCCTTGGCCCTATCCTGATCCTGCTCTTTGCCATCAAACTGGGCTGGCTCCCAGTCTCGGGTGCGGGCTCGTTCGCCAACCTCGTGCTGCCCGCCCTCACCATGGGCGGCGCACTCGCCGCCATCCTCACCCGCATGGTGCGCACCTCCATGCTTGAAGAGCTCAGCCAGGACTACATCCGCACCGCGCGCGCCAAAGGCTTGCCCGAACGCACGGTGGTCTATCGCCACGCTCTGCGCAATGCCATGATCCCCGTGCTCACAGTGCTGGGACTGCAATTCGGAGCGTTACTCGCCGGAGCCATCGTGACCGAAAAGATTTTCTCCTGGCCCGGTATTGGCCGCCTCACGGTCGACGCTATCTCGGGGCGCGATTATTTCCTCGTGCAAGGCTGCATTCTGGCGATCGGCCTGACCTACGTCGCCGTAAACTTCCTGACCGATGTGCTGTACTCGGTCGCGAATCCGAGGATCAGGCAATAGGGCCGGGTGCCCCATCCTTCGCGCTCTTTGCGAAGGGTGAGCGACGACACTGCCGTCACACCAACTCAATCACCACCCGCTGCCCCACCAAAGCCGCCGCCCGCTGCAAACTGGACAGCGTGATGTCGCGTTTCGGATCGAGAATGCGATCCACCTGAGAGCGGCTCGTCTTCAGCAAGACTGCCATCCGCGCCTTGGAAATCTTTCTCTTCTTCATCGCCTTGGCCAGTTGCCACGCCACGACCTCCTTGACGGCTTGCGCCTGTGCTTCCTCGAAGATGTTTTCCGTCTTCAGGAAGTCGTCGATGCTCGATCCGAGATTCTTCTTGGTCATAGTTCCAACTCCTTCTGGCGCTTGCGCGCCAGCGTTAAGTCGTCCTCGGGACTAGTTCGCGTCTTCTTAATGAACCCGTGCAGCGCTACCAGTCGGTCACGATAAAAACAGATCAAGACGCGCGAGGTACGGTTGCCGGACAAATCGGTCCGCACTTCCCACAGCCCTTTTCCCATCGGTCGACAGAGCGGCATGCCAACGGGCCAACGCCACTGTGCCCGCAAAAGGTCCGTCCCAATGGCTCGACGCTCCACTTCATCCAGTCCCTTTAACCAATCGCGGACTGGCTCGCCGCCTGCGTCATTGCGGAAGAACACAAGCTCGATCTTGCGTGGCGTTCTCTCCGCAGCCATCTTTTAAGGCTCATTAAGGAGTGTACCACAAAAGGTACATGAAGGAATAGATAGTGAGGCATGAGCGATTGGTCAGCTAGAGGGATCGCTTACGACGGAAAATCTCCCGCCATCGGTCAGATTACTGTGTTAACAACCGCTTCTTCCTCGCCGCTGCAAACCGTCACTTCGCTCCCGAGCCCTCGCCAGCGTGTCGCGGTCCGAACTTGTCTCCGAAGAAGTCACCCTTGTTCCAGTTCGGCGCGACGTCCTGCTGGGCAACGGCATAGCCGACGAGGAAGTTGACCCCCGCCGCCTTGGCTCCCGAGTCGTAGTCAAGCGTTTGGTCCATGTTGTCGAGCGGCGTGTGATATTTCGTTACCAACCACTCCTTCTGTAACTTCATGCCATCCACTTTTGGATCGGTGCTATTCATACCATCCGTGATGTCCACGGCCGGAATGCCCTGCTGAACGAAAGAATACTGGTCACTGCGAACGAAGAAATTCTCCTCCGGCATGGGATCGGGACTGAGGGAATAACCGATTCGCGTCGCCGCCGATTGCACCTGCTGCTCGAGGCTGGAGTGCTCGATGCCCAGAACGATCAGGTCCTTCATGGGGTAGTACAGACCGGGCGCACCGTCAATATTGATGTTTGCCGTAATCGCACTTCGCGGGACACTCGGGAAGTGCGCGAAGTAATCAGACCCCAGCAATCCCATCTCCTCGCCGGTGACAAAGACAAACAAGATGGAGCGACGCGGCGCCTTCGGCAAGCTTGCGAAGGCACGCGCGATCTCGAGCAGGCTCGCCGTGCCCGAGGCGTTATCGAGAGCGCCGTGGCAAACGTTATCGCCTTTCACCGGCGGGCATATCCCCAGATGATCGACATGTGCCGTGTAGACGACAAACTGGTTGCGTAGCACCGGGTCGGACCCGGGGACCTCGCCGATGATGTTCGGGCTATCGGCCGAGGTATGCGAACTGATCTCGTGGATCCGGACAGTGACCGCTAGAGCAAGCGATTGCGGCTGGCTGGCCCGAGCCGCATCGAAAAGTTGCTCTAGCGGCCTGGGGGAGTCGGCGAACAGTTTCTCAGCCCCGGATTGACTGAGCGACGAACTGCCGCGAAGTTCGGGAAATCCGTTGTGCGGGCTGCCGTTTTTCTCCAGCCACTCCATGTTTCCCATTTGCACCTGTGGCACAAGCCAATCCCAGGCAAAGCGTTTCTGATCCTCGGGCAGCCTCACGTCCATGAACCCCACCGCACCGCGCGCCACGGCGTTCCTTTCTTTTACGACGAAGTCTGAGTAGTAGGCTCGCACCGTGGAAGGAAATTTTGCCGGCGCACCGTCAATCACTACGACGATCTTGCCCTTCACGTCGGCGCCGGCGTAGTCGTCGTAATCTCGTTCGGGTGCGGTTACGCCGAATCCCACAAACACAACAGGAGCCTCAACGCTGCTGTCGCTCCGGTTCAAGTCGCCATACAGCACGTAATCTTTCAATGGAGTCAGGATTTGATCGCCACTTTTGGTGACCAGCACCAGGGAACTCTTGCCGTCATCGAGCACTGACTTGCGCAGCGGCACCGTTTGATACCAGGTTCGGTTCACGCCCGCAGGATGCAAGCCCGCAGCCTCGAGTTGAGTTGCGACATAGCGCGCCGCAATCTCGTAGCCTGGTGTGCCCGGGGCTCGACCCTGCAACAGCGAATCGGACAAGAAACGCATGTGGGCCCGAATGGCCTCCGGGCGAATCGCATTCATCGCTGCTTGCGGTACAGACGATGGTCCCTGCGCCCACGAGCAGGCACAAAGGCAGACTATGAGCACTAACTTCAGCGGGCTGTGTTGCATGCTTGCTCCTTCGGCTCAAAAAACGGTCCGATCATACACCCATCCAGGGTTCGCCAACAGCGTCCGCGAGTTCAGAGCAGAACCATTTCAGGCAGCTTGCGGTATCCGCCGGGCGTTCCTCCGAACTCTGGCGAGAAATCATCCGATCTTGACTCCTACGGAAAAGAATTGGCTGGAGTCGGGTGAGATCTTGGCAAGAATGCATACCGCTCGCGGCTTTGCGCCGAACGAGTTCCGCGACCTGCATTTCGACGTGCTCATTGCCCTGACCGCTCGCTCCCACGGTGCCTGCCGGATCACCACGAATGGTGCCGATTTTGAAATGATTCATCATTATCGGAAAGTCTGGCTTGAGATATGGTAGGTGTAGCAGAACTCATGTCCACCGCCGCCATCTCATTGCGCCGTAAGCTCGCCGGAAACGCTCGCCATAATCCACTGGCAGCGATGGGCGTGGTATTGGTCGTCGTCTTCGTGATCTTCGCCCTGTTTGCCCCCTGGATGGCTCCGCAAGATCCCGCATCGATCCACCTGCCCGCACGCCTCGACTCGCCGTCGTCCGCGCACTGGTTTGGCACAGACGAATTGGGGCGCGACATTCTCTCGCGGGTCATCTACGGCGCTCGCATCTCCATGCTGGTGGGCAGTTGCGTCGTCTTGACTTCGCTCGCCCTCGGACTCCTCATCGGTTCCGTCGCTGGATATTACGGAGGCGGCATCGACCGCTTCGTCAACGTCGTGCTGATGAACGCGTTTCTCTCGTTCCCGGGAATTCTGTTGGCGATCGCCTTCATCGCCTTTCGCGGACCCGGGATCTTCAACCTCGTACTCGCGCTCTCGCTTGGCGGATGGGTCGGCTACGCGCGTCTGGTTCGTGGACAAGTCCTCGCTGCCCGGGAACGCGAATTTGTTGAAGCGGCCCGTGCCCTCGGCGCCAGCGATCTACGCATCATCGTCCGGCACATTCTGCCGAACATCATTCAGCCGGTTGTGGTTCAGGCTGCCATCGGCATGGCTGGTGCCATCCTCGCCGAAGCCACGATGAGTTTTCTCGGCCTCGGTGTTCCGCCTCCCACCGCCAGTTGGGGAGCGATGCTCAACGACGGCCGCGCCCACCTGTTCGACGCGCCACACCTGGTGCTGTTTCCGGCGCTCGCCGTGATGCTGGCCGTGCTGAGTTTCAACTTCATAGGCGACGCCCTGCGCGATTACCTTGATCCCCGCTCCCGCATCGAGGCCGGACTTTAGAGCCAGCCTCCAAGCCTTGCCGCGAAACCCCGCTCTGGATGCGGCATTTGGGCTGTAAATCATTGATCCCGCACCACATAGAAATTCGCAACATTTCTTGACACAGCGGGTTTCTTCTCCCTGAGCGGCCACAGCCGCCAGCAACCAGAAAACGCACACAGGGAGACAGACCATGAAGCACGCATTCCGACTGACCTTGATGAGCGCGGCCTTGGCGGCTTTCGCGCTGCCCGTCTTCGCGCAAACCACCACCACGCCCGCGCCGGTAACCGGCGAGAGCATTCAGGACCGCAAGGAGAACCAGCAGGACCGCATCGCCAACGGCGTGAAGAGCGGCGAACTGACTGCGGGCGAGACCGCGAACCTGGAGAAGAACGAATCGACCGTGAACCAGGAAGAGCGCGACATGCGCAAGCTGGACAACGGTAAGCTAACCTCGGCCGACAAGACCACGCTGAACCAGCAGCAAAATCAGCTATCGAAGCAGATTTATCAGGATAAGCACAACTCCGCGGTGCAGAACACGAATCCGAAAAGCGAGGTAGGGAAGCGTCAGGAAAACCAGCAGGACCGCATCGCTCAGGGCATCAAGAGCGGACAGCTGACCGCGGGTGAAACGGCGCACCTGGAAAGCAATCAGGCGCGCATCAACAACGAAGTCCGCAATGACCGCGCCGCCAACGGCGGCAAGCTGACCGCGCAGGAAAAGCAGCAGGTCAACCGCCAGCAAAACCGCCAGTCGCACCAGATCTACCGCGATAAGCACAACGGCCGCCATCAGTAGGTCCGGTTCCACTCCGACAGAATAAGTCCTCACGCCTCCGGCTCGGCCGGGGGCGTTTTGTTCTGGGGAGCAGGCTTCGGCCGCCCTCGACCGTAATCCGCTGAAAACGCGTCAAATCCACTTCTTGACACACATTGCAAATTGCAATATAACTATCTCGATTTGAAATATGGATCGATCGATGAAGCTGGGCGAGAAAATTCGTTACCTGCGGGAAGTCGAAGGATCGCTCCGGGGGCTGGGGCGTCCCATGACGCAGCTCGAACTGGTGCGCGCCCTTCGCGCCGAGCTAGGCAAAGGCAAGAGCATCAGCCAGTCCTACCTCTCGCAGATCGAAAACGGCGCCCGCCCGCACATGACACAGTCCTCGCGCGCGTTGCTGGCGAAGTTTTTCAAGGTGCACCCCGGCTTTCTGGTGGATGACCCCGAGGGCTACCACACGGAGCTGACTTCGGACTTGCGCACGACTGAGGGACAGCTCGACGTCTGGATGTTGCAGGGCTCGGAGCGTTTCGCGAGCGACCCGGAGGTCAGCCACGTGCTGATCAAGGCCGCGCGCGAAAAAGATACGCGGCACTGTTTGCTGCTGCTGGGCGCGATTCTTGACACGCCGGGATTGTCCGACCGCCTGCTCGAAGCGTTGCGTCCGGATTTGGTGGCCGGCTGGAACCATCGTCGCGCCGCGGGTGCGGAAGGGAGGCGGATCCGATGACTTCAACAGGGTTCGACTGGTCAGACTTCTATCTGATCTGTTTCGCAGTCGGTTTTTGCTTCAGCTTCTTTTCGTTCGTATTTGGAGGCTCGCGCTTCGGCCGACTGCATTTACCGCACTTCCACGGGCACGGCGTTCCGCACTTGCCGGCGGCAAACGGTCCGGCGGCACACGCTCCCGCTGCCGGCGCACACGCACCGGCGGCACAGGGGCCAACATTGTCGGACTCGGCAGCCGCGCATCCAGCGTCGCCGAGCAGCGGTGTTTCACCCTTTAACCCGCCGTCGCTGGCCGCGTTCCTGGCGTGGTTTGGCGGTACCGGATATCTCCTCACCCGCTTTTCGTCGTTATGGGTCGGCCTGGGTTTGCTGCTGGCCGTGGTCAGCGGCATCGCCGGTGGCGGAATCATTTTCCTGTTCCTGACCAGGGTGCTGATCTCCGCGGAGGAGAACATGGACCCTGCAGACTACGAGATGGTGGGCGTGCTCGGCAAGTTGGTCGTCTCCATCCGAGAAGGCGGCACGGGAGAACTGTTGTATTCCCAGATGGGAACGCGCCGCGTGTGCGCGGCTCGCAGCGAAGACGGCACCGCCATTGCTAAAGGGACCGAGGTTGCAGTCACGCGCTACGAAAAGGGAATTGCGTACGTTCGATTGTGGAGTGAAATGTCGGGAGATCAGTAACGGACATTGGCGTGTTGCCAGCGCACTCCCCAGATGAGTAAGTCAGAGAGATCGACGGTTCTTCAACCGCATTTGTAACAGGAGGCGTTATGTTCAGTGGCATCTCGGGTTGGGTTCAGATTTGGATCTTCGTCGGGCTCGGAGTGATGGTCATTCTGTTTCTGATGAGCGGCATGGCCAGGCTCTATCGCAAAGCGGGGCCGCACGAGGCACTCATCGTGTACGGCCTGGGCGGGACGCGGGTGGTGCAAGGGCACGGTACGCTAGTGCTCCCGATGGTGCAGATTTGCCGCGATCTGTCGCTGGAACTGATGTCGTTCGACGTGGCGCCGCAGCAGGACCTCTACACCAAACAAGGGGTCGCGGTGACGGTCGAAGCGGTGGCGCAGATCAAGGTGAAGTCTGATCGCGAGTCCGTCCTGACCGCCGCCGAACAGTTCCTGACCAAGAGCGATCAGGAGCGCGAAGGCTTGATCCGCCTGGTAATGGAAGGGCACCTGCGCGGCATCATCGGGCAGCTCACGGTGGAAGAGATCGTCAAGCAGCCGGAAATGGTTTCCGACCGGATGCGCGGGACCTGCGCCGAAGACATGAACAAGATGGGCCTGGAAGTGATCTCGTTCACCATCAAAGAGGTTCGCGACAAAAACGAATACATCACGAACATGGGCAAGCCGGATGTAGCGCGCATCAAGCGCGACGCCGATGTTGCCACCGCTGAAGCCGACCGCGACACGGCGATCAAGCGCGCGCTGGCGCAGCGGGAGTCGGCTGTCGCCAAGGCGCAGGCCGATCAGGAACGGGTGCTAGCTGAGACGCTATCACTGGCCAAGCAAGCGGAATCACAGCGCGACCTGGAAATCAAGAAGGCCCAATACCTCGAAGTTACCAAACGACAGCAGGCGCAAGCCGACAAGGCCTACGACATCCAGACCAACATCATGCAGCAGCAAGTGATCGCTGAGCAGGTGAAAGTGCAGCAGGTCGAGAAAGAGCAGCAGGTCAAGGTGCAGGAAGCGGAAATCAACCGCCGCGAAAAAGAGTTGATCGCGACCGTGCTGAAAGGCGCCGAGATCGAGCGTCAGCGCATCGAGACTCTCGCCGCAGCCGAGAAGCAGCGCCTGATCGCGGAAGCCGAAGGCCATGCATCGTCGATTCGCGCGCAAGGCGAGGCCGAAGCCGAAATCATCTTCAAGAAAGGCGAGGCCGAGGCCAAAGCCATGAACGTGAAGGCCGAGGCTTACCAGGAATACAACCAGGCGGCAGTGATCGACAAACTGTTCGCCAGCATGCCGGAGATCGTGAAGGCATTGGCCAGTCCGCTGGCCAACGTCGACAAGATCACCATTGTCTCCACCGGAAACGGCGACGCCGCCGGCCTCAACAAAGTCACCGGCGACATCACCAAGATGGCGGCGCAAGTGCCCGCATTGTTCGAAACGCTGTCAGGAATGCCGCTGTCAGAGTTGCTGAGCAAGGTCCGCCTCATCGGCGACAAAGCGCCCAAACCGGGCAATCCGCCGAAGGCATAGCGAGGGGTCTCGTGTGCGTAAGCTCGTGTGGGGACGGGCGCCTGCGCCCGTCCCACCAAGCGCAGCAAGGTGTTTTGCAGGAGCAAGGTTATGACGAACAAATCGAAACACACCGGAGTCGGACTCGCGCTAGGAGCAGCCCTGGGC
>JBARBI010000078.1:0-3629 GCA_049792875.1 Candidatus Sulfotelmatobacter sp.
GATCGGACCCGGTTAAAGCAGGTTCTCATCAACCGCTTAGGTCGCGTCTTAATCAGATTTTCCGCCGCCTCGCGGCCGCGCGGACCGTGCACTTTGCTGAGGAGCCGGTGCGGGCAGGCTTTTAGGCTGACTTAGGACCTCTACATCCAAATCCTGCGCGAAACAGGCAGGAAAAGCAAATTAGGCAACGCGGCCGTAGGCCAGTTGCGGGATGAGGACGAGTTCGCGGAGCTTGAGCCCGGCAGTGAGAATGTCTTTCCCGAAAGGGGTGACGTAGTATTTGTAACCGTGCGCCACCTTCTTGACCAATCCATGTAACCGGAGGCGTTTGAGCAGGCGCGAAACCTGCCCGCTGTTGAGATGAGGCAAGAAGCGGCGCAGCGATTTGTTCTGCAGCCCACGGATGTTGAACTCGCCGCGCAGGATGGTTTGAAACAGGGCGTCATCGTCGGCGTCGAAGAGGTTGAAGCCGGGATAGGAACGGCCTTCCTGGGTGACGGACTGGGAGAGTTTATCCAGCTTGTCCCGCCCGTTGCGCGGATCCTCGAGGGTGGACAGGAACTCCAGGTAGCGCCGATTGGCGGCTTCCAGCAACTCGCGCAAAGCCGGCAGGCTGTAGATGGTCTTCTGCAGGGGAGCCCATTTGGTTTCCTTGGTGCCGTCGCGATGTTCTACCTCGCGGTAGTGCTTGAAAAAGGTGAGATCGTTGACCGTGGTCTCGATCCGTAGAATCAGGCTGAACTTGTCGTAGAGCTTGAGCGACACCGGCCCCAGGGTGTGTTTGATCCGCGTGCCTTCGATGCGGATGTTGTAGCGGTTGCCGGATTCGCCCTCAAACTGCGGGCTGAGCTTCTTGCCCAGAAACGTGGCGATGTTGTCGGGCTTCACCGTGTGGATCGCGGTGCGGGTCAAAGTGCCGTAGATGGCCGCCAGATCGGCCTGCCGTTTGAATACGACGTCGGTGGCGTACTCGCATTGATCCACGCTCCAGTGGTACGGGACGCCGAAGTCGCGATGGATGGGGCAGTAGCTCAATGCGAACTGGTCCAGCTTGGCGTGAAGTCGTTTCATCTCCATCCCGTTGGCCAACTGCTGAGCGCGTTTCCAATCGGCGATCTCAACGAAGGCGTTGTCGATCAGTTGGTAGGCGATGCCTTGGCGGCGCAGTTTCGAAGCCAGCCAGTTGTGCCCGTTGCAATAGATCTGCAGCCGGCACGGGAGCCAGGTGGGAACCCGCACGTAGCACAGCCCCAACTCTTGGTCGATGAAATAGAAATAGTAGTGCAGACACTTGCCGTTGTCTGACCGCAAGAACGTTTTGCCGGTGGCCTTGTCGTGCCACGGCTTGTAGGTCGAGCATGGCTCCATCGCCGAAAAGATGCACACCAAGCCAGGCTGCTCGCCACGCTTGGCCAGCGCCTGCTTCACCAGATCCTCCTTCCGGACATTGCGCTTCCGGAGGAACTCAATCTCGATCCCGGCTGCCGCCGCCAAGCGCTCGGCGTTCTCGCGTAGACGGTCCCGGAAGGGTTCCGCGAACTTCGGGTAATCGAAGATCCTCACCTGCTTGGCATACAGGTACGACGTCATTCCCTCGGCGTAGCAAATCTTGGGCAGCGTGCCGAAGATCAACACCCGATCCCAACAACTCAATACTCCGCCAATCTGATCTTTGAGCCGCTCCGTTAGTAACTCGATGCCCATTCCGGCATCATACCCAGACCTGTTTGGTTCCGGCTACGCCGGGTTAGGGATAACGAACAAATCCGCGCGCACCCTAGCAGCCCGTGGTAAAAGTGGGTTTTTCTGGTTTTTCTGAACGGAGACCTTCACAAATGCGCGCGAGAGGAGTTGATTAAGTAACGTTACCGCCCCTCATGAGGTTACTGTTCCCTCCGTTCTTGCGATATTAAATCGAGAGCCCGTTCGAAGAGCTGAGCAGACATAGAGAAGGAACCAGTCGAAGTACGCAAAAATGCCCGCGAAAGCCCCCTGTAACCGCCGGGGTTTGCCGACTCCCACAAGTTTCCTCATGATTAGCGCCAAATTGAAGCCGCCGGCATGCACCAGCAGGCGCTTCAGGATGTTCTTTCTTCCTTTCAGATGCACGCGTCTCATGGCGCCGGTTTGGTACATGTGTGCCATGCTGCGTTCGATCAGTTCACTTCGCTTCCGCTGCAGTCGCTTGCTCCGCGCCCCCCGAACACGCCGCCGGTTGGCGTACACCTGCTGCTGCTCGTCCTTTTTTCCTTTCCAGTTCCGCCGCCCCCGGTCCGGTTCCGGAATGTAGCTACGGCAGCCTGCTGCATTTACATACTGCAGCGCCGAACCGCTGTGATAACCCTTGTCGGCCACCACATCTTCTACGCCTCCCAGGCTAACCTTCGGCTCTTCCGCTGGCGCCGTCACCGCTTCGTGCTCGATCAACTCCGCGACCGCCTCGCCCGCTTCCACCAGCGTCTGGCGAAGGGTCGTCGTATCTCCCTGATCGGCTCCTTGCAGCGTCACCGCCAACAGTGCGCCGCTGGACAAGTCCACGGCGTGCTCGGCTTTATGGGCCAAATGGGTACTGCCATCCTTCATCTTGGCGATCCGGGCATCCGGTTCATACGCGTTCTTCCATTCCTTATTGGATCCCTTCTTTTTGCGCTTGCGGTCCCACCGCGCCAGTTGTTCGCGCGTGGGGTTCTCGATCCCCGCCGCCTGGGCCAACTCCTTTAGATAATCCTCATATCTCTGACCATTGTCCCGTCGCACCAGCGAGCGCATGGCCGCATTGGCTTCCAGCGTGGTCGCGTCGATGGACACCGTCTTGCCTTCCACAAGACCTTCCTCGCACAGGATCTTCAGCACCCACCGGAAGACCGCTTTGTGCGTCTCCACCGAATACAATCGCCGCGTCCGCGAAATGGTGGAATGATCCGGCGTCTCCTGTGTCAGGGCGTAGCCGATGAACTTGCGCATGGACAGGGAGTCGGCCAGCCGCCAGGCAATCCCACGTTCCGAATCAATCCCCTCGAAGTACCCCAGAAGCAGGGAACGAAAGTAGACCCCAGGCGTGATGCTGGGGCGCCCCAAACGGCCTTTGTAATACCGTCGGCACAGTCGCTCCACGTTACGGTCGAAGTGGTGCTGGTCTAGAACTTCATTCAGTCGATCGTAAAAGGCATGCGCCGGCGTGCCCACGACCTCGCTACTGACGACCCAGAAATCTTCCTGTCGCTCCCGTTTTTTGCGGGTTCCCATGGCCATGCAGTATAGACGTCCGAAACATTTGCCAGGTCACATGCTTCACGACTATTACCACAGGCTGCTAGGAGCCTGTCCGAGTATTCGTTAACTTTGCGGGTCCAAACGGAACGGAAACGGTACATAATGTTTTATGCCAAAGGGCTACCGAACATACCTGCCGGAGCAAGAGTTATTGTTGCCGCCAAGCCTGCGCGAATGGCTTCCTGAACAGCATCTGGTCTACTTCGTGAGCGATGTCGTCGATCAACTCGATCTGTCGGCGATGTACGCGGTGTACGAGAAGGAAAAGCGAGGGCAGCCTCCCTACGATCCGCGTCTGATGACGAAGTTGTTGGTGTACGGCTACTGCACCGGGGTGTTCAGCTCGCGTCGGATTC
>JBARBI010000079.1:0-19985 GCA_049792875.1 Candidatus Sulfotelmatobacter sp.
GTGTAGTGCGCACATTCGTCACCCAGTCGCGCATGGCTTCGTTGATCGCGTCCTTTAAAGTTCGCGACCCCGACTCTACCCCTCGCACTTCCGCGCCCAGCAGCCGCATGCGGAACACATTCAACTCCTGCCGCCGCATGTCTTCCGTCCCCATGTACACGACGCATTCAAAACCGAGCAGAGCGCACACCGTAGCAGTCGCCACTCCATGTTGCCCCGCCCCAGTCTCAGCGATTACGCGATGCTTCCCCATCCGCTCGACCAGCAACCCCTGCCCCAGGCCGTTGTTAATCTTGTGCGCTCCCGTGTGCAGCAGATCCTCGCGTTTCAAATAAATTTTTGCCCCACCCAGTTTCTGCGTCAGCCGCCGCGCAAAAAACAAGGGAGTAGGACGCCCCGCATAAGTCCGCAGCAACTCTTCCAGCCGCGCCTGAAACCTCTTATCGTGCCGAGCCTTCTCATACTCGCGCTCCAACTCCTCGAGCGCCGCCATGAGCGTCTCCGGCACATACCGCCCGCCGTAAACCCCAAACCGCCCCGGCTCATTGCGAGCAACGCGTGGGGTGAGGACTCTGACTTTTCCCGGGTGCCCCATTTCTCGCGCGCTTTTTGCGCGAGAAGTGGGGATTTTGACTTTCGTAGTTCTCGGAACCGTAGCCATCCCTAACCAACCTTCCGATCCATCTCACGCACCGCTTTCACAAACGCCCGCACCTTGTCTGGATCCTTCTTCCCCGGGCGCACCTCGACACCAGAAACTACATCCACCCCCCAAGGCTGAAGGATCTCGATCGCCTCTCCGACATTCATGCTCGTCAGCCCGCCGGCAGCGATCACCTTCCCTATTGTTCTAATGTCATCCAGAACTGGAACGGCGCCTTTCCAATCAAACGATTCGCCGGTCCCGCCGTGTTTCGCAGATGACCCAGAATCCACTAGGAATGCTTGGACCGATTGCGGACGCCACATCATTGCCCAGCCCTGCGGGTTCGGTCGGTACATCGAAATTGCAGCCAAGACTCTCGCGTTGGGTCGCCGTTCGATAATGAGATCCGCGACATGTGGATCCTCGTTGTCACCATGCATCTGAACTGTCGTTATCCACGTCCGGTCAACCACCGAGCAGATGAAGTCCTCCTGCTCATTCACGAACACACCCACCTTCTCCACACTCTCCGGCAGCTTCTCCACAATCTCCCGCGCCGTCTCTACCGTCACGCACCGCGGACTTTTCTCATAAAACACGAACCCCACCGCATCCGCCCCCGCGTCGACCGCAACGAGCGCGTCCTCCAGATTCGTCATTCCGCAAATCTTCACCCAAGTCATTGTGCGATTTGTCATCCTGAGCGAAGCGAAGGACCTATGCAACTGGCGCCGCCACTTCTGCGTCACCTTCCAGATCGCAACTGGCCACTCGGTATTCGGTCTTCGCCACTCGGTACTCTCATCAACTCCCGCAGTGCCTCTCCCGGAGACACTGCCCGCATCAGCGACTCCCCCACCAAAAACGCGTCATACCCCGCCGTCCGCAGCCGCGCCACATCCTCCGCAGAATGAATTCCGCTCTCCGCCACCTTCACAACATCCGCTGGAAACTTCTCCACCAAAGCAAACGCTGTCTCCAGATCCACCTCAAACGTCCGCAGATCCCGCGTGTTCACCCCGATCAAATCACACCCAGCATCCAACGCCTGTCGCAACTCCTCGCCGTCATGCACTTCACACAAAACATCGAGCCCGCGTTGCCTCGCCCCCGCCGCAAGCGAATTCAACTCCTCCCCACTCAGCGCAGCCACAATTAGCAAAACAGCATCGGCGCAATTCGCCCGCGCCTCCACCAACTGAAACTCATCGACGATAAAATCCTTCCGCAAACACGGAATCGCAACCGCTCCCGAAGCCTCCCGCAAATTCCCCAGCGACCCCTGAAAGAATTCCTCATCCGTCAGCACCGACAGCGCCGCCGCCCCCGCCCCTTCCAGTTCCCGCGCCAGTTCCCCCGGACGAAACTCCGCCCGAATCAGCCCCTTCGACGGCGAAGCCTTCTTCAACTCCGCAATCACCGCCACTCCTACGCGCCTCTTCATTTCCAACGCCCGCCGAAACCCGCGCGGCACATGCCGTTCCGCCCGCCGCTCCAGTTCGCGCAAGTCTACCCCGCGCCTGACCTCCGCCACCCGCGCCCGCGTAGCCGCAACAATTCGCTCAAGAATCGCAGCCATAAAGAATCTTTTGATTATAAGGGACTGGCAGAGCTTCTCAGCTCTGAAGGGTGCCCCATTTCTCCCGGGTTTTGGGAGAAGTGGGGATTTTGACTTCTGCCTTCTTACTTCGCCGGGTGCCCCATTTTTGCCGCGCTCTTTGCGGCAAAAGTGGGGCTTCGGTCGTTCGACTTACTCCATCCCCAACGACGTCCTCACCGACTTCCCATACTCCCGCGCCTTCTCCACCACTCGTGGTTCGTCTACCGTCAACAGCTTTCGCCCCCGCATCACCACCCGCCCGCCAATCACCACCGTTTCCACATCACTACCTTTCAGCGAATACGCAATCTGCGCATACACGTCATACATCGGCACCGCGTTCGGCTCATCCAAACCAATCAGGATCAGATCCGCCTTCTTCCCCACCTCCAGCGATCCAATCTCCTTCTCCATATGCAGCGCCCGGGCTCCGTCAATGGTCGCCATCTCCACCACCGCCTTGGCATTCAGCGCGAGAGGATCCATCTTCGAAATCTTGGCCAACTTGGCCGCCAGGTCGATCTCTTCCATCAGGTCCAGATCGTTATTGCTTCCCTCCGGACCATCCGTCCCCAGCCCCACCGCAATCCCGGCCGCCCGCATCTCCGGCACCGGAGACACGCCGCTCGCAATCATCATGTTGCTCGACGGATTATGCACGCACCCCACCTGTCGTTCCGCCAGCAACTTCCGATCCGCCTCATCAACAAAAATGCAATGGGCCGCCACCAGATTCGGTCCCAACACTCCAATTTTCTCCAGATACTGTACCGGCGACATCCCATTCGCCTTCTCGCTGTCCTCCCACTCTTTCTTCATCTCCGACACGTGCATCAGAAGCGGCGCGTGATATTTCTTCGCCAGCTCCGCCGCATCCTGAATTGTCTTTCTTGAGCACGTATAAATCGAATGCGGAGCTGGGGCCGCATGAATCAGCGCATCTCCCTGCCACCTCTTCAGAAACCTCTCGGTATAAGCCAGCATCTCCGCATTGGTCTTGTTATCAGGCGCAGGAAAATCGATAAACGTCTCGCCCAGCACCCCGCGCATCCCCGCCGCCTTAGTCTCTTCCGCCACTGCATCCTCGAAGTAATACATATCGGCGAACGTCGTCACGCCTGCGCGAATCTGCTCCGCTGCCGCGAGACGCGTGCCCCAGCGCACGAACTCCTCATTCACGTTCTTCGCTTCCGCCGGAAAAATGTACTTGTACAGCCAGTCATTCAGGGTGACGTCATCATGCAGCCCCCGAAACAAAGTCATCGGCACATGTGTGTGCCCGTTGATGAGTCCCGGCAGCACGAGCCGCCCACGCGCATCGATCGCCTGCGCCCCCTGGTATCGGGCCTCGACGTCTGCCCGCGGCCCCACCGCCACAATGGCATCGCCCTTCACCGCGACGCTCCCGTCGTGAAGAATCGTCCGCGCTCCATCCATGGTCACCACGATCCCGCCGCTAACGACGAGGTCGACTCCCTGTTTCGTCTGCCCGAACAAAGCCGAGCTCAGCACGACCAGC
This sequence comes from Candidatus Sulfotelmatobacter sp., assembly GCA_049792875.1. Taxonomy (GTDB): domain Bacteria; phylum Acidobacteriota; class Terriglobia; order Terriglobales; family Acidobacteriaceae; genus Sulfotelmatobacter. The sequence goes on from JBARBI010000079.1 coordinate 3,766, forward strand.
AACCACGCCGACCGATTCATCTCCACTTCTCCTTGCGAAAATCCGAGGGTGCCCCACTCTAGCCGCGCTCCTTGCGGCTAGAGTGGGGGTTTGGACTTCACGATCTCACGTTTCAATCCCAACCTGTGCGATGCTCCATTGTTTGCCGCGTTCTGTGCGGCTAGGGTGGGGATTTTGATTCTCATCTCTCCGCTACCCGGTTCAAATAAAACCTAAAGAAATCCTCCGCGTTTGACTCCAGACAAACCTGCGCATTCGCCTCCCCAGGCTCCTCCCGAGTGAACCCCTTCTCATCCACCCGAACGTGCATCCCCTGCACGGGACACAACTCCGGCCGCAACACAAATACAATCGTCATGGGATCAAACAAGGTCGGCGTCTCCTGTCCCCACAAGTGATACAGCACCGCGAGTTGGTCGGTCACTGCTGTCCCCTGGCCAAACAAGAACGCCCGCTTTACTTCATCCAGCTTCAGCTGCGTCGAATCCAGCGGCATCACATACAGCGGGACCCCCGCCGTAAACAATTTCTGCGCCGACGCCACATCATTCACAATGTTCCACTCCGCCATCGGAGGGACCGACGCCGTATAACCCAAATCCCCATATCCACGCCGGATCGACCCGCCCATCAGGACCACCCGCTTCAGCTTCCGGAACGTCGCCGCATCCTTATCGATGGCCGCTCCCACATTCATCAGCGGACCAATCGCGATCAGCGTAATCTCCCCCGGATACTTCCGAATCTGCTCCAGCAAAAACTCGACTGCGTCCCCGTGCGATGCCTTCGCAAAACGCCCGCCATCCGCATACTTCCGCTGCGACATCGGATTCTTTGTCGTCGCCTTCCCGGCCAGCACCGGAATGTCTGCTCTCCCCACCTCCCCCAGAAACCGGTCGGCAATCTTCGCCCGCGCCTCCGTGTCACCGAACGCCGTAGTCACGCCCAGAACCTGCAACTCCGGACTCTTCACCGCCAGCGCCAGCGCAAACGCGTCATCCACGTCGTCGCCAATATCTGTGTCAATAATGACCTTCGCCGGAGCGTGAGCCGCGCCCTGCGCCCACCCCACCACAGACCCGACACACGCCAACAATCCAATCAACATCGCACCACATCGACCCGCCATCACGACTCCTCTGCTTTCGACTGAGCCGATCACAATAACTGAAATCATTCTGCGACGAAAGGAGGAAGCAGGTGCCCCATTTTTGCCGCGTTCTTTGCGGCAAAAGTGGGGCTTTTACCTCGGGCTCCAATCCGCGAGTTTCAGAAAGACAGGACACTATGAAAACCTGTGTCGCCCGTTCCACATCGTGTCCCGCACCCCACGCGAGGTTTCAGCGCCCATCCCTCTAATCCCCGCCAAATCAACACGCCAACCGTTGGCGCTTCTCGTGCATTCCCTTAAGGTGCCGCTCGCCGGCAGGAGGCAACCACAATGACCCGTATCAACGCCGTTCGCACCATCGCAGAAACCCACTCCGTAGCCTGGGGCACAAAAGTAACAACCTGGGGAAAGGACACCAGCGCGCTCATCTTCGCCGCTGTGCTGATCATCTGCTCCGTAACCGTCGGCTGTTCCAGCGACAAGCCGAAGCCCGTAAGCTCCAACAACCAGATCCCCGTCACGCAGACGCCGAGCCCGCTTTCGCCCATGCCCGCACCAGCCGTGCAGGCGACGACCAAGGCGGCCCCAAGAAAAGTCGTCTCGAAGAAACCAGCAACCGTGAACTACACCGACAAGACCTACGGACTGACGTTCGAGTACCCGCGCCGTTACGCCATTGAAACCGGCAGCGCCGCCACCGAGCTTCTGGCCTTCAACCCCATCCCCATGAACTTCGTACAGCCCGGCGGAGTCGCCCTCGCTGCCGTCGAGTTGCCCGAGACCAGCTTCGCCAACACCGACTTCTCGTCCGCATTCTTCAACGTGAGCGTCCACAAAACTCTCACCGCTGATCAATGCTCCGAGTTCGCGGTACCGCAGCCGAAGGTCTCGAAGTCAACCGATCCCGCGTCCGCGACTACCCCAACTCCGGCCGCGTCCCCATCGTCGCCGCCTCAGCTCACGACCACTCAATCCGCCTCAGCCGAACTCGACCCAGCAGCCAGCCCTGAGCAACTGAGCGCAGCGAAGTTGTCGAATGGGTCAAGTTCCAAGCTGATGCTCGGCGACCTCGAACTCCGCGCCACCGAAGCCGTCTCCGGCGAAGGCACCCGTCAGAGCGACTCCAAATACTTCCATGTCTTCCAAAATGGAGCGTGCTACGAGTTCGCCCTGAACGTCACCACCGTCGCTTCCGAGGATGGCGTGATGAAGCACGTCGACCGCGACAAAGTCTTCGACCGCCTGGAGAAAATCCTAGCCACCGTGAAGATCAACCCGGTCTCGGCGCCCGAAGTTACCGCTGAGGCCCCAGCCCAACCCTCAGCCGAAACCCCGGCCCAGTAACCGGATAACAACTGGGTGCCCCATCCTAGCCGCGTCCTTTGCGGCTAGGGTGGGGACTTTGATCTTCAGAGATTTCGAATGTAGCGAATCGGAGAACGAATGTCCCCATCACCGAGCCCGTTCCTGGCAACCTCCCTCAAAGCCCTGACCGGTGCCACGCTCCTCTCCCTCGGCATGGATCACAACGCGACTCACCCGCGAGTTCCAAAACAAGGGTCTCCCAAATCGAACCCCGTCCGACTCAGATCAAGTCCGATCCGATTCCTGCCGATCTAACCTTCCAGAGGACAATCACGCCTTGAACCCCATCGAACTCTTCCCTGAAACCGAAAAAAGCCCAGTCCCGGAATCTCTTCCCTGTGGCCGCATCTGCGACGATCATATGCGCGAGGCGCGCCTCATCCAGTCCTCTGTTCTTCCCTCTGCACCTCTCCGCCACTATTGCATCGAAATCGCATTCCGCTTCACTCCCTTCTACGAGGTGGGCGGCGACTTTGTCGATTTCTTCCGCCTGCCCGATGGCTTGCTCGGTCTCTACATTGGCGATGTAATCGGCAAGGGACTTCCCGCCACCATGTACGGCGCCCTGGTCATGGGGACGCTTCGCGGCATTCACAAGTCCGGCATCAACACCGGCACCATCCTTTCCCTTCTGAACCACCGTCTGTTGCAGCGCCATTGCACGGACGCTTCTGCTCGACGCTCTACGCTGTCTTCGACCCTCCCACGCGCACCCTGGCCTTTTCCAACGCCGGCCTTCCGTTCCCCCTCCACGCCTCCGCCACCGCCTGCCAGCCCCTCGGCCAAGGCGGACTCCCTTCCGGCCTGCTCCCCATCGCTACCTACGACCAGCATGTCACCCAACTCGCTCCCGGAGACGCTCCTGTTTGCCACCGACGGCCTCCACGAATCGCTCAATCCCGAAGGCATCGAGTTCTGCTCCACCCGCATGCCCGAACTCTGGGCCCAATGCCAGTCCAAGTCCGCCGCCGAATCTCTCGATCACCTCTTCGAGGGCCTCCAGGCCTTCTCCAACGGCACCGCTCCCCACGACGACATCGCCGCCGTAGTCCTGAAAATCCTCACTTAACGAAAGTAAACGTGGGGGCGAAGGTCCTCGTCCGCCACACTCCCGCAGCTCAACCGCCGCGGGTGCCCCATTTTTGCCGCGTTCTTTGCGGCAAAAGTGGGGATTTTAGCTTCTCTTCCGAGGTCACACCAGATGGCGCAGAAATGTGGGACGAGGAAGCGAATATGCTTGTTCCCAAGAAGAAGTGAGTGTTCCCGTAGGGTCAGCAGGTGCCCCATTCTAACGTTGCACATTTTGCGACCTTAGAGCGGGGATTTTGACTTGGGATGAATCGAACTGTGAAAGTCAAAGTCCACACCCTCGCCGCAAAGAGCGCGGCTAGGATGGGGCACCCAGACCATCTTTTCCTTGAAGGCGCGAAGAACCGTCCTATTGTCAGATGGGCGGGCCTACACGGACTTCTTCAAATAAACATGAGTCGCATTTTCTCCAGCGACGGTCCGAACAGGCACGAATCCCAGTTGGTGGAGATTGATTCCGGCGAACAGATGTTCGCCTTCGCCCAGCAAAACCGGCGACACGGCCAGATGCATTTCGTCGATCTGACCCGCGGCCAGGCAATGCCGCAGCACAGACACGCCGCCGCCAATGCGCACGTCCTTCCCTTGAGCCGCCTTTTTCGCCTGCTTCAGCGCAGCCTCCAATCCTTCTGTGACGAAGTAGAACGTGGTCCCGCCCTCCATCGCAAGCGGAGCCCGCGCGTGATGCGTCAGCACAAACACCGGCGTGTGGTACGGAGGATTCGGCCCCCACCACCCTTTCCACGAATCGTCCTTCCACGCACCCCGCACCGGCCCAAACATATTCCGCCCCAGGATCCACGCGCCCACATTCTCGAACGACTGCGCTGCCATCTCGCTGTCGATCCCCGTGGTCCCGCCGCTTTGACCTTGTATCTTCTTGAAAATGTCAGTGTGAAAAAACCAGCCGTGCAGCTCAGTCCCGCGCACACCCAACGGATTCTGCAAATCCTGCCGAGGCCCTGCCCCAAACCCGTCAATGGAAATGGAAAACGCAGCCACTCTAACTTTACTCATGATGCCCATCCTTCAATAAATCTACACGTAGGGGCGGACGCATTCGTCCGCCCCGCGATGCGAAGCGAGCGCCACCGGACGAATGCGTCCGGGGCTACGTAATTCGATTCAACCTGAGGCTGCTGAACCCATGCTCTCGATCTCGCCGCCATCAGAAACACCCTGGGTGGCCCGTCCTTCGCGCAGTTTGCGAAGGACGGGAATCCCGAACGCTCGCATCAACAGGGAACAGGTCTTGTGTCAGCAGCATCGTCACCCGCCCTTGCCAAACTCAAGGACGGGGCACCCGCTGTTCGTGGTGGTGACCGGCAAAACAAGGCAGAAAGCTGGGCCACCCACGGGGAACGCGTCGGGGCCGCGATAAGGTCGGATCAATCGCTGACGTTCGCACTCTCAAACATTCGATAGCGGCCTATTCCGCGTGCCCGTTCCTCGCGGTCCTTCCGCAGTCGATACCGCCAAGCCCAAACCGTTGCCAGCGCTACGACTAAAAGGCAGGACTCAACAAATAGCTTCTCCCCATCCAGCGGATCGATTGCGTTACCCTTCAAGTCGGGATCAGCAAGGATGCCGTGAATGAACGTACCCGCACCCGCTACATAGACGAGGTAATGGAACAGCTTCCACTGGTGGCGCCCGAGCCGTACCCGAAAATACGAGGTGACTAAGACCACCACGATTAGGTACAGGCTGACCGCACCGATTGTATTCTCGATCGGTTGAACTGGAGACCACATTGGAAAGGCTAGGTCCAACAGACGCCAGTGAGGCATAGTCGAAAACAGCAGGATGACCGGATGAATCAGAACCGACGTCATGAGCAGGTAAGCGATCCACGTGTGGACGGCAAAGATGTTGACTCTACGATGAGGCCACCGCCGCCACGGACTGTAACGCACCGCAATTAGCAGTCCGAGACAGATGTTCGCTGTTGCCAGAGAGACTGCCAGTAATCCGACGTCCGCGGAGAGGTCTAGTGTCGTCATTCCTTGCCGTTCTCCATGCGCACCACTGCTTGTTGGATGCAGTGAATCCGACCGCAACACGCCCGCTTCGCTTAAAATCGATACATGCCACCCGGTGCCCGTCGCAGTCAGGGTCCACGTAGATTACAGGATTGACGCCAATAGCAAACCCGTAAGCGATCCTCCGCCGCCGGTGTCAAGTCAACCTCGAGTAGAAAGGACCGCGCAGGTGCCCCATTTCTCGCGCGCCGGGTGCCCCATTCTAACGTCGCCCATTTTGCGACGTCAGGGTAGGAATTTTGACTTCCAGTATGCCCACGTAGCGGCGGACGCATTCGTCCGCCACGCGAAACGAGCCGCGCCGGACGAGTTCCGGAGCTACGTGATTTCTATTCAATTTGAAATCGTGAATTTAGTCGCCAAGCAAGAAGGAAAGGCCGTCGAGATTTCTCTCAACAGATGCGGGTGCCCCACCCTTCTCGCATAGTTTGCGAGAGGGTGGGGATTTTGACTTCCATCTGCCGCGTGCTCATCGTAACCACGTAGGGGCGGACGCATTCGTCCGCCCCGTGAAGCGAAGCGAGCGCCCCGGACGAATGCGTCCGGGGCTTGCACAGATGCCGTCTTCGTTACTTAATTGCCCTTCACCAGAGTGCCGCTGACAACCGCGCCCGCGTCCGTCTCAATGGCTAGCATTTCGTTCCCGCCGTCCACAACCACGAGGCTGAAGTGCATTTCGGAGCGCCCCTTCGGCGTTATGGTAGCCCTGCCCCTGCAGTCCGTGCCGACCCTGTAAGAACCGGTGACGGGTTCCTCTGCGAACGTTAGAAACGTGCCATCCTCGCTGGCCGATACGTGTCCGCTTATCACTCCTTCTCCGGAAGGGTTGACGGTTAACTTCAACCTACCGATGAAAGCCACCGGTCCTGTGGCGTCGGGCGCCCCTGCGAGGAAGACGCCGGTTGTTTCAAACCCAAAACTACCCTTAACTCCGGCAGTGGTGCAGGTCGGGGAGCCCTGCATTACGGCGAATCCCTCCGAAAAAAGGTGCAGTGCCAAGAACCCTGTTGGCGTAACCACAATGGAGAAGGGGCTGCCTCCCATGGGTGTACCCTTGCCGATGCAGTTCGAGGCGATTTTGTATATTCCGGCGAAGGAAAAAGTAGTAATCACGCCCTCATGGGATGCTTTGGTCTCTCCGGTAAACGTGCCTGTGGTTGAGTCAAACGTGATCTGGCTCACGGCGGCGCTGCTAGGGTTGCCGTTGCTATCTGTGCCGTCGTGCAGAAACCCGTAGGTGCCGCTCAGAGAGGCGTTGGAACAAGTCGCCGCCCAGGCAGCGGAACTGAGTGCTAAGCTGGCAAGAACAATCATTCGAGCGATGCGAAACGTTTTGAAGATCATGGTGCTCTCCTCTTCTCTGTCTTTTGGTTGCTTTAGAGCTGACCACTTCATGTGCCTATTGTCCCTATGAGCGTCAGGGTCCCGGTGGCACTATCAATGCTGTACATCGAGACGCTGTTCGAGCCGGAATTCGTCACATAGGCGAACTTACCGGACGGATGGATGACTATCGAGGTAGGAGATAGCTCCGTAGCTATCGTTCCTGTGGGCGTTAACACCCCGGTCGTGGCGTCGATGGTGTACATCGAGACGCTACCGTCAGCGTTATTCCCGGTCCAATTTGCCACGTAGGCGAACTTGCCCGCAGGATCCACAGCTACGGAGAAAGCGCTTGTTCCTGCGGCGATCGACCCTATAGATATGAGGGCCCCGGTCGTGGCGTCGATGGTGTACATCGAGACGCTACCTTGCGTGTCATACGTCCAATTTGCCACATAGGCGAACTTGCCCGCAGGATCCAAGGCTACGGAGACAGGGCCTGTTCCCGCAGCAATCGTCCCTATGGACGCTAAGGCCCCAGTCGTGGCGTCAATGCTGTACATGGAGACGTCGTTCGATTCGAAATCCGTTACATAGGCGAACTTGCCCGCAGGATCGACGGCCACGGAGGCGGGACCTGTTCCTGCGGCGATCATCCCAATGGACGTCAGAGCCCCGGTGGTGCTGTTGATGGTGTACATCGAGACGCTGTTTGAACCGCCGAAGCTGCCCGCCGGGAAAGCACCCCCATCCGCCGCATAAGCGAACTTGCCAGATGGATCCATTGCCATCGAATTGAAAAACTCCGGAGTTCCGTTTATCCCTTTTCCGTTTATCCCTCCTGTGGTGGACGTTAAAGTTCCGGTCGTGGGATTGATGGCGTACGTCAAGACGCTGCCAAAATCGATATCCCACACATCCCCCGAACTCGCCACGTAGGCGAACTTGCCAAAAGAATCTACGGCCACGGAGTCTGTAAATTCGTCATTTGAAGGCACAGGTGGTCCTATGGACGTTAGGGCCCCGGTGGTGGGGTTGATTGTGTACATGGACACGTAGCCAGCAACATCGCAGCCCTGACTCGCCACATAGGCGAACTTGCCGGCGGGGTCCACGGCGATTGATTGCGGATCCACAGCTCCAGTGGTTATGGTGAAGGTCAATGAGTTCGAGTTACCCTCGCCGGGTCCAGGGTTGAAGACTGTGACCGCCGCTGCCCCGGCTGCGGCAACATCACTCGCCGAAATCTGAGCAATGAGCCCGTTGATGCTGCCATTACTAGTGGTCGGCACGTCGCTGCCGTTCCAGCGGACGACTGAGCCGGCCACAAAATTTAGCCCGACTACCGTCAACTGGACGGGCTCTCCTGGGGGAGCGCAGCTGGGAGCGAGAGCACTGATCGCCGGGACGGAGTTAAGGCCGCTGGTAATGGTGAAGTTAATCGCCTTGGAAGTCCCACCGCCGGGAGCGGGATTGGTCACTGTCACGGCCGGCGTGCCGGTTGAGGCGATGCTGGCGGCAGGGATGCCCACAGTCAATTGCGTGGATTTGACGAACGTGGCGGCGAGCGCCGACCCGCCGAAGGTGGCCATAGAAGCTGCGACGAAATTCCTCCCATTGATTGTGAGCGTGAAAGCCGCACCGCCAGCTACGGTACTGTTCGGCGAGATCGTGGTGATTGTTGGAGTGGGATTAGATCCGCTGGATGACGGACTGGTGCCCCCTCCGCATCCTGCGAGGAGCAAAAGGCTCACAAGCCCCCAAGCTGCGAGCTTTCTCACTAGCACTGCTTCGCTTTTCACGGCGCCCTCCCGTTCCACTTACCCACTTCCACATCGCCGACCATCGGCGGGATGCACAACCGCTTCCAATGGAGAAGTGTGCATCCCACTTTTGTCAGCGCACCGTTAGTCCTTCTCCTCCTCCAGCCTTATCCCCTCTTCCATGACGGTTGTGCCCGGGTCCGTGCTGAGCAGGAAGAATCTCTTGCCTCCGTCAAGGACGACGACGTTGTTCCTGAGGGTGCCGTCCGCATCGAAGAACGACCCCGTACAATCCGAATCGACCGTATAGGTTCCGTTCGGTGCGGGATAGTCGGCCCAGGGTCGGATTTCACCGCTAGTGCTTCTGGTGTTGCGAATGAGGCCGCGCGTCCCATCTCCGCCGTAGAAGGCAACGCCCATCTCGGCGATGGGGCCGCAATCGCTAAAGCCGTTGCAATTCGAACCGCCCACGAGATTGTCCACGCCCGTCCTGCGGAAGGCATACTTCCCTTTGAGGCTGTTAACGCTACAGACTTGACCCTTGGCATGAACCTTGGTGATGGCCCCTGGAATGCGAGCAAAAGTTGCAAGGAACGCGAAACCGGTCGTGAGAAGAAAATGCTTTTCAAACTTTCTCATTTTTGATTCTCATTTCTTTTCGGCTCAAACCAGAGTTGGTGTCTCTGGGCAGCGTTCCGCGACATTGGCGCGAACTCGGCTTGAGGTGCAATGGTCGGCGTATGGTCTGTAGGTGTTTTTGTTCTGATCGTGCAACTCGTTGAATGCAGGTGGCTTGTAGGCACACTCGTACATCTTCTTCGGTGATAAGCAGTGGTGATAGACTACTGGCAATCTTCTGGGGAGCCCGCTGGGGAGCGTGCTATGGAGGCTACGGAGCGAACCCGCAGGGCGCGATTCGACGCCTTTGAAGTGGACATGCGCTCGGGTGAAGTGCGCAAGCACGGCATCCGACTAAAGCTTCATGGCCAGCCCTTCCAGGTACTCTCGCTTTTGCTGGAGCATCCCGGGGATTTGGTTACGCGCGAGGATCTTCGCCAGAAACTCTGGCCTGGCGAGACTTTTGGCGACTTCGATACCGGTCTGAACAGTGCCGTCAAAAAGCTGCGCGACGCGCTGTGCGATTCGGCCGAGGAACCCCGCTACATCGAAACGCTGCCGCGCCGGGGTTACCGTTTCATTGCTCAGGTGCAAAATGGCAATTTGTCTACCGGAGTAGCGCCGATCGAGTCGCTCGCTGTTATCCCTTTGCGGCCAAATCCAAATGAGAAGGGGCTTAGAGCGGAACGGCCGGCGGAGGAAGAAGTCGACGTCCGTCCAACCGGGACTTCGCGGGCACGTCTCTGGCTTGTTCTGGGCGGGGTGGCTGTACTCGCGCTGGTTGCCTTCGCCTACCTGATGTTCCGTGGCCATGCGGGTCATAGCGTCCAACCCAAAATCACGTCGCTGGCAGTCATACCCCTGAACAACCTTTCAGGTGACGCAACCCAGGAGTACCTGGCGGACGGGATGACCGAAGAACTGGTCGGACGCCTGGCCAGGATTCATAATCTGCGGGTCATCTCCCGTACCTCGGTCATGCGCTTCAAGGGCACGAAGCTCTCAGTGCCTGAGATTGCCAGAACGCTTGGCGTCGATGCCCTGGTCGAAGGTTCGGTGATGAGGCAAGGTAGCCGGATTCGTGTTCATGCCCAACTGATTCGAGGTTCAACAGACGAGCACCTCTGGTCCGATGAATACGACGGCGAGTTATCGGACGTACTTGCTCTCGAGAGCGAGGTGGCGCAATCCATCGCGCGCAGAGTGGAGGTCAAGGTCACCGGAGAGGAGCATGCCAGGCTGGTCACGGCGCATCATGTCTCGCCTGAAGTTTACGAGAGCTATCTTAAAGCCCAAGATGAATTCAACAAGAGCAGCAGCCAGGCTGAGCTTGAACAGAGTATTGCCTACTTTGAAGAGACGATCGGCAAGGACGCTAACTTTGCACCGGCTTACGTCGGCCTCGCGAACGCATACGAGGGGCTCGGATCAACTCTTGGCGGTGCGCCCCCGAAGGAAACGCATCCAAAAATGATGAGCGCAGCCCGAAAAGCAATTGAACTGGATCCGGACCTTGCGGAACCACACGTCTTGCTTGCAGGGGTATATCAGAAACAGTGGCAGTGGAGCAACGCCGAAGCGGAATTCAAGCGGGCTCTGGAGTTGAACTCGAACGATGCTGGTGCTCACGTCGGATACGCTAAGTGGCTGCTGTGCCAGGGGCGGACGGACGAGGCCCTGGCGTTGGTCCAGCGTGCCCGCGAACTTGATCCGCTGGGAGGCGCTGGCATCACTCCCCTGGGAGGCGTTGCCATCACGAATGGTTTCATTTTGTTTCATGCGAGACGTTACGACGAGGCCATCAGGGAGTTGCGAAACGACGACCCGGACCATTGGATTCTGGGGCTCGCCCTGATTGCCAACGGCCAACCGGACGAAGCGATTAAGGTGCTTGAGAAGGCGCTCGGCACCGACCGGAATCCGGCTGTAATGGGCGTGCTGGTTCGGGCCTACGCGCATGCTGGGCGTCGTAAGGAAGCCCTTCGCCTGGTTGACGAGTTGAAACGACGGCAGCAGACAAGCTACGTTGCCGCCGCCCCCTTTGTGAACGCTTATTTGGGACTCGGTGACAACGACCAGGCACTTGTCTGGCTGGAGCGGGCCTACCAGGAGCAGTCAAACATCCTGCAGTTGATAAAAGTCCATCCCTACTTTGATCCCTTGCGCGGCGACCCGCGTTTTGTGGATCTGGTCCACCGCGTCGGGCTTGACCAGCCTCGATAGCCAACTTTCTTCGTTTCTTCATTTGAGAGTCGTTGGTCGCGAATTTAGCCTTGTTCCCAGACCCTCCTCTTGATTATCTCCTTTTGATTATCTAGAAAGTCTTCTCATGAATACTCGGTGGGCTAGACGTTCTTTCTCGCCAATGTACGACGCACAAGCAATTACGCACACCTTGGCCGATTTTCGAATATGATGCCGCACTACAGATCGCAGATCCGCTTCGATCGAATCTGCTTGGGGTGTTTCGATGAGATTGCGGCCCCGCCGCTGCTTTTCAGCCTTTCTCCTGGCGATTTGCTTCGCTAATGAACTGAGTGCGCAGACCACGACTTCGGGCGCCGTGAGCGGCGTCATTACGGATCAGAGCGGTGCGGTTGTTCCGAATGCGGATGTCGAGATCAGGGACGTCAACAAGGGAACGACAGAATCCACCAAAACAGACCGCGATGGCGTGTACCGCTTCTTCTTTCTTTCTCCCAGCCAATACACGCTGACCGTAGTACACGACGGCTTTCGCAAGGAAAGCCGGAGCATCACTGTATTGCTGGAGACGCCAGTCACGGTCAACATCACGCTGGAGATTGCGAAAGCAAACATGCAACTGGTCGTGACCGCAGAAGCTCCGCTTGTTGAGGCAGACAACGGCGACGTTTCGATTACCATGAGCCAGAAGCAGATCTCGGAACTACCCAACCCCGGTAACGACCTCACCTACATCGCCCAGACCGCTCCGGGCGCAATCATGAACACCAACAATGCGCTCACTGGGGGCGGGGGCGGGAACTTTTCAATCTTGGGCATGCCAGGCACTTCAAATCTCTTCACCTTGAATGGCATGAACGACAACTTGGGTCATCTTAATTTTACTGGCGCTACGGGTATGCTTCTGGGGCAGAACCAAATTCAGGAAGCCACTGTGGTGAGTAATGGCTACTCGGGGCATTTTGGAGATGCCGCAGGCTCGTACTTGAACTACGTTACAAAGTCCGGAGGGAATGACTTCCACGGGAACGCCGAGTACTTTTGGAATGGTAGCGTGTTGAACGCTACCGACTGGATCACGAAAGCATTCGGCAATCCTCGCCCGTTCGACATCGCCAATCAGTGGGCGGGTTCAGTGGGAGGGCCCATCCAGAAAAATAGGTTTTTTTTCTTTTTTGATACCGAAGGCTTGCGAGTCTTGCTGCCCTCTCCTGTTCAGGTGGTTCTCCCGAGCCCGCAGTTCGAGGCAGCAACCATCGCCAATATCGATTCTATCTTTGGGTCTGCGTCCGCTTCCGATGCTTTCTACAAGCAAATCTACAGTCTGTATAACCGAACTCCTGGAATAGCGGCGGCTACTCCGGGGAGCTTCGCCGATTCTCTTGGCTGTCTCGACGCAAGCCCGAGTGGTGTGTTCATCGGTCCGCAGACCCCCCAAGGTCAACTCGGTGTGAATCTTCCGTGCGCACTCCATTTTCAGAAAACACTTGGGCAGCCGACGAGTGAATCCCTTGTGTCTGGCCGTGTGGATTGGACCGTACGTACCAACGATCGTGCTTTCTTCCTCCTCCAATACGACAATGGCCGTCAACCCATTGTCGTCGACCCCATAAGCTCACTTTTCAACGTCTATTACACCGGGCCATGGTGGCAATCCCAGTTGAACGAAACTCACACATTTGGAACAACCGCCGCGAACCAGTTCCTATTGGCGGGTATTTATCAAGATGGGGTGTCGAGCCTCGTCAACCCGGCGCAAACCCTGAGTGCTTTTCCGACCACCCTGAATTGGGATAACGCTGGTCAGCCATTCACGCAGCTGGGAGGATTTGACTATCTCTATGGCTATCCCATGGGCCGAGGGCTCACGCAGTACGAGATCGCCGATGATTTCCTGAAGACGTGGGGCAAGCACAAGTTCGGATTCGGTGGAGATTTCCGGCGAGCATATTTGAGCAACTCAGCTTATGCGCAGAACGCCGTCGGAGATGTCGTTCCACAAACCATCGATGCATTTTATTCCGGAGGCGTGGACCCGGCATCTCCACAGAGTGACTCCACACGCTTGAGTCAATCCTTTCCCACGCAGGTGGCACAGCGCTTCGCTTCCTACACTCTTGCGGGCTATGGGCAGGATGAGTGGCACTTAAAATCCAACCTCACCCTTACTCTTTCCCTGCGGGTGGAACATGAATCAAATCCGGTCTGTGCCCACGATTGCTTTGCTGAATTATCTGGACCGTTTGAATCGATCAGTCACGACCCCGCACAGCCTTACAATCAGGCGATCTCGAAACGTCAGCAAGCTTTTGTTCACAAAGAGGCCGTTGACTGGGCGCCGCGATTCAGTTTCGCCTGGCAACCGCTGGGAGTTTCGCATAATACGGTAGTACGCGGCGGTTTCGGTTTGTTTTACGAGCTAACCGGCGGGTTCGCAACCCCTTTCTCTCAGAATCCACCACTCGTTAACCATGTGTCAGTATTTGGCGCCTACAATCTCGCTCCGGCAGAAACCAACAGCCTTTTTAAAGTAGCCGCAGCCTCAAATGCGGCCTTTGTCGAAGGGTTTGCCGCCGGCGACAACCTGGCTCAGATTGAAGCGTCGGATCCCCACTTCTTCCCTCCGAGCATTATCGTTGCGACTAGCAATCCCCGTTTACCCCAGTATCAGAAGTGGAGCCTGGAAGTGCAGCAGACGCTTGGTACCAACACTTCGGTGACTCTCGGATACTACGGCAATCACGGAATTCATGAGTTCGTGCAAAATCCCTCAGCCAATGCTTTCGGATGGGGTCCATTCCCGGCCACAGCCTGTGCGAGCCCGCCCGTTCCCCCATGTGCCGACCCTCGTTTCGCCGGTGTCACTGAATACGCGACACCCGGAATCTCGAACTACAATGGCGTGGTTGTTTCCTTTCGACGAAAATTTGCCGGTTTCGGCAATGGTTTATTCCAGGCACACTACACTTACGGCCATGCTCTGGATGAAGTTTCCAACGGTGGCCTAGCCGAATTCACGGCTGGCAGTTCCGAGTTCCCACAGGACCCCTTTCATCTGCGAGGCAGCTACGGAGCGGCAGATTACGATGTTCGGCACTCCCTGAATGCGAACTATGTATGGCAACTCCCGGTGAAGACCATGCTCCACGGCCGCGGCTACGATTCCCTGGTGAAGGGATGGCAGATTTCGGGAACGATTTTCGCCCGAACCGGATTTCCCTACACGGTGATCGATCTCGCAGAATCCGGCAACCTGGACCGTAAGAATTTCTATGGAACGATCTACGCTGTACCAGCTGCCCCAATCGGCGGGTCCCATTCCTGTGGAGCGGGAGCCGTAGTCCCACCATTTCCGCATCCTTGTTGGCTTCCGCAGTTGGTTACTCAGCCCAACGGCTCAGAAACGCCGAATCCGGACGCACTGTTTGTACAGACGGGCTGCGAGACTTCGTACAATGCCGGGAACGTGCCAGGTCCACAGGGACCTTGTTCGGGCCCTGCCGTTTCCTTTGCGCAAGGACGCAACCGTTTCCGCTATCCGAGCTATTTCAATACCGACTTCACGATCATGAAGAACACGAGCATCGTCGGTCGAGACAAAGTGGTGCTGGGTCTCGGTTTCCAATTCTTTAATTTTTTCAATCACCCAAATTTCGGCCCGCCCGATAATTACAGTTCAGACTTAATGTTCGGACAAATAGCTACGATGGAGATGCCACCGACCAGCATCCTGGGATCTGGCCTTGGAGGCGATGTTTCCGCCCGCATGATCCAACTGAAAGCGCAGATCCACTTTTAGGCGCTCCTGGCCTCGATAGGGTGCGGAAAGCCGGAAAGCCGACTGCCTTGGCGAAGCTCAGTCCGGGCGAGACGGTGCTGGACCTTGGGTCGGGCGGTTCCGGCGGCTCGCGGCATATCCAGATCGGGGCGAAGATTATTTGGTAGTTTCGGAGGGAAAGCGCGTACAAGGGAACGCCGCCGGGCGAAGGCAACAACTCTCCCCCAACGGAAAAGGCCATCCAGATTTCTCTGAATGGCCTTTATTTATGCCGGCAACTACCTACTCTCCCACACACTTTCGCGTGCAGTACAATCGGCCCAGCGGGGCTTAACTTCCGTGTTCGGGATGGGAACGGGTGGATCCCCCGCGGTATGATCACCGACAACTTGATCGCGCGCGAGGCGCGCGAAAGCTGCTAGCGACTAGCTTCTAGCTAAACCGCTCTTCGCTTCCCGAGTGGGTAGCAAGGAGCAAGGAGCTAGGAGCCAGAAGCTGATTTCTCAAAGATCGTGAGGACGACACCTCACAACTGAATAGATTGGGTGTAACTTACTTTCTTCTTGCTTATTTCCGATTTCAGTTACGTATTACTTCGGCTTTTCGTCGGCGCACAGTTGTCAGCGTCTTTCTTTCTCGCCGCCCAATTTCTGGCGGATGAGAGAAACTCGCTTAGCCCCAGCTCAGTTTCTAGCTGATGGCTGAAAGCTGAGTGCTGACAGCTGTTTTCTGCACCGAGTAAATTTTATGGTCAAGCCGAACGGGCGATTAGTACTGGTAAGCTACATGCATTGCTGCACTTCCACCTCCAGCCTATCAACCAGGTAGTCTTCCTGGGCCCTTCTTATCCCTTACGGGTTGGGAGATCTCATCTTGAGGAGTGCTTCCCGCTTATATGCATTCAGCGGTTATCACAACCGAACTTC
>JBARBI010000080.1:0-5530 GCA_049792875.1 Candidatus Sulfotelmatobacter sp.
ACTTCGAGTTCTAACCACGTCAAGTGGTGAGCATGGTCTGGAACTCTGTGACGTCTGTTCCGTAAACTGCGTGGTGCTTGACCGTCCGCAGGATGGATCTATTATTGCGCGCAAGATTGGACGAAGGCATCCGCATCTTCCGATAGTGGCCGCTTCCGACGACGCCGGAATATTTCTGGACATCTATGGAGAAGTCGAAATGTTCATCACCAAAATAGAAGCCATAGAGGAACTCGTGGAGTGCATTGAGCAAGTCGCGCAGAGAAGCAAGTGCGACATCGTTGGCGGAACAGATGGCGTAGCACCGCGGGCAGCGCAACCTCATGATCGTCACCGTGAACCGCACCGAGCATTCACGAACTGGATCCTCCCTTGGTGACGCAATACCTGTTGGGTTACACAGCCGAACGGAGGGAAGCATTGTTAGGTTGTGATGATGGCTATTCTGGGGGCTCGAAACCTTAGGCGAGGGCACCGAAATGGAGAGGACGCTGTTCTGGATCGATGGCGATGCGAGCGGGTGGGCCTGCTCGGCTTGTCGATGGAGATTCCCCGTCCCCACGCTGCTTAGCGCGCAGGAGGCTAGAGAGGCTTACGACCGCCTGGCCACCTCAAAGTTTCAAGAGCACACGTGTGAAGCCCAGACCGTCCTTCCTGCGGCGACGCAGAAAGTTAGTCTGTCAAGCGACACCAATCTCGCAGAGCGAGCTCGAATGTTCATAAAACGAGGATATAAACCAAAGGACGCAGTGGGATTTGTCCTTCAAGAAACGGAGTTCGAGCACGGCAATGATCCGAGGATCATGGAGAAGGCGCGTGCCGATGCCGAAGACTTTCTGCAGAAAGTCCGCAGCGGTCTCATCTGAAAGCTATCGCAGAGGCCACCGGGCTATGGTCAGTCCCACAAGCCGGATGGCAAGCAGGGCGGAAACTCAGTCGTGATCGGCATAGGGCGACTGCCCTATGGTCAGGATGCTATCGGACCCTCGTGGCAGCACGATCGAAATGCACGGGCCGCTTTGTATGCGAGAGCCCAGAGCGGGCCTCTCGAACGAAAGCACGTCCGGCATTTAGAGGTTTAATGCTCTCAGAAAGATATAGCCGTGACCGATCTTCAGGTGTTCGCTGACAATGTGTGGATCATCGACGGCCCGAATGTCCGCGACATGGGCGTCATGTTTACGACCCGCATGACCGTCGTCAAGCTTTCCGACGGTTCATTATGGGTAAATTCTCCTGTATCTGTGCCGTTCGATACGCTCAAACGCATCACTGACCTTGGACCTGTCACATACCTTCTTGCGGCGACCCCGAGGCATGTTTGGAGGCTGGCAGCATGGCACACGCTATTTCCCGAAGCACAGCTATGGGCACCCCGCCCAACCCTGTTTACATTGAAGAAAGGGCATCTGCCCTTCACCGGCATTCTGGGAGACCAGTCGCCTCAAGCCTGGAAGGAAGACTTCGACCATCTGGCCTTTAAAGGCAACCCGCTCATCGAAGAAGTCCTTTTCTTTCATAAGCGGTCGCGCACAGTCATCATGGACGATTTAATCCAAATTCACCCGATCGTGAAGGGTAAGTCCTTTCACAATGCTTTGTTCAAACTGGAGGGTGTTGTATCTCCGCATGGCGGCGTCGGGCTCGACATCAGGCTGTCCTTCACGAATCGGGACTTGGCGCGGCGCTCGCTCGAAACCCTGCTTTCGTGGGATTTCGACAAACTGATCATCGCTCATGGTGTCTGCATCGAGAAAGACGCAAAGCCGTTTGTTGAACGCGCCTTCCGATGGCTCGGAGGCTCACGTCCGCGGTTGTCTTAGATTGGGAGCAGGATATTGGCAAAAAAAGTTCTTCTCTTCGCCCCTTGCGCATTCAATTTGGCAGAAACAAGCCGCATGGTAGAGATCGCGAAGGGCTTTGAGCGTCATCCAACCGCGAACCAGACGTTCGACATTCACTTCATCTCCGACGGGGGCGAATTCGAACCCCTGATCGAAAAACACGGCTTTCCGTTGACCCGGCTGGAACCCCGTCTTACACCAGAAAAGATCGAGCACATCGCGAAGGTGGACCGTGGCGAAAAGTTTGCCCCCGCGTTCACCGACCGTGAAATGGTTCAGCGCGTCGAGAGCGAGATTGCCTGCCTCAAGAGTGTTAAGCCCGTCGCGGTTGTGACCGGGTCGTACGTAACGATTCCAGTTACCCCTCAGTGAACACCCAAAAGCGGCCATACATGAACACCTGAAAAGCGGCCATACTTTCAGAAGAAACGTCCAGGACATTGACAGCAGCGGGAGGGTAAGTAGCCTCTCGCAATATGGCGAATATCTTGAAGTTGGACGGCTTCTAGATGCCCATAACAGGCTGAATTTCTCGCCGCCGTCTACTGTTTTTTTTCCTTCAGGCCATTCAGCGCGGCGATGAATTTCGGATCGGCGCGAAGGCCCGCGAGTTCCGGACTGTGTTCAAATTCATAGGTATCGTAGCCCTTCGCAACTGCACTGGCGATCAGCGGAATTGCCGCTGCCCGCTGGCCTATTTGTTCGAAGGCCTCTCCGGTCTTGTATTCGACAGTGGGATCATCGGCCTTCAGAGCAAGCGCCTGGCGCGCCAAGGTGAGGCTCTTGTTTGCGTCGCCCACGGCAGCATAGTCATCGGCCAGCGAGGCTATCCGTCCCGGTTCCTGTTTGTTGGCGTGGTCCGCTTCCTCCAGTTCGATTGCCTTGCGGTATGCCTGTACAGCCTTGTCGCGATTGGTTCCGCTCCATGAATAGGCCGCTCCAAGATCCTCATACGCCTGGTAGCTGTTGGGATTCAAAGCAATTGCCTTCCGTTCCATCTCTGCCGCCTTATCGTACTGGCCCTGGAACAACAATATCGAACCCAGTGCGGCATACTTCCTGTCGGTCGGGTCAAGACTGATCGAGCGGTCCAGTTCCTTGCTTGCCTGCTCCAACTGGCCTGATTGCCGGTGCATGATGCTCAAATCATAAAACGACATGGCATTGTCGGGCTCCAAAGCAGCTGCGCGCTCAAACTGGGAGAGGGCTTCCTTTTGATTGCCCTGCCTGTACTGGGCGACGCCGAGCGACATCGGCCAGCGCCAGTCCTCCGGAGCCAGATTAATCGCTTGCTGGTACTCGGCGATGGCTTCCTTGTCACGGCCTTGCGCTTCAAAGACTTCGCCCTGGGCGCTGTGGGCCTCGGCGCTGCGCGGTTCAAAGCCGAGGGCTTTTTTCACCTGCTGTGTCGCCTGATCCGTATCCCGTTCGAGCGCCGCGATGCGCGCCAGCGTAATATAAGGGGCCGCCAACTCGGGTTGAAGCGCAATGGCCCGGTGGGACCAATCGCGGGCCTCGTCCAGCAGTTTGGGGTCGTGCTTGTAGCCGTGTTGCGCGAAGTACGCGGCCCCGAGCCGCGCCGCGGCCAGCGCATTGGTCGGGTCTGCCTTCAGTACGGTCTGAAAGCCGTTTACCGCCCCGGCGAGGTTTGATTCCTTGTAAGAAGCCAGCAGCAGCTTCTGTGCTTTCAAAAACTCGTCATTGGTCGGACTCGACAGCGTGGCCTCGGAACTCGCGCTCCGCGGCGATTTGTGTCTACCGAACCAGACCAGCAAAGCGGCCAGAATCACAGCGGCCAACAAGAGGCCGACGGAAACCCATTTTGTCGTTGCCATTCGTCCGGGTGGCTCAGGCGCCGTCGCTACCTGCGCTGGCGCTTGCGCGCCCAGAGACTCGGCCAGCACACCCGCCAGCTGTCCCGCGCTGGCGAATCGCTTCGTCGGATCCATCTCCATGGCTGTGCTCACCATGCGCAGCAGCGGTTCGGGAAGATCGGGCCGAAGATCCATCAGCGGCTTGCGCCTGGCAAACTCGGACAGCGCTTCCTTCCTGGTCAGTCCGCTGATCCGTGCGGGGTAGTCTCCCGCAACAAGAAAGTAGAGCAGTACGCCCATGGAATAGATATCGGTTGCCACCGTGCCGCGGCCGCCTTCAAAGAGCTCCGGGGCCATGTAATTCGGTGTACCCGCGATGTTAGTCTGGCGCAGCTCGAGCGCGCTGAGCCCGAAATCCATGAGCAGGATGCGTCCACCTTCTTCGCGCATCACGTTTTCGGCCTTGATGTCCCGATGCAACATGCCGGCGCGGTGAACCGCGCTCAGAGCGCGCGCAACATCGAGCCCGATCAGCGCCGCCTCGCGGGCGCCGAAGGTGCCCTGTTCGCCCACCAGCACGGAAAGCGTTTTGCCGCGCACAAAGTCGGTCCAGAAACCGACCCGGCCATCGTGGCGATCGATGCCGTGCACCGGAACGATGTTGGGATGGCGCACTGACGCGAGCGCGCGCGCTTCGCGCAGCATCGCTTCGTATTCCACCTCGCCCGTGACCGCGCCGGGCAGCAGCAGTTTGAGAGCCACCTCCCGCTGCAGATGCGGATCCCATGCGCGGTACACTTCGCCGAATCCGCCCGAGCCCACCCGTGCCAGCAAAGAAAAACTGCCCCATGTAGCCGCGACTGCAGCTGCTTCGGCTTGCTCCACCGGGCCTTTCTGCTTCCCGCCGACCGCGCCGATCGAAATTGTCGGATCTTCGTTCATCGTGGGCGAAACCTGCTTCGATGCCCCATGCATCCCCGATGAATCCGTACATGGGCCCCGCTCTGACCTGCAGAGCCGCAGGCTGGTGGCACCATCCTACACGCAGCTCAAGGATTTGTAATCGCCGCATCCCGAACGGATGACCGGCAACCCTTCCACAATCCGGTAAAGGAAGGTTTCGCGCGGCGTCGGCGCCCCCGCAAGCGGTCCTTTACCCAACGGCTAGTAGGGCGACGAGGATGGCAATATTTTGCGGATGCCTACGGCGTTCTGCAGGACTCATCCGCGCCTCGTGCCGATGAACACGCAATCTGGGATACTTTGCGATCTCGCAAGCCTGGTTCTCTACGGGCGATGGCAAGCCAGTTCGAGACCTCATGCGCGATCTCGAAATGGTGAATCGCGGCGAACCTGGAGCGAACCGTTTTCTTCATTCGAATCGAAACTTTATGTATAATCCGCCGATGCAAGGAATACCCTGGAGCACAATTGCGCTCGGGTCGCTGTTACTCATCTCGGCCCGCTCAACAGGAGGGCAGGAAGTGAAATCTCCGCAACCTGAAAAGTCGAAGCCGCCTGTCAAAATGGAGCAGCGGGGGCGCATCCTTGGAATCGGCGGTGTCTTCTTCAAATCCGCTAATCGTGATCAGATGCGCGAATGGTATTCGACGCATCTTGGACTCGCTGACAAAGGCCAAGGCGTGATGCTTCCGTGGCGCGAACACGACGACCCGCAAAAGGAACACGTTACAGTTTGGACTGTTTTTCCCGCCTCCACTAAGTATTTCGATCCCAGCCCCGCGCCGTTCATGATCAACTACATCGTGGACGATCTGGATGCTTTGCTCGACCGCTTAAAACAAGAGGGAGTAAAGATTGACGCCAAACGAGGGGATGAATCCTACGGTCGCTTTGCCTGGATCTATGACC
>JBARBI010000081.1:0-21461 GCA_049792875.1 Candidatus Sulfotelmatobacter sp.
TGTCGGGAAATTCGGTGAAACCCCAAAACACGCCGCCACTGCCGGTGGGGCGGCCATGATGGAAGCTGTACCCGCGTCCCTGCTGCTCGCGGTCGCGAATGGTGAGGTAGGTCTGTCCGCCCAGCGCCTGAATAGCCTGATCGACCAGGGCTTTGGCCTTGCGGGCGTTTTCCTGGTCCGGAGAAAGCACGGGTGCGGCCTGGGCCGCCTCCGAATTCAACTTTGGCGCGGCGTTCTGAGGCTGCTCCCCGGCATGAGAGCAGACTGAACACACCATAAGCAGAATCGGGAAAAACAGTTTCATTCCTTAGGAAGTGACTGCGTGCAATCAGAATTGTAGCGTTATTTGTGGGCTTTCTGCCTGGGGCAGTGAAGACTCCTCTCATTTCTTGGATGCAGGAAATGGCCGGAATGCCAGCTTGCCGCGGAGGTTTTTAGACGCTCCCGGCAGTCTCTAGCCGGTCAGGACGGCGCCGCCGTTCACATTGAAAACTTCCCCGGTGATGAAGCTGGCGTGTTCGGTGCACAAGAACAGCACGGGAGCGGCAATTTCTTCGGGCCGGCCCACGCGGCCGAGGGGAATCGTGTTGCGAATTTCGTCGCCACTCTTCGGGTCGGCCAGGGCACCGGCACTCATGTCGGTGTCAACCCAGCCGGGAGCCACGCAGTTTACATAGATGCCCGCGGATGCGAGTTCTGTCGAGAGCCCCTTCACCATGCTGATAAGAGCGCCCTTGGTGGCAGCGTAGTCACAGTGAAAGGCTTCACCCCGCTGGCCACTCGTAGAACTGATCAGCACGATGTGTCCGGCCGGGCCGCTTGAACGAGGTTGCGCTTTCATTTGCGCCACTGCGTGTTTGACCAGGCCGAACACGCCGTCGAGATTGATGCATAAGGTGGAGCGCCACTGTTCATCGGACATGCGCTCGATGGGCACATCCTGCTCCGGCCAGACGCCGTGGTTGGCCACGAGAATGTCGAGGCGCGCAAAATGCCGGACGGCTTCGGCCACTAGAACATGCGCCGCCCCAGGGGTGTTGAGTTCGGAGGCGATTGGGTGACACACTGACGCGCCACATTCTCTGGCCAGCGCTTCTGCTTGAGCACAAGCGCTCCGATAGCTGAAGGCGACCTTAGCGCCTGCAGCAGTGAACATCCGCACCGTGGCCGCGCCGATGCCGCGTGAGCCGCCGGAAATGAGAGCGACTTTACCGGAGAGAGAAAGAGGGATGGACATGACAGATAGAGACTACCGCACGGACTGGAGTCCGCGCAGGAGCAAACGCACCAGCATGCCGTCGAAGCGCGTTCCGCTCATCTTGGAGAGCTCGTCGAGAGCTTGTTCCGGGGTCCTCGCGGCGGCGAAAGACTGCTCGGTGACCATGTTGGCATAGGCATCGGTCAGGGCGATGATGCGAGCCCATAGCGGAATCTCCTCGCCCCGCAAGCCATCGGGATAGCCCGAGCCGTCGAAGCGTTGGTGGTGATGTTCGATCGCTTCCCGCATCATCTGGCTGTGAGGGATGGTACCGACAATCTCCGCGCCCACCTGGGCATGCATTTTCACCGTAAGAAATTCATCTTCGCCGAGCGGACCCGGTTTGTTGAGGACGCGCTCGGGAACGAAAATCTTGCCGACGTCGTGCACGCGGGCGGCGTAAACCAGGTCCGCCGTCTCTTCGGGCGAGAGGCCAAGGGCCCGGGCAATCAATTCCGTGTAGCGGGCCACAAGATCGCCATGCCCCGCCGTCTGCAACTCGCGCGATTCGGCGGCGCGGGTCAGAGATTCGATCGCCTCTTTCAGCAGCGGTACGTTGCAGTCTTCATCGCCGCCGCAGAGCTTGTAGAGGGTAGAAGTTAACTCCTCGAGATGCTCGGGGCCGGTGTGCTCACGCTGCAGGAATCCCTCGATATACGCTGATATCTGCTGGCGCTGGCGGGCGAAGTCCTGGCCCTCGACAAATTCCTGCGCCGTCGAGACCAGGTTCCCTCCCGAGCGCTTGGACACGTACATGCCAGCATCGGCCACGCGAATGATGTCCTCGATGGAGAACCCGTGCATGGGGAAACTGGCCACTCCAAAGCTGCCGGTGATGTTGTGTTCGCTCAGCATGGGATCGCTGGCCAGCCACTGGCGCAAGCGCTCGGCCAGCACCTGGGCCTGTTCGGAGCCGGTCTCGGGCATCAGCACGATAAACTCATCGCCGCCATAGCGGGCCACGACGTTTGACTGCCGGGACTTTTGCTCGAGCAGGCGGCCGACGCGAGCCAGAACGAGGTCGCCCTCGAAGTGGCCCATGGTGTCGTTGACCTCTTTGAATTTGTCGAGGTCGATGAGCACCACGGAGAACGGGCGGCCGGAACGCGAAGCGCGCTTCCACTCCGCCGATAAGGCCTCCCAGAAAAAGCGGCGGGTCTTGATTCCGGTCAGGCCGTCGGTGATGGACTGCTGCTGCAGCTTCTGGAAGACGAAAGCGTTGTGCAACGCGGTCGCCAGCAAGTCGGCCAGCGTGTTGAGAATCAGAACATCCTGCGGGGAGAACGCATTCTCGTTGCGGCTCTCAATGTTGAGTACTCCGAGCAGCGATTCGCCGTAGGTGATTGGGATGCACAGCACGGCGCGAGAGTCGGGGAGAATTCCGGTCAGATTTCCTGGCAAGGCATTCTGGACCAGGGCGCGTTCACCCGTCCGGGCCACGCGGCCCATGATGCCAGTGCCCACCGGGATACGTTTGCCCATGGCGTGCGCCGTCGCGCCCGCTTCCGCCTTGATCTCGATCTCCTTGGTCCCGTAGTCGAGCAGCCCAACGCCAATATGATCGAAACTGAAGTTCTTCTGAATTTCCCCCGCGATCTCGCCCAGCATGTGGACGGGATCATCGCTCGAGATGGCCGTGCGGGAAACGTTGTTGAGGAAAGCGAGTTGCCGGGAGCGGCGCAGCTCGTCGGCAAACAGGCGGGCGTTCTCCACCGCTACGGAAACCTGTCCGGCAGCCGTGGCGAGCACATCGAGGTCGCGCTGCTCGAACACGAATTCCCGGTCGGGGTTCATGGCGACCATGATTCCAGAGGCCTTCTTGCCCAGGAAAATCGGCACGGCAATGAGGCATTTGGCGGGACGCTGTGGAACGTGGCTGATGCCCAGGTTCTTCCGCATGGTCTCCAGATCGGAGCGGATCAACAAAGGTTCGCCGTTGCGGATTACGTGTTCCGTAAACGCATTCCGCAATTCCCGAGTGCGCTTGGGGAGCACGCGGTTATCCCTGACCTCCAGTTCGAAGCGGATTTCGTCGGCCTCCTGAAACGCGATGTAGAAGTGACTGGTATCGAAAATCTGTCCCAGCTCGACCTGAATGGTCCGGAGAATTTCATCCTGGTCGAGGCGGGAACTGATCGCCTTTCCGATCTCGGTAAGCAGTTCGTACTCTTTGGTGCGGCGGTGCGCATCGTGGCTCACTACGTAGTTTTCCAGGGTGAGTCCCAGTTGCAGGCTCAGGCCCACCATCAACCGCGGACCGGACGAACCGAAGGCCTTGCGTTCGGCGTGCGGGAACAAAATCACGCCGAAGTTATGCTCGCGGGTCTGGAGGTTGACCGCGGTCAGATTCCGGACATCCGCTTCGGTGAGAATCCTCTTGAATTCGGCAAACGTTCCCATGCTCGCCACCGGGAGAGGTTCGGTCATCTCCGCCAGGTCCTGCACCGTAAAGATTCCGCTCTGGCGGTACGCGAGCTCGCAGATGTAATCTCCCGCCCCGCTTTTTTCCAGAGCCTCCAGGAATTCTGCAGAGAAACCCTGTTGCACCGAAGGCAACAGGCCACGCCATCGTTCGGTAATGACGATGGCGGCGCGGTCCATGGGCAGGGCGCTCCGCAAGCGTCCCAGCGCCGCCTGCATACTGGGAACCAGGTCTTCGGCGAACAGCAATCGCCGGGGATCCACGCCCAGAGTCGACAGCGCCAGAGTATTTTCCTGCACCGCGTTGCGCTGGTTTTCAAACAGCACCATCACCATGGCGATGCCCAGAAGCATCTGAGGTACTGGACCGAAAAGACGGCTGGCGGTGCCGAAATTTTCCCCCAAGGGATTTTGCAGCTGGCCAACTCCCATCAGCACCGCCCAGAGCGCCAGCGACACGGCGAGGACCTGGAAGGCCAGCGATCCCCGCTTGTGGCCGTTGAGATAAAAGACTGCCGAGCAATAAAGCAGGATGATCGCCAGGCCAATGCCGAGACGAATCGTCGGCTGGGCGTCAGGTCGAAACCCGCCGTTCAGCATGTGTCCGCGAAGGGTCAGGCTGGCGAGCGTGACTCCGACGGCCGCAACCGCTGCGTCATACCAGCGATAGCGATACGCGCTGCGCATCAGGCGCGTCGAAACAAAGATGCACAGGGCCATCGCGACCAGAAAAAGCTCGCCGATAAAAAATGCGAAGGGGGACGACGGAAACGAATCGAGCACGTAGTGCAGCGAATAGAAGGCCCAAGCCCATTTCCACGCCCGGAAATAAGCCTGGCGGCTTTGTTCGTGGAGGTAGGTAAAAACAAGGAACAGCAGAACCGAGACAAATCCCGGGATTAAGACCGTCGTGATGACTACACCACTGTTCATAGGGTCGGTGAAGACACCTCTGGCCAAACGTTCTGGCTCAGTTTCGGGGGGAAACAGTGACTCAATGTTTTCACAACAAGCCCCCGAACACAATAGTATTTAAGGCCAGTGACAGCTTCGAAATCCTCGTAAATCGGGGGTCTTACAACAAAATCGTTATGGCGCCTCCGCTTGACGATGATTTTGGCTGCCCGTACCATCGAAGATCAGACAATCGCACCTTCGATGATCGCCGCACTGACGGCTTCATCTTTCCCGGTACACGCAGGCGCCCGAGGCAGCCTTTTTCCGAAGCGACCTTGACCTATGTCCGAATCTCTAAATTCATCTTCGCAAGGCAAGCCGCGAGTGCGTTTTGCGCCATCGCCGACCGGGTTTCTTCACGTGGGAAGCGCGCGCACTTTCATCTTTAACTGGCTCTACGCCCGCCGGAACGGCGGAACCATGATTTTGCGGCTCGACGATACCGATGTTGAACGCAATACCGACGCCTCGGTTCACTCCATCTTTGACGGCTTGAAGTGGCTGGGCTTGAGCTGGGACGAGGAATACAAGCAATCGGAGCGCGGACCACTCCACCGCCAGATGGCGGAGGCGATCTTTCTGAAAGGCCTCGCCTACCGCGATTTCACACCCGCACATACGGGAGATAGCGAGAGGTCCGGCGCGCAGGGGACGTGGCTGTTCAATCCCGGGATGCGTGAGCTTTCACGCGAGGAGAGCGACCGGCGCGTCGCTGCCGGAGAGCGTTTTGCTTTGCGCTTTCGCGTGCCCCGCGAAGACGGACAGGTGGTGCGCTTCACCGATGCCGTTTATGGGGAGCAGAGGAAGGCCGGCGCGGACATCGAAGATTTCGCTCTGTTGCGATCGGATGGCATGCCGACGTATCACCTGGCCTCCTGCGCCGACGACGCCGATCTGCGCATCAGCCACATCATTCGCGGCCAGGATCATCTTTCGAACACCTACAAGCATGTGTTGATTTTCGAAGCCGCGGGCTTCACGCCGCCGCAGTTCGCGCATCTTCCGCTGCTGGTAGCGCCGGATGGGACCAAGCTTTCGAAGCGCCGCCACGGCCCGGTGGTGAGTGTGACGACCTATCGTGACGCCGGATTTTTGCCCCAGGCCTTCATCAATTTTCTGTGCCTTCTGGGCTGGTCGCCAAAGAATGATCGGGAGCAAATGAGCCGGCAGGAACTGATCGATGCGTTCTCGCTGGAAGGAATCAATCGGGCGAATGCAGTGGTGAACTTCAAAGAATCGGCCACCACCCCGGAGGAGACTTTCGATCCCAAGGCAGTGTGGCTCAATGCCGAGCATATTCGCGGACTGGCCATCGAAGACCTGAGCCAGCGCCTCTTGCCGATCGTGCAGGGAGCCGGCTTCAAGGTCACGCTGGAAAAGATGCTTCGCATCACACCGCTCATCCGCGAGCGCATCAAGTTGCTATGCGACGTGCTGACCGCCGCCGATTTTTTCTTTGTCGAGCAACTGCCGCCGTACGATCCCGCCGAACTGATCCCGCAAAAAGGAGACGCGGCCATGGCGCAGAAAGTCCTGCGGCGGGCGAAGGCAGTGCTAGCCGAGGTTGAATTCAAACACGACCCGCTGGATCACAACTTGCGAACAGCCGCGCAGGAGCTGGGAATTAAGGCGGGACAGATGTTCCAGCCGATCCGCGTAGCGGTCTGCGGCCGCAAGAACGCCCCGCCACTGTTCGAGACGCTCGAAGTGCTGGGGAGAGGAACGACGCTGGCTCGGATCGAGCAGGCGATTGCAAAACTCGCATAGGTTTCGAAGCCCTTCCGAAATGGTTGCATCCATTGCCCGATTTCTGGGTCTATAGATTTGTCGGCACATGCAGGCGAGTAGGTCTGCCGTGCGATCTCAAACCCCACAATTTCTCGTCGAATGAGCAATTTTTGAAGAGGTCGCCTATGAAAGCGGTTCAAATCAGCAAGCCGCGTGGAAATTTTGAGGTCGTCGAGCGCCCCATTCCTGAGCCAGGTCGCGGCCAGGTGCGCATCAAGGTCGAGGCCTGCGGCATCTGTCACAGCGACGCGCTGGTCAAAGAAGGACAGTGGCCGGGCATTCAGTATCCGCGGGTGCCGGGCCACGAAATCGCCGGGCGCATCGACGCCGTCGGCGCGGACGTCACGTTGTGGAAGCCAGGTCAGCGGGTTGGTGTCGGATGGCATGGCGGGCACTGCTTCCAATGCGATCCCTGCCGCCGCGGCGACTTCATCAACTGCAAATTCGAGAAGATCACCGCGATCCACTGCGATGGCGGCTATGCCGAATACATGGTCGCTCCGGCCGAAGCAGTCGCGCTCCTGCCGGACGACCTGCCGGCCGACGAAGCCGCTCCGCTGATGTGCGCGGGCATCACGGTATTTAACGCATTGCGCAACTCGGGAGCGCGCGCCGGCGACCTCGTCGCGGTGCAGGGCATGGGCGGCCTCGGACATCTGGGCATTCAGTATGCCCGCCAAATGGGTTTTCGCACGGTCGCAATCGGGCGTGGCGGCGACAAGCAAGTCCTGGCCAAGAAACTCGGCGCCCATGAGCACATCGACACCAGCGCAGGGGATCCCGCCGCGGCCCTGCAGAAATTGGGCGGCGCTCACGTGGTTCTGGCGACTGCGCCCGATTCGAAATCCATGTCGGCTCTAGTGAACGGACTAGGACCAAATGGAACTCTGATCGTGGTCGGAGCCGGAATGGAGTCTCTGAATGTAACCCCGCTTCAACTCATCGGTGGGAGCAAGTCGATTCGCGGTTGGGCTTCAGGTACGGCCAGAGATTCGCAGGATACGCTTGAGTTTAGCGTGGTCAGCGGGGTTCGCCCCATGATCGAACGCTATCCGCTGGAAAAAGCTGCGGAAGCCTACCAGCAAATGATCAGCGGAAAGGCGAGATTCCGGGTGGTGCTCACCATGGGCGGTTAGCGGAGAATCGATTCGGAAGCCGATGGAATCATTGGCGTTCAAATAATGGCCTCCGCGACGGGCGACCATCATGCACCATGCGTGGAGCCGGGAAGCTTGTACGTCTGATGCCTGAAGATGCGCAAAAGGGGCTAATCAACAACATCGTTCGTAGCTTGAAACGGTCCCGCAGCGCATGCAGGAAGTGCAGGTCACATACTTCAAGGCAGACCGCGCTTATAGAACTCGCGCGGCGAAGGGCCTGGGGCTGAACATCGAGAAGATCGCGGCCTCGATCGACAGCATGGTCGCGGCGGACTAGCTGTCGCGAACGAGAACGGCAGAATTTGGACCGGAGGC
The DNA here is from genome assembly GCA_049792875.1 of Candidatus Sulfotelmatobacter sp. Classification (GTDB taxonomy): domain Bacteria; phylum Acidobacteriota; class Terriglobia; order Terriglobales; family Acidobacteriaceae; genus Sulfotelmatobacter. The sequence goes on from JBARBI010000081.1 coordinate 7,900, forward strand.
GTCCTTCCGGTCCATTTTTTGTACGGTGGTGCCTTGTTCGGGAAGCCGAACAAGAGTCGACTTTCATTATCGCGAGCAAGGGAATCGGTGTAGACTGACGCACGGTTTCGAGTGCCAATGGGGAGAACCTGCTTGCACTGGCCTTGAGCCTGCAAACGTGGGGTTCTGGTTCGATCCTTCGAGCCAGCCAACATCTTCCCGAAGTTGCCCGTCAAAAGGAGAATCCATGACTCGAAAATTTAGTCCGCTCTTGCTCACGCTCATCGCGATAACATTTGTCACGAGTCTGGTCTGTCAGGCGCAGCCGCAACCTTTGAGGACGCGTGACGTGCGCGAAATAACCCTCAATGGGCAAGCGCAGTCCCTTGGACGCCTCCCCGCCACACAGTTCATGCGGCTTGTTCTTGTTCTTCCACTGCGCCATCAGCCCGAACTCGAAAGCTTTCTTCAGGAACTCTACGATCCTTCCAGCACCTCCTACCGGCACTTTCTCACGGTCGAAGAATTCACCGCCCGGTTTGGTCCCAGCCAGGAAGACTACGACACCGCGATTCATTTCGCGGAAAGCAATGGCCTGGCGGTTGTTGGTACATCGCGCAATCGCATGAACCTGGATGTCAAGGCACCAGTCGCCAGCATTGAGAAAGCCTTCCACGTGACTATGGGCCTTTACCAGCACCCGACTGAAAACCGTACCTTCTACGCGCCGGACCGTGAGCCGACCGTAGATCTGCCCTTCCAGCTGTGGCATGTCGCTGGTCTGGACAACTATTCGATCCCCCGTCCCCTGGTGCGGCACAGAAATAGTGCGCACCTGAAGTCCAATGCAACTACTGGCTCTGGCCCAAGTGCATCTTTTCTTGGCAGCGATATGCGGGCGGCCTACTACGGCGGATCTCTGACCGGCAGTGGCCAATCCCTCGGGTTGTTGGAGTATTACGGCACCGATCTGGCCGACCTGAATACCTACTACGCGAACGTGCACCAAACCAACAGTGTTCCGGTCACTCTCTTGTCCACGGACGGGACCAGTACGAGTTGTCTGGCATCGCAAGGCTGCGATGACACGGAACAGACTCTCGACATGACGCAGGCGCTCGGCATGGCCCCGGGCATGTCGAGTCTGGTGGTGTACGTGGGATCCAGCGACGCTGCCATCTTTAACGCCATGGCGACGGCCAGTCCGTTGAACGGGCAGTTGAGTTCTTCGTGGACCTGGACTCCGGCGGACCCCAGCACCGACAACCCATACTTCCAGGAGTTCGCGGCGCAAGGTCAGAACTTGTTCCAGGCGTCGGGTGACAGTGGTGCGTGGAACTCAAGTTCCAGCATCTATCCGGCAGACGATGCGTTTCTTACGACGGTCGGCGGCACGGACTTGCAGACGCAGAGCGCAGCTGGCCCGTGGGCATCGGAAACCGCATGGGTCGACGGTGGCGGCGGCATCTCGCCCGACCGGTACGCGATTCCCTCGTGGCAAACGACCGCGGCGAGCGGATGTTCGAGCTGTTCCAAAACCCTGCGCAACGGTCCGGACGTTTCCGCCAACGCGAACTTTACGTTCTACGTGTGTGCCGACCAGAGCGGCTGTACGGCCAACAATTACGGCGGGACTAGCTTTGCGGCTCCCATGTGGGCCGGCTATCTGGCTCTCGTCAATCAGCAGGCTGTTGCCAACGGTAATCCCAGGATCGGCTTCATCAATCCTGCCCTTTACCCAATTGGGTTGGGATCGAGTTATACCACCGATTTCCACGACATCACCAGCGGCAGCAACGGCTATTCCGCAACGACTGGTTACGATTTGGCCACCGGCTGGGGTAGTCCGAACGGATCGGCCCTGCTTAACACGCTGGCCGGAAGCTCGTCGTCGCCTGGCTTCAGCCTCTCGGCCTCGCCTGCTGCGGTCTCGGTGGCGCAGGGCCACGCGGGAACCTCCACTATCACCAGCACGGTGACGGGCGGGTTCAGCGGGGCCATTGCGTTGACTGCGACCGGGCAGCCTTCTGGCGTGGCCGTCGGCTTCAGCCCCACCTCGATCACCGGGGCCGGAAGTTCGACCCTGACGATGACCGTAGGCTCATCGACCGCGGTCGGAACTTACACGATCACCGTGACGGGAACCTCTGGCAGCACCGTCGCAACCACCACGGTATCGCTGACCGTCACCGGAACGAGTGCGAACTTTACCATCAGCGCCTCGCCCACATCGCTCAGCGTTGCCCGGGGAAGCTCGGGCAAATCCACGATGACGACAGCTATTTCCGGCGGCTTCAACTCGGCAATCGCCTTGTCCGCGAGCGGCCAGGGATCTCGCGTAACCGTAAGCTTCAGCCCGAGCTCGATTGCGGCGCCGGGCTCAGGGACGTCGACTATGACGGTCACCGTCAGTAGGAGGGCAACGACCGGAACCCGCACGATCACGATCAAGGGGACCGGTGGAGGTGTGACCCAGACGACTACGGTCACTCTCACCATCCACTAGGAGCGGTGAAACGCCGGCGCTGCCTTCCCCGGCAGTCCATGATGAAAGGCCCGGGCCATCGGTCCGGGCCTTTTTGGCATTTAGAAAGCGGGTCAACTCGACGCAATCCTTAAGTGGCGCAGATGGGGGCACGTTTCTTAATGCTTATTGACACGAAGTACTTTGTTATATAAAGTACGATAATGATCGCTCCCGACGAGCCCTTCCTTCGCCCCATCCCGAAGCGCTGGATCCCGCCGGAAATGATCCATGCGCCCGTGCTCGATCCCAACGAGCCTCGAGGATTCCTCGAGCGGCGCTATGCGCTCCTGATCAATCCCTTCTACCCGAAAGACGCGAATGCCAGCTTCGGCAAGCACGTGCTCGCGCCGACGCTCGCTTTGTCGAGCTTCGCGGCGACGACGCCCGCACGCTGGCGCGTCGAATACTGGGACGAGAACTTGCTCGATGGACGGCCACCATTTCAGCCCATGCCGCATGTGGTCGGCATTACCGTCCATCTGACTTTTGCCCGGCGGGCCTTCGAGCTTGCGGACTGGTATCGCGCTCGGGGATCGAAGGTGATCTTCGGCGGACTGCACGTGCTGTCGTGTCCCGACGAATGCGCACCCCACGCGGATGCCCTCGCATTAGGCGACGGCGTGCAACTCTGGCCGCGCATTCTGCGCGACGTTGAAGCGAACACCCTGCCGCCGCGCTACGTCGCCACCTATGAAAACGATTATTGCGAGGATCCGCCGCCGCGCCGTTCCATTCTCCCGCGTCGCAAGTTTTTGACCACCACCAGCCTGATCGCCACCCGCGGCTGCCACAACCGCTGCGCTTTCTGCTATCTCGCCACCGATGGCCTGCGCATGCCCTATCGCATGCGACATCCGCAGCAGGTCGTCGACGAGTTCAAAGCAGACGATCAACCGTACGCAGTCTTCATCGACAACAACCTCGGCTCGCGCCGCGATTATCTCCACTCCCTATGCGCCGCCCTGCGTCCGCTCAACAAGATCTGGAGTGCCGCCGTCACCATCGACGTCACCGATGATCCGAGCCTCATCCGCAACATGGCGCTCGCGGGATGCACCGGCGTATTTATCGGCTTCGAATCGCTCTCCGACGACAATCTCGCCGACTCGCACAAGAAAACGCCGAAGACCAGCGACTACGCGCGGCGCGTGCGCATCTTGCACGACTACGGCATACAGGTGAACGGATCGTTCGTCTTCGGCTTCGATCACGACCGCAAAGACGTCTTCGCCCGCACCGCCGAATGGATCGAAGAAAACCGGCTGGAGTGCGCCACGTTCCACATCCTCACGCCTTATCCCGCGACGCCGCTGTTTCGGCAGATGGAAGCGCAGGGCCGTATCCTGCATCGCGACTGGACGCTCTACGACACGGGCCATGCGGTCTTTCAGCCGAAACATATGTCTCCCCAGGAACTCGAGCAGGGGTATTGCTGGATCTACCAGCGCCTGTTCTCGCATGCGTCGATCTGGCGGCGCCGGCCGGAACAGTGGCAAGCGATCCCGCTTTACCTGGCGATGTCGTACCTCTACAAGCGATCGAATCGCTTCTGGCATCTGCTGATCAAGCACGATTTGGTGAATCCGGTGTGGAAGCCGCTGGTCGAGATGACGCGGCGGCGGCACGTACGGTACCGAGGGCAACTGGCCGACCATCCGTCACTTAGCGCTGCTCCGGGGCAAGTCGTGTCGGCTGGAGTTTAAGAGCCGGGAGTGAGTCGTCTGGCCTCGAGTAGGCAGGACAGTCGAGGCCGCGTTGCCGTTCGTGGTCCTGGAAGATGTGGTACGGGATTCGCCGAAGTACATCCGCGACGCTGCCATCGTGAATGTGTCCATTCTGGTCAGCCTCGCGTCGGCGTGGCTGGGAGTATGCATCGCCGGCATCGTACATACCGGGGAATTGCGGCGTTACCTGCGGAAGCGAATTTCCGGCGCGCGCCATCCCGCGTCCCTGCAGCTTTGCTAAGACTCGCGCTGCGCGGCCTCCGCGGCACCTGCACGGAGTTCTGGCGGCCTTTCTTTGCGGTAAGATCAGAGCTATGAAAACGTCTGATTCTGAGGCCGAGACGGGGGAACACGCAGTCCCCGAATCTCGCCCGTCCAATTTCATACGCGACATCATTCTCGACGACCTGAAGACCAATAAATACGCGGGCCGGGTGCAAACGCGCTTTCCTCCCGAGCCGAATGGATACCTGCATATCGGGCATGCCAAGGCGATCTGCCTCGACTTCGGGCTTGCTGACGAATTCGGCGGCCATACGAATCTGCGCTTCGACGATACGAATCCTGAGAAGGAAGAGACCGAGTACGTCGACTCCATCATGGCCGACGTGAAGTGGCTCGGCTTTCACTGGGACGGACTCTTCTACGCTTCGGACTACTTTGACCAGCTCTACGAGTGGGCCCTGAAGCTGATTCGGGATGGTAAGGCTTACGTCGACGATCTTTCGGCCGAGGAAATTCGCAAGCACCGGGGCACCCTGACCGAGCCGGGCAAGGACAGCCCGTACCGCAACCGCTCGGTCGAAGAGAATCTCGACCTGTTTCAACGCATGAAAGCCGGAGAGTTTCCCGACGGCTCGCGCGTTCTGCGCGCCAGGATCGACATGGCTTCGCCGAATCTGAACCTGCGCGATCCGGTGATGTACCGCATGCTCCACGCCGAACATCACCGCACCGGTAACAAGTGGTGTATCTATCCGATGTACGACTACGCGCACGGTCAGTCGGATTCGCTCGAAAGAGTCACGCACTCCATGTGTACGCTGGAGTTTGAAGATCACCGTCCGCTCTACAACTGGTTCATCCAGCAACTGGGCATCTTCCCTTCGCAGCAAATCGAATTCGACCGCCTCAACTTGACCCACACGCTGCTCAGCAAGCGCAAGCTGCTGCAGTTGGTGCAAGAGGGCCGGGTGCGCGGCTGGGACGATCCGCGTATGCCGACACTAAGCGGCATCCGCCGCCGCGGTTACACGCCGGAGGCCATCCGGAACTTCTGCGCGTCTATCGGAGTGTCGAAGACGACGGGCTCCATCGAGCTAGCCATGCTCGAACATTTCGTCCGTGAAGATTTGAACAAGCGCGCGCCCCGCGTGATGGCTGTCCTCCGCCCCCTCAAAGTTGTGATCGACAACTATCCCGAGAACCAGACCGAAGAAATGGACGCGGTCAACAATCCCGAAGACCCGACCGCCGGAAGCCGCAAGGTCCCATTCTCGCGCGTGCTGTATATCGAGCAGGATGACTTCCGCGAAGTCCCGCCGCCAAAGTATTTCCGCCTGACCCCGGGGCGCGAGGTGCGCCTGCGCTATGGCTACCTTGTTACCGCCACGAGGGTTGTGAAAAACGACAAAGGTGAAGTCGTCGAACTTCACTGCAGCTATGATCCCGCAACGCGCGGTGGAAATACGCCCGATGGCCGCAAGGTGAAAGCCACCATCCACTGGGTCTCGGCCGCGCACGCCGTCGATGCCGAGGTGCGCATCTACGAGAACCTGTTCCTGAAGGAAGACCCCAGCGACGTCGAAGAAGGTAAGGACGTTCTTGACAATCTCAATCCCAACTCGCTGGAGATCATCGCCGATGCAAAGGTCGAGCCATCACTGGCCAGCGCCGCAGCCGGGGCGGGTTGTCAGTTTGAGCGCCTAGGATATTTCTGCGTCGACCCTGACTCGAAGCCGGGGAAGCCGGTGTTCAACCGCACAGTGGCGTTGAAAGATGCGTGGGCCCGAGTGGAAAAAAAGCAGGGTGGAAAAAGGTAAACCTTCCCATTGGGACTTCACTGCAGCGGGGATTTGACACGATCGTTGCCGGTTCTCCGACTCCGAACTGTGCAGACTTGTCATCCTGAGGCGCAGCTTTTAGCGCCGAAGGATCCATGCAATCTGCGGGGGTTACATAGGTCCTTCGCTTCGCTCGGGATGACGAACTACTTCTGGAGCGAACGGGAGCGCAGAATGCGCTCTCACTTTGCTCGCGCTGCCGTTTCAACTCCCGCCAGCATCTTGTCCAAGTCCGCGCGCGACAGATAGCGCCCGTTGACAACCACCCCCGCGATCTTCTGCGTGTTGCGAATGTCGTCCAGCGGATTCGCGTCGAGCAGCACCAGGTCCGCGAGTTTTCCCTTTTCGATCGTTCCCAGACGGTCATCCATCCCAAGGAACTTCGCGGGATTCAAAGTCGCGGTCTGCAGTGCCTCCATGGGCGTGAAGCCGGCGGCCACGAATCGCTGCAACTCTTCGTGCAGGCTGAAACCGGGGAATACGTAGACGCCGGGAGGCGTGTCCGTCCCCGCTAGAAAAGGAATCCCGGCACGGTGCATCGCGTTCACGACTTCTAGCTCTTTTTCCACGAAGCGCTTTCTTGTGGCCAGATCGTCGGTGTTGAAGTCGTGCTCAATCTGCTCCGTGAATCGCTTCCACGTTACTTCTTTCCAATACGCGGGCACATACCTGGCGCGTGTATCGTGGGCAAAGTCGGTCTGATCGATCAAGTTACCGCCGCGCTCCCAGACCAGCGTAGGGCACTGCCATGTGTGATTCTTCGCCAATAGGGTGAAGAGCACCGCCGCCCGCACAGGGTCATAAGTGGTAAGAAACTGGCCCTCGGTTTTTGGGCCCTTCAGGAACGCGTCTTCGAGTGGCGAACTGCCTTCGAAGATGCCGATCAAATGTTCAAAACTTTTCTGCCCTGCATTCGAAGCTTCAGAAGCGCGCACCGAATCCGGCACATGCCCGACGAAAGGAATTCCCTGCTTGCGCGCCTCCTCGGCAATCGCAAAGACCGCGTCGTGCGGAATCAGCGATTGCAGCTTGATAAAGTCCGCCCCGCGCCGCTTCAGATCGTCGACAGCACGGCGTCCGTCGTCTGGAGTGGTAATCGCGATCGAACTAGGAAAGCGCGGCTGCGGGCCGTCGAGCATCGGCCCGGAGATCACCATGCGTGGGCCGATCAGCGTCCCGGCGGCGATTTCCTTGCGCCACTGCTGGAGCACTTCCAGCTCCCCGCCCATGTCGCGCACGCCGGTCACGCCGTTGGCGACAAAGAGCGGCAGCGTGACTTCTTTTCCGCGTGGGAACCAATCGCCGAACACCATGTGGACATGCATGTCCCACAGCCCAGGGATCAGAAATCTTCCACTGCCATCCACGTGCACTCCGGACAGCTTCCCACCCATGCCCCCAGCGGAGTTGCCGATCTCATCGATGTTTCCGTCGCGCACGATGACGGTACGATGCGGTTGGGCCGGGGCGCCGGTCGCGTCGATTACAGTGACATCCTGGATGATCAGAACCGAAGGCGAGGAGGCTTGCGCGGAACAAACCGCGCCCAGAACGCCCAGAACAAGGACCAGCATGCGCAAGATCAGTCGCTTCATGGAGATGAATCTTAGGGCGCTCGATGGCGTTCGTCAAAAAGATCGACCTTCCCAAACACCGGTGTTTTTCAGAATTTCACCCACAGGAGGAGGCATGGCTCGTCGGGCATTTCTCACACGAATGGCGCAGCTGGCCGCATTGCCGTTCCTCCCGGCCGCAGGCACTCTGCAGGGACAGTCGGTGCACAAATCCCTCAAGATTCTGATCGAGAGCGCGTGGGGCTCCGACGACCCCACCCAGGCCGCGTTTCCTTTTTCGCACGGCTTGGCGCTGACGGAAGCTGGCCACGAAGTGCAGATCTACTTGCGGGGAGAAGCCGTTGTCCTGATGCGAAAGGTGCTGGCGAACGCGGTTACGCCGGTTGGCTGGCCGCCGGTCGGAGAGGTTTTGGACAAGCTGGCCGCGAAGCACGTCACCATCTATGCCTGCGGAGCCTGTTCCCGCGCCCGCGGAGTCACCGAAGCCGACTTGGCAAACGATGGTGCCAAGTTCGGCCGCCCGCCCATCTTTGTATCGCTCGTCGAATGGGCTGACCACGTGATCACGGAGTAAGTGTCTTCCTAAGAACTGGCGGCGATGCTAGTTATGCACGTGCGGGCTCTGGGCCGGATTGTGGCGGGGGCCGGGCGGCTCCTTCACCACTTTGACCTCAAAACTTACCGGCAGAGCCTTCGGCGGAAAGCACTGTGCGTTGTCGCACGCCTGGTAGCGCAACACACCGTGCATCACGTATTTCCCCGGCACCACCGCATGCAGAGGATGTACGGCCACTGCGATCGTAAAATCCCCGCTGTAGACGTTCAGCTTCTCATCTGGCGAAAAAGGGAAGGCCAGGTCCTTCCCATCGGGATACTCAATCTTTCCCAGGATGATGTCGGTGGGCAGGTCCATCTTGAGGGCTGTGGGGATCAGGAACTCCGACTTCGGCGCGTTGGAGTTGATGTGGAAGCCCGACGCCACACGGAAATTCAAATCCACCATGGTCTGGGTCGCGCGCTGAGCCGTGACCAGCGGCACGGGAACGATCGAAACCGATGGCGACTTTCCAGATTGTGACCGGGCTGTGCCTGCGAGCAGGGCGATCAGACAAACCAAAGTCGAGATGTGATTTCGCCACATCATTCCAGATACACCCATAGTAAAGCGCTTAACGACGCGGCGCGAGGTTACTTCTGAGCAGGACCGTTCTCGCGGACGGACTGGAGAGTTGCCTGGCTCGTTGCGGCCTGCGTATCCAGTGCCTTCTTGATGGAGTCCTCGATTTCACCTTTGCCCTTGAGACCGATAATCTTGTCCACGATCTTTCCGTCGCGGCCGATGAAGAAACTCTCGGGCAGGGCCGGAACGCCACCGTAAGCGTCACCGACGGCTTCCTTCCCCAGCAGGACGGGATAGTTGACTCCCATGTCTTTGGCGAATTTGGCAATGTCTTCCTTACCGGAGTCATCCATCGCAACGCCGACGATCTGCAAACCCTGCGATCCGTACTGGTTCTGCAACTCGATGAACCAGGGCATTTCGATCTTGCACGGCCCGCACCAGGTGGCCCAGAAATTCAGCAGGACGGCTTTGCCGCGCAGGTCCGACAGGCGCACGCTCTTGCCGTCGAGCGACTCCAGAGTGAAATCAGGTGCAACCGTTGCCCTGGTCAGCCTTGGCGTTGGCTCTGCGCGGCGAGCCATGTGCACCCCGAAGTAGAGCATTGCTGCGGCAACCACGGCAGCCACCACCATCGCCAGCGGATTACGAGTCCTTGTCCCTCCCCGCGAGGGGACAATCTCGCCGCTCGAGACTTTCGATAGCTGAAACGTCGCCCCACATGCGCTGCAGGTTACCCCTTCGGAAGCGCCTTCCGGATCGAGGCCCCCGCCCTGGTGCAAGGCGGCTCCGCACTTTGGGCACCACTGAAACTCTTCAATTTTCAAAGCAGATCCTCCATCTACAAAGCAAAACGATTCAAGAACGACAACCAGCTTGAGATCAGCGTAAAGCGCCCCATCACCAGCAACACGCCCAACGCGATCAGCAGCCCGCCGCTTGCCACTTCCAGCACGTGCATGTGCGAGCGGAAGCGGCTGTAAAACTTCAGGAAGCGTTCCATCAATAAGGATGTCAGCAGGAAAGGTACTGCCAGTCCCAGAGAATAAACCCCAAGCAGAACAATCCCTTTCACGACCGTGTCCTGTTCTCCGGCCAGGGTCAGAATCGCCGTCAGGATTGGCCCCAGGCACGGCGTCCAGCCGAATGCAAAGGCAAATCCGATGACGAACGCGCCAATCGGCGTGCTGCTTCCTTTCACGCGGTGCAGCCGCGCGTCCGTGTAGAGCGCCTTGATCTTGAAAATTCCGGTCAGGTGCAGTCCGAAAATGATGATGACCACGCCCGCCACAATCGATAGCGTGTGCTTATAGCGCGCCGCCATCTGCCCAATTTCGGTCGAGATCGCGCCCAATGTTACAAACACCACGCTGAAGCCCAGGATGAATCCTATGGAGTTCACCATGACCCGGCGCATGAGCTGGCCCTGCGGAGACTTGAGTTCCTCGACCCCTGCGCCCGAGATCAGGGAGACATAGCCCGGCACCAGTGGAAGCACGCACGGCGACAGAAACGAAATCAGCCCTGCGAAGAAGGCGGCAATGGGAAGGGGGAGGCTAGACATCGACTCTTATTGTACCTGCTGGGTGCTACCTCATTCAGATAAGACGCTTGGAATGGGATTTGGTTGCAAGCGCCGTGGCGGCGCGATCAGCGGGGTTGGGCGGGCTGCGACGACGCTGCCGGCATTCCCGGCGAAGGCATCGTTTCTGGGGATTCCACTAGCTTGTGAAAGACTCCAGTCGGGAGTGTGGCATAGAGCACGGCCCGATTCTCTTCCTGGCGCACCTGCAGGCTGTCGAACAGCGCCTTCACGTCGGGATCGTTGCCGGGCGACCCGACCGACGCCTCGGCGCTGTGAAACATCGCAAGGAGCACATTCACCTTGTCGGTGATGTTGCGCGCATCTTCGTCGCTTCCGGCCCAGGCCTCGGCCCGCAGTCGCAACACCCCGGCGCGCAGAGGCAAATGCAGCGGGTTGTAGCTGGCGGAAATCACCAGGTCGGCAGGCTTGGGGAATACCGTGGACCATCCACCAAAATCGGGCGCCGAGGGCTCGACTCGCGCCACGATCCATAGCGGGCTGGCCAACTGCACCCGCTTGTAATAGCGGCGCAGCAAAGCCGGGCCTCCAAATGGCGACGCCAGTCGCCGGGAACGGTCGACCATGCCATGGATCACCGCAGGGTCGTCGTGATTCGAGGCCGCCACCGTGTCGACACCCAGAATTGCGATTCGGAAGGATCGCCCGTACAGGGGTATCGTAAAAATGTCGACAGAGTTGTAGTTCTCCACGTACTTCGCAGTCCGTTTCAGGTACGCCACGGACTTGCTTCCGTCAAAACGTCCGACGAAGACTTCAGAAAAGCGCGGTTCCGGCGCCGGGCCCCCAGTTCCGCCGCCAGGCCACGTGCCCGGATAATGGATGGCAAAAGCCACCGCGTCCAGATCGCGCTCGAAGTCAAAGCCGGTCTCCTCGATAAAGCGCTCGTATTCGGGATCGTGCGAGACCGGGAACAGCGGCTTTCCGGTGTTCGCCTTGCGGACCCACCCAAAATTGGCGTACAGAAATGCGTCGGCCCCGGGCAGCAGCCGCGCGGGTTCCGGTGGGGCGTGTTTTCGGAGCTGGACGGTGAGGGTCACCGCCGCACCGACAACGACGACCGCAAGAACGATGGGGAGAGTACGCCTTATTCGCATGAAATGCGGGTCAGGGATGAAATGATAGCATCCCGGGACCGGGCGAAGCGGGCGGGCTTAACTTCGGCGCCCTTTCGGACGATCCCAACCTGCGCCCCCTGGAGGTACCTGGAGGTACCCATTGCTGGAGGTACCCATTGCTTGCACGCTCAATTCCCCTTGTGATACCTTAAATAATTGTCCCGGACATCTGGCAGGGATCAGAGGGATAAGTTTGCGCGACGGCGCGTCTTTCCCCCGAATTTGCTGGCGTAGCTCAGTTGGTAGAGCATCTGATTTGTAATCAGAGGGTCGGGGGTTCAAATCCCTTCGCCAGCTCCAGTAAATGTTTTTTCCGGCAGGCGGCGGACTCGGTTAGCGGCGCAACAGGTTTTTCCAACGCACTCCATTCGGTACTTTTCCGGTGTGCAGTGATCAATGATCTAACGATCAGCGGTCAGTGATCTTCGCGGCGTCTTCTTGCGCGAGCCTTGGTTTCCCTGTGTTGCGAAAGTAAAGTGGGAAGTGTGCTGCGTTAGGTCTGCGGGTTTCGCGTGTGCGCTTTCGAGCGGCGTTGGAGCGTAGTCTGCCGGACGGAGCGCGAACGGCCGCATCGCCCGAAAGTTTTTGCACAGGTGGGTGAGTGGTTAAAGCCAACAGACTGTAAATCTGTCCCTCCTAGCGAGGTACGAAGGTTCGAATCCTTCCCTGTGCACCATAAGTTGAGCCGTTTAGCCGGCGTGAGTGAAGCGGGAGCCCGCTGGCGAAATCCCGAGCGGCTTTGTTGCGAGGGATCTCTTGAATTCTGTGAATCGCTTGTCCATCGCGCTGGTCTGCTACGTGGTGCTGGGAGCGCTGACCTGGATCACGATTACCGACCCGAAGATTCGGGCGGGAACGCTGGTAATCCTGGCCTTGTTCGCGGTCAAGTCGGTGTTGCGCCGCAATGACGTGCTGCACGCCGATAAGAGAAGCGACGCGGATTAGGGTTTGGCTGAGAGCTGAAGGCTGACCGCGCGGTCAGTTGGTTTTGAGCCGATGTAGCTCAGTTGGTAGAGCACTCCCTTGGTAAGGGAGAGGTCACCAGTTCAATCCTGGTCATCGGCTCCAGATTGTTTGACTGTTTGGTGGAACGGTTTGGGCGGGTGCGGCTTCTACCTGTGCCGTTAGGAGTCGGAAAACAGACGCGGCTTTGGCCGCTGAGGTTGAGGCGTTTTGCGGGCGCGAGCGAAGCGGGAGCCCGCAGCCGAAATCCCGAGCGTTTTGGGCGAGGGATCTCCGAAGTTTGAGGCTGAGCGGGAGTAACTCAGTGGTAGAGTCACAGCCTTCCAAGCTGTTGGTCGCGGGTTCGATTCCCGTCTCCCGCTCCAGAAGTTGAGCCGTTGAGCGGGCGTCTGAGCCGCTGGCGAAATCCCGAGCGCAATTTGCGAGGGGTCTAAACCGTAAGTGTTCGAGGATGACAGTGAGTTTCCAGCAGGCTGCCATCAAGATTGAAAAGACGCAAGAGTTCGCCAGCCTGCAAAAGGCCGTTGAGCAGGCGTTGTTGCCGGAGACGGTCGAGCGTTTCCTGAAGCAGTTGGACCGCAAGGGAATTCGCATTCGGGATTTCGACGCGGTCCTGGCGCAACGGGTGCTGGAATCGGTCGGAGAGGCGGAATTCAACGCCCGGCAGCTGTATGAGTCGCTGCCCCTATCCGACCAGGCGCAGATGCGGGAGTTTTACCTCTCGAAGCTCGAGAGCGTCGACGTCGCGCTGCGGCATAAGTTTAAGAAGCTGTACCAGTATTACTAGGAATTGCATAGGTCCTTCGGCGCCAAAGAGCGAAGAGCGGCGCCTCAGGATGACAAAGGTTTGAGCTAGAAGCTAAGAGCTAGGAGCTAAGAGCTGAGTTATGG
>JBARBI010000082.1:0-10919 GCA_049792875.1 Candidatus Sulfotelmatobacter sp.
TGTGCTGAACTTCGTTCAGACAATCGAGCAACGTGGCCTCTTGCGCCGGATGTGTGTAGCGCACCTGCTGGACCCACTCCACGTAACGTTCCGTCCACGCCTTCACTCCCAACGGAGGACGCTGGCCCGTACAGAGCAGGAACTTGGTCAGCCGATGCTTCGTGCGCAGCTGATCCTGCTTGGCTGCCTCCCGTTGCCGGACAAGATCGCGTAAGGCTTCCGATGCCTCATCCGGCACCGACACTGCGGTCAGATCGCCGGAGCGGAGAGTCTCTTGATGGAAGTCGATTGCGCTCAAGTAAGCCCCAACGAAGTCCGCAACGAAGTCCGCGAGGATACGGCACCCCCTCGATCGCGCTGCTCTCAATTCTCGGGGTTGCTGTTCTTCGGACTCTGCTTCAGATCCTTCAGGTCACTGGCGCGGCCTAAAGCGCGTTTGTTGGTCTCGAGATCACCCTTGGAAATGAACTGCACCGGAACGCCAAAAAAGGTACTGGGGACTCTGTTCTTCCAGGCATCGACAAACTCAACTCCAGTGATTTCTGTCAAGATGTCAATTCGTACCGGGGCAATTCCAATCTGGTAGACGACCTGTTTCTCCCTGAACGTCTCGGCAGTGACCCCATCATTGTGTAGGGGAGCACCAAACTTCTCGAGCGCTTCAATAAGCCGAAAGGAGTTTGATGCCGAACTGTGCACCCACACGCCCAGATCTTTCGTGTAACGCGGCTCGCCATATTTCATGACGGCAAAACCGCCGACAATCAAGTACTCTACTTCAAACTCGTTTAAGAGTTGTAGCAGTTCTTTGTAGTCTGGGCCTTCTGCCATGGTTGGTTTCCTCAGCTAATTCCACCATTTCCCATGCTGCGGCGAAGATGGCTTCATCCCCCTGCTCCTGCCAAAACTCGATGTCGAATGAACGATCCGGGAAACCACGCTGTACGAGTCGTGTTTTCCATTTCGAATTTTGAGGAATGTCCATTGCACCCTCCGAATCCTGCCTTTGACGTCATCAGCATATCAGCTTTGAACGGCCGTATTTGTGGGCGTGCGAGCAGCGTTGCTGCGTCTCCCCTGCTGCTGGGAGGGAAATGCGCCAGCGCCGTTTGACCCTGCAGGTGTCGCCCGACGCGCCGGCGATCTTCGATCAAGAAAACTCAAAGGGATAAATGCGCTCCGGCAAATATCCTCCGCCACAGCCGAGGAGTCCCCGCTATTATCGGTTGTCCACTCGTAATGGACATACATAATAAAGGACGCTATATCAGACAGGGTTTTGACCACACGAATGACGAACGCGGGCCTGTGCACCGAACAGGATCTTCGCAAACGATTTGAACTACGGGGGCCAAGGCGATCCCATGAATTCGCAGCAGTTTACGCGTCGGTCAGGAATTGTCGGCATTAAGCTCGTGGTACACGGAATACCTTTCGTGGAGGATGTTCGGCAAAGGCACCAACGTCACGGCCTGCGTTTGGCCCGCCGTACGGAATATCAATTGCCCGTCTGAAGATTTAAGCCAGGTCGTCGGATCGTCGAGCTTGCCTTTGAAGTGCAGCGTGGGCGCGGGCTCTTGCTTCTCTTCCGCCGCGAAATGGCGGTACCACTTCTCACGGGGCTCTTCTTCAAATCGTGCGGCCAATACCAGAGGACCGTACATTACGGCCTGCAAACTTTCCCTGTCCGGCAAGGGGGCGGCATGCAAATGCATCGGCAGCATTAGTTCGACGCGATCGCCAGTCTTCCAGGGCCCACGCAGAACAAGATAGCTACCCGGATCTGCGAAAGCGGGAAGGCTGCGCCCATTTACTCTTACGCTGCCGCTCTTCGCCCAGTATGGGATGCGCAATTTCAGATCGACATCGACGGGGTGGGCTGCCGAAATAAGCAGGGTCGTGCGTTGCTCCTCTGGAAACACGGTTTGCTGTGTCAGGCGAATGCCTTTCTCTGGCCAGCTGACTTCCGACGCAACATAGAGGTTGATGAGGATCGAATCGTCGCTATGAAAGTAGATGGTGTCGGTCAACTTCGCGAATTCCTCGGCGCCTGTGCCGTTGCAGCACCAGAACGAATCGAACGGCTTGGCATAAATCTTGGAATAGCCGTTCCCCAACGGCAGGTAATACACGGTCGTGCCCGTCTCTGGGTCGATTGTTCCCATCCGATGATTGAAGAGCACGCGTTCGTAATAGTCCATGTACCGGGCCTGTGGCGACAAGCCAAACAAGTGCCGCGTCAGCTTCATCATGTTGTAGGCGCAGCAGTCTTCGGCTGTTTCCGAGCTGAGCTGTGTGGAGAGCACACCCGGGTCCGACCTCCACAGCTCGAAGTTACTGGTGCCGCCAGTGCAATACGAACGTTCGCTGGTTACGTCGTTCCAGAAATACTCGGCAATGTTGCGGTATCGTTTGTCGCCGGTAAGCTCATACAGTCGCGCGGCGGCGATTACCTGCGGAACGTGCGTGTTTACGTGCAGGCCCTTTAGTTCGTCGCGGTGTGCCGCCAAGGCATCTAAGAACCACTTCTTATCGAAACGACGCGCGAGGTCGAGATATTCGCGTTTTCCGGTGACACCGTAAAGGTTGCCGAGCACCTCGCCCATTCCGCCATATTCCACGAGGAGTGCACGCTGCATCTGTTGCTCGCTCAAGGGATCGGCCCAGCTTCGCACCCAACGAGCCATTTTCTCGACCGTCTCCAGTGCCTGCTCGTTACCGGCAAGCCGGTACATATCGAGAAGGCCTGCCATGATTTTGTGGACGGTGTAGAAGGGAGCCCAGACGTTGACTCCATCGCGCAGACGGTCAAACAACTCCTGCGGAAACGCGCTCAAGTAGCCGTTCTTGTGCTGGACTTGGCACTTTGCGAGTTCCGTCACCATTAGGTCGCCATTGCGCTTAAGTTCCCCGTCGCCCGAGCTCGCGAATGCGAGCGCGCAAGCCGATAAATAGTGCCCGCCCGCGAAATGGCCCCGCAACTCGGAATCGGGTTTTTCCCAATCGCCCAGAGGCTCTGCCGAAGAGGGCAGTCCCGCGGTCAGTCGAAATGTATGAAGGAGCCGATCGGGGGGTAGTGTTTTCAGATAGCGGCGATTGGCTTCCGCGGCCGCACTGAAAGCGCCCGGCCCGAGCCGCACGTCGCTCATCGGAAACGGAACCGCTTGCGGCGGCACCACTTCGCGACTGATCCGCTTTGCTGCCGAAACGGAAGCAGACTTTGGCGTTTCCTCCTGGAGCGCGAATGTCCCAGGGGGAAGAACTGCTGCCGCGCTTGCGGCGGCGGCAGTGGCGACGAACTTACGGCGGCTGATGTTCTCCATGGTAACCTCCTTACTGCAATGCGACACTACAACGCGGACAATCACTATTCCGGCAGCATCTTCGGCCCCATCACTTGGAACGTTCCCGCAACCGCCCCTGAACCCAAGTGGAGAGAATACAGCGAATCCGCAAGGGGGAGAACGTCCCAGCGCCATCGCGGCAGAGCACTTGTTGCCGATGACTCCGGGGATTAGCTCGCTCCTATTCAGTTTCTACGCGCACATCAACGAACTTCCGGAAGTCCTGATCAAAAGTGGAAACCGGCACCTTCTTAGCAACGGCGGTGGCGGCGATCAGGCAGTCGACAAAATGAGCTTTTGTTCCCTGATAGCGATTCAACGCGTCAAGGTGGACTGTGACTTCAGTGATCTCGACGCCAGGACTGGAGATAAGACGCCCGAGTGCAGAAGCAATGTCGGCACGTGAATGTTCGTAGAAAGACTCAAGTACAAATACGCACTCCGCCAAAACGACCGGTAACACCACGATTACCAAGTCACCGCGGTCGCAGGCGTCAAACAGTTTGCCAGCCGCTTTGGCGTGTTTGTCGTGGTCTTGTACGAGATATCGGACGATCAAATTCGTGTCCACCAGCCTTCGCTCGCTCACCGTGTCCTCTCATGAACGCGCGCAGCCTCAGCGGCCTCACGGATTTCAGCAAAAGACATCCTCTTTCCCTTGTTGCTGGCGAGGACGCCCTTGAGTGAACGAATGCCCGGATGCACACGAATGGTGGCTCGATCTCCGTCCACCGCATACTCCAACTTGTCGCCCGGCTTGATTCGCAAGGCTTTTCGAATCTTTTCCGGAATGGTCGTCTGGCCCTTACTTGTGACAGTAGAATGTAACACCGCTATCCCCTTACTTAGAGAAATGTCCTTACCCTCATATTATCCCTTACTTGTCGCTTGGTTGGCAAGCACCCTGCACGACCGCACGGCAAAGGTTGACGTAGGGACAGTTCTGCCTTGTCTGCTCTCAAAGAAGCTAGGTCAATCGACAGCTCTTTCAAGCCATGAACCAATTGGAGAGATCACAGCGACTCCGCAAGGGAGAGAACGTCCCAGCGCCCGTGACCCTGCAGGTGTCGCACGACACCCCGACGATCTGCGATCAGGAGAACTCGGAAGAATGAGTGTGCTCCATCGCCAAAGTGGCAGGCACCGAAGCTTTTCATCATGAGCAATATTGCGCGCTCATTGCTATAGCTTTTAGCTGTAGCACAATGACGTCAACATGTTACGAAACGAAGCCAAACAACTCCCTCAGTTTCAAGTAGATAGATTTTTTCACGAAATGCACATCGTGCTCATCACTTACGAATGATTTATCCGCGATATCGTCGCCCGACCGATCTCCGACGTCTACGCCGGCAAGCTTCACCCCTGGATCGCGGCGGGACTGGCCCATCTGATGCACCTGCAACTCCGGGTGCTCGAGAAAACGGATTTCGAGAAGCGGCTGGCCAGAGTGGAACGGCTGTTGCGAGAGTCGATCATACGCATCTGAAAAGGAAGCCATGAAGGCATACGGCAACACAGATGGCTTCATTCTCCGTGGATCATGGCTTCCTATAGCTTAAGCGGTATGTCCCTTGTCGCGACCCTAGCGGCTTCCCGCGTGTGCACTGGCAAAGCCAGCGCTTCGAGTAATGCTCCGCAAGGAGTGATATGCTGCAATGCTCACAACAGTTATAAATCAGAGAATTCCATGAGATCAACCCATTCGATAGTCATCAGTATGCGGCTGCCAGCAGAGAGCGGAAAGCGTCTCAAACGCATGGCGGGCCGGCATGGATGGACCCCCAGCGACGCCAGTGCGCGCTTGGTGGAGGAAGGTTTGCGCCGGTCGGAATTTGGATTCATCGACTTTCGAGATTCCCCTGCGGGCCGGCAAGCTTACCTTCAAGGGAGCACGCTCGCCGTATTGGAGGTCATGCTCCTCGTCCACAGCTACAAGAAAGATGTGTCGGCCGTGGCGAGACATCTCAAGTGGCCCGAGGTGAAAGTTCAGGCAGCTGTCAACTATTCAGCGGCGTTTCCTGGAGAAATCAACGAGGCAATGGCTGAGAATGAGGCGATCGATTTTGAAACGCTGAAGCGCATGTTGCCTCAGGCCGCTGAATTTGTTCCCAAGAAAGCGGCGACAAACTGAAATGCTCAAGCTTCTTCTCGATGAGCATATCTCACCAGATGTAGCGAATGGTTTGCGTCGCCGCAATCGCGCGATAGAAGTTCGCTGTATGGTGGAATGGGAAAATGGACATTTCCTGGGACAGGAGGACTCCCCCTGTTTGCGAGAAGCCGCCGCCCAGGGATTAACGCTGGTTACCGATGACCGGAGGACGATTCCTCCCTTGCTTAAAACCCGGGCGGAAGAAGAGCGGACGCACGGCGGCGTGGTTTTTGTGGATGAAAAAACAATTTCTCCCGCAGATATCGGCGGTTTGGTCTGGGCCTTGACAAGACTGGCCAGAGAGACCGGGAATTGGGACTGGACTAATAGAATTTATTTCCTGCGGCGTTGATGACGTATCACCTAGATGACCCTTGCGACGGAGCGGATGCACAGCCGGGCGATTTGTACGCGCCGATCGAAGGTGATGATACTGCACGAGAACAAGCGGCCAGCGCGCTCAGCATCTCCTGGGTAATGGAACCCACTAGCCGTACGGCTGCCGCCATGGCTAATCATTCATTCAATTACGGTTTTCATCGGCTTAAGCCGTGACTGTCGCGTCAAGCCATCACGACAGACGAGCCAGGGACGGCCGCAGCAGGATATTTCCGGCCAGGGTGACTAAGCACCGGCCCGCGTTAACCTACAGGTGTCGCACGACACCGCGACCATCTCTGAGGAGTGGCGTCCCTGCTCTGTCACAAAGTAGGCGACAAGGGCGGGGGACCTTTCTTGCGGACGTGAGCGTCTAGTTCACGGTGAATTTCGTTGGACTGTTGGCCGTGCCTCCCGGCGTGGTAATGGATATCGTCACCGCCCCAGCGGCTAGTCCCGATGGCACCACCGCGGTCACCTCCGAGTCCGAAACCACAGAGAGCGTTGTCGCCTTCACCGTGCCAAACTTCACGGTGGTGGCCTGGGCCAGTCCGGTGCCGGTGATCGTCACCAAAGTGGCCGGTGGGCCGCTCGGTGGCGTGAAGCTCGTGATCTTCGGCTTTACCTTATACGTTTGCGGACTCTTCAGCGTCGTCGCGCCCGTGGTCACCGTGACCGCGCCCGTGTGCGCGCCAGCGGGAACGACAGCCGCGAGGTAGGTAGTGCCCGAGCGCGTTACCGATGTCGCCGCCACGCCGCCGAACTTCACGACCGAAGCGCTACTGAAGCCCTGCCCGAACATGCCCACGCTCGCACCCACGTTGCCCGTCTTCTGGGTCGGCTCCAGACTTACGAACGGCACATCGCCGGTGGCTACACTGAAGAACGTGCCTTGGCATATTTGGGTGCAGGTGGTGCTACTGCCCCCGCCAGAGGGGGTTGTTCCATACACCAGTCCGTTCGTATTCTGAATCAGCGTAGAGCTGGGCGAGTTCCCGTCAACGTCGGTGGACGGGAACAGGAATGCCGAGAAAACGTTGGCGGAAGTCAGTTTGTAGATGCTGCCGCCGTAAGGCCCGTAAGCCGGGTTAACCCCGTAGAAGCTCCCGTCGCTCACTTGCAGCAGATTCACTGGCGGACCGACATTGTTGACGCAGGACGCATCGGTCGCATTGTTGAAATCGTGCAAATCAGTAGGAACTCCGGCTGTGGTCAGCTTGTAGATATTTCCGGAGCCATTCAACGCTCCCTGGTTGGTGGCGCCATACAGCTTCCCATCCTTGCCCTGAATCATTCCAGTACATGGATTCTCCCCGGTTGTGAACGCGAAGCCGTGAATTTCCTTGAAAACACCCGCAGTGCTGATCTTGTACACGCAGCCCACGCTCCCAGGGAGTGTGCACTGCGCGAGCGTGCCATAAAGATTGCCATCGCTGGCCTGGAACAAATTGGAGGAGTGGCAGTCGTTGCCGGAAAAAGCATGCAGATTCGTGTACCCGCCCGCCGGGGTCAGCCGGTAAACATTCCCGCAGATCTGAACTTCATTTCCAGACACGCCATAGAAATTGCCATCGCTGGCCTGGATCGGCGGGTATACGGGGAGAGAGTCGCCGTTCACACCCGTGAAGTCATGCAGATCGGTGAACACTCCAGCTGGCGTCAGCCGGAAAATGCTGCCCAGGCCGGTCGCCGGATTCCCAGCTATGCAGGTGCCGTAGAAATTTCCATCGCTGCCCAGCGTCAGCCCAGCGCCACCACAATTGATCCATTGCTGCGGGAAGCTGAAAAACACACTTTCCGCTCCAGCCGGAGATATCTTGTAGACCGCGCCGCTGCCGTTAGCCCCGCAGGCCGCACCACCCCCGTACATATTGCCGTCGCGGCCTTGCACGATGTTGCCCCGGGGAGCGCAGGCGTTGGTCGTCTGCATGAAGGTATAGAGCACGGTGGGAGTTTGTGCCTGCGCCGGAACCACGGCTCCAGCGAACATAACCACAGCGGCGAGCATCGTGATCGCCATTGCAATCATGCCCGAGCGCTTCCCTGGCCGGTGATACGAGTTCATGGGTGTGTCTCCTGAGAGTGGGTTGCGTTTAGGTCTTCTTTTCTTGGGGGGAACGGCTTGCACATCTTCGGCGACTCTCGCCCGGAAAGGCCTTTCGGTCAATGCTTTGGAGATAGCGGGAGACTGGTGCGTATATGGCGAAATAAGATATTTGTTTGCAGAGGGTTAAGAGAACTTGTTGCCTGGGTAGAACACGCTTCGTGCCAAGACGAGCGCGCTGAGTTCTCCGCTTCCCGTCCCGTGGTACACTTACGCATCCCCCACACGCCACCATTCTTATGGGCTCAGCACAGGCCACTCTGGCACTCGTTCGCTTTGGTGTGTTCGAAGCCGACCTCCGTTCGGGCGAACTCCGGCGGAACGGCGTCCGGGTCCGACTTCAAGATCTGCCGTTTCGAGCGCTGACCCTTCTTCTGACCCGTCCCGGGGAAGTGATCACGCGCGAGGAGTTTCGTCAGGCGCTCTGGCCCCCCAACATCTTTGTAGATTTTGAGCAAGGGACTAGTAGCGCCGTCATGCGCCTGCGCGACGCCCTGGGCGACTCCGCCGACAATCCAATCTTTATCGAGACCATCGAGCGCCGCGGCTACCGTTGGATCGCCCCTATCCATCCACTTGAACCTGTCTCGGACGAATCGCCAGAGAAGGAATCACTGGAAGACCCCGCGATTCCCGTGGCTGCCCCGCCGCCGTCAAGGCCCTCTCCGCGGTGGAGGATGGTCTTTGCCATTCCGGTGCTGGTGATGCTTTTCGCCATGTGGATCTTCCGGCCCGACTATCGCGACGCCAAAGCGAGCGCAAAATCCAGTCCGGTCTCAGTTCGAAACCTGCATCAATCCACCAATCGCGAGGCCGAAGACTTCTACCTCAAAGGCCGTTTCTACTGGAACAAGCGCACTCCCGAGAGCCTGAATCAGGCGGTGGCGTCCTTTACCCAGGCTATTGCGCACGATCCCAACTATTCCGACGCCTACGTGGGGCTGGCCGACTGCTACAACCTACTGCGGGAGTTCTCCGCAATGCCGGGGAATGAGGCCTATTTCAAAGCGTTTGCGGCTGCGAAGAAGGCAGTTGAGTTGGACCAGCAGTCTTCCGAAGCGCACGCCTCGCTGGCGTTTGTGACCTTTTTTGGAATGTGGGACTCTGCCGACGCCGAAAAGGAATTCCGCCGCGCGATCGAACTCGATCCGAATAACGCCAAGGCCCACCACTGGTACGCGACCTTTCTCCATGCCCTGAATCGCCACGCGGAGGCCCTGACCGAGATTGAGCTTGCGCGGAAACTTGCCCCCGACTCGCCTTCCATCCTCGCCGACAAGGGAGAACTGTTATGGGCTGGGGGACATCACGAACAGGCGCTGCAATTGTTAAAGCAACTCGAGGCGGCTGATCCAGATTTCCTTTCGCCTCACCGTTACTTGAGATTCGCTTATTTCGAAACCGGCGATTATTTGAACTACATCGCGGAGCTGAAAAAAGACGCTCTGCTCACACACGACGCGGCGCAATCAGCGGTGGCTGAGGCGGCGGCCCGAGGCTTCGCGCAAGGTGGCGAACGCGGCTTGTTCGAAGCGCAACTTTCCGAACAGAGAAAGCTGTATGAACAGGGGAGGTTATCACCTTATTATGTGGCGCAAAGCGCCGCTCGGCTTGCAAACGCGCGCGAAGCGCTCAAGTACCTGACAATCTGCGTCCAGTCGCATGACGAACGCATGCTGAATCTTGGGGAGGACCAGGGTTTCGCGACCCTTCGCGGCAATCCGGCCTTCGAGCAACTGCTTGCCAAGATTGGTCTGCTGCCCGTCAACTGAACGGCTGGCAATTGGAGGCGGCACGAGAACGCTTCCCGTCCGCACAGATCTCCAGACAGTATCCGCGAGCCCTTTATGGCATCGGAATCACGGCTTGGGCTTCGCCGGAGTATGCGCTTTCCACCCCGCCTGAATCCACTGCCGTGGTCACGTAGTAATAGGTGCTTCCGGATTGCACGTTAGAGTCTGTGTACGAGGTGGAACTCACGCCATTCGTGAGCAGGCTATACGGCCCTCCACTTGCGGTCCCCCTGTACACCTTGTAAGAGCTGATGCCGGGAGATGAAGAGGGCGACCATCTTAAGGCAACCGAGTGCGGTGCAACCACTGTGATGCTCGCACTTGCAGACTTGGTGCTGTCGGCCTGACTTGTAGCGACGACGCTGTCGGTTTCGACAGCCTGCGGAGCTGTGAACAGTCCGGACTGCGTGATCGTTCCCGTGCCTTTTGTGACAGCCCAGGTTGCTGCCGTGTTGCTGGAACCTGAAACCGTAGCGGCAAATTGCTGTTGCCACTTCTGAGGCATAGCGACCGTAGTCGGAGAGATACTGACCGAAATCGCTTGCGGGGCAGACACGCTCACGGTAGCCGAAGCGGACTTTGTCGAGTCAGCCGCGCTCACCGCTGTTACCGTGTAAGTCCCCGCCGCACTCGCAGCAACGTACAAGCCACTGGTCGTGACTGTGCCACCGGATACTGACCAAGTGACGGCCGTGTTGCTGGTCCCCGACACGAAGGCGGTGAATTGTTGCTGCCCGCCAGTTCGAAGACTGGCCGTGCTGGGCGAGACAGAAATTGAAACTTGAGGGGGCTGCGTTACGCTGACCACCGCGGAGGCCGATTTGCTTGAATCCGCTACACTGGTGGCCGTGATCGTGTAGGTGCCGGCGGAGGACGGTGCGGTGTACTGGCCGCCGCTGGTGACCGTTCCACCTGAGGCCTTCCAGGTCACAGCCGTATTCGTTGATCCACTCACGGTTGCTGCGAATTGTTGCTGCCCGCCGGTTTGAAGACTGGCCGTGCTGGGCGAGACCGAAATCGAAACTTGAGGAGGCAGCGTTACACTGACCACCGCGGAGGCCGATTTGCTTGAATCCGCTGCACTGGTGGCCGTGATTGTGTAGGTGCCTGCGGAAGACGGTGCGGTGTACTGGCCGCCGCTGGTG
>JBARBI010000083.1:0-16694 GCA_049792875.1 Candidatus Sulfotelmatobacter sp.
TGGAACGGCAGGTGAAGCTGGCGAATCTGTTCTTGGCGTATGTGCTCGCGAGGTACATTCGATACCAGCAAGACATCGTCGACCAGCATTGCAATCCCAGCGAAAAAAGACTTGCGCGCATTCTTCTGCTGTTCGCCCACTTCGATGCGAATGGATCGTCGGAGACTGTGGTTCCAAGGATCAGTCACGAGACCTTGGCAGAAATGGTAGGGACGACGAGGTCGCGCGTTTGCTTCTTCATGAAGAGGTTCAAGGAATCGGGCTTTATTTATTACGAGACCAAAAACAAGCTGTTGCGAGTTCATCGGACACTCCTTGCTTTCTGCGCCCAATAACCTCTGCTCTTTCGTTTTGCTCAGCCAACCTCCCGTCCCGAACCGTCGGCAAGGGCGTTCATCATCCTTAGTTTCTTTACTTTAACGGGGACCTGCGTCGTATTGGCATAGGCCACCATCAGGAACACCTCATGCTAAGATACGATGTCTGTCTGACACCCAAGCCAAAGGAGACTTGGTTTCAGTAGTCCCGCTATGCCGCACGCCAGGCCAAAAGTCACTCGTCGCTCGCTCGCCAAGACCCCGACAGGAATCCAAGGACTGGATGAAGTCACCGGCGGAGGGCTGCCGAAAGGTCGGGTCACGCTGCTGTGTGGCAGCGCAGGATGTGGCAAGAGCTTACTCGCGATGGAATTTCTGGTTCACGGCGCGGTTCGATACGGCGAGCCCGGAGTCTGCATGGACTTCGAAGAGACCGAGCAGAAGCTGAGGGCCAACGTCGCATCGCTCGGCTTTGATTTGCGTGAACTTACCAAACGCAAGAAGCTATTGGTGGACTACGTTGCCGTTGAACGACACGAGATTGCCGAGTCGGGAGAATACAACCTCGACGGTCTGTTTATCCGGTTGGGCCACGCCGTCAAAGCGATCCAAGCAAAGCGCGTTGTCCTGGACAGCATCGAGGCGCTTTTTTGCGGATTAACTGACTCAACGATACTGCGAGCGGAACTTCGTCGGCTGTTTCGCTGGCTGGAAGATCACAGGCTTACCGCTGTGGTCACTGGCGAAGCGGGAGAAAACACTCTGACGCGTCACGGGCTGGAGGAATACATCGCCGACTGCGTGATCGCGCTGGACCACCGGGTAACAGAACAGATTTCCACTCGCCGTTTGCGCATTGTCAAGTACCGGGGTACCTCCCACGGCACCGATGAGTATCCGTTCCTGATTGATCGTGAAGGGGTCTCGGTGGTGCCGCTCAGTTCGCTGGCACTTGCCCATAAAGCACTGACGGACCGCGTTTCGACGGGAATTCCCGCTTTGGACGAGATGATGGAAGGGAAGGGGTTTTTCCGTGGAAGTAGTGTGCTGGTGTCGGGCACCGCGGGAACTGGGAAGTCCAGCCTGGCGGCGAACTTCGCCAGCGCCGCCTGTGCCCGTGGCGAAGATTGTCTGTATTTCGCTTTTGAAGAGTCTCCCAGCCAGATTCTCCGTAATATGCGCTCGGTTGGCCTTGATCTGGAGCGATGGGTAAGAAAGCGCTTACTGCACTTCCACGCGATGCGGCCCACGAGCACCGGACTGGAAGGACACTTGGCCGCTATCCACAAGACGATCGCCAAGCTTCGACCAAGGGTCGTGGTTATCGACCCGATTACGAACCTGATTTCGGCTTCGGGCACTTATGACGTCAAATCGATGCTGATGCGCCTGGTCGATTTTCTAAAGGTGGAACAGATCACGTCGATGTTCACGAATCTGACATTCGCAGGAGACCCTCATGAGGGAACTGCGGCGGGCGTCTCCTCTCTCATGGACGCCTGGATTGTGTTGCGGGACAGCAAACCCAATGGACGACCGAGACGCGAGCTTTATGTTTTGAAATCCCGTGGCATGGCACACTCGCGCGAACCTCGGGAGTTAATCGTGAGTGAGAAAGGCCTGGAATTGGGGATCGTGCTAACGGATCACATGCTGGGCGCGACCGTCGCAGGTCCAAATGCAGTCACGAAGGCCAAGTAGCAAGCTTGGCCCCTCTGGACTAGACACCGTACACCGACATGAAGAAGAGTTCACCTAAGAAGCGCCGTCCCGCCAAGAACCGCCGGAATGACTTTTACCGGTTGCGGCTTTACATAGCGGGCCAAACCCCTAATTCGATTGCTGCGATCGCCAACCTCAAGAGGATTTGTGAGGACAAACTGCAGGGCAAGTACCGCATCGAGGTGGTCGATTTGCTAGAGAAGCCGCAACTAGCCAGGGGCGATCAAATCATCGCCATTCCGACCCTGGTGAGAAGGCTCCCGCCGCCGGTAAAAAAAATCATTGGGAACCTTTCTAAGACCGAGAATGTCATTGTGGGGTTGGATCTTCAGCCGGTACGCTGAACTAAAGGCTCAGATAGCAGATGTCTAACAAGCGAGTGCGCCCCGATGGCCGAACTCTCCGAGGAGGATTGCCCGGCAAGGTCGGTTCGCCGAAAGCCGCTCGCAGAAGCCTAGGACCCACTGCGCGCAAACTCCCCTTATCCACGCCTTCGGATCAGCAAGCAAAGCTCCGGGCTCGGCTGGAAACTGCGGAGGAAACTCTGCGCGCCATCCAGTCCGGCGAAGTGGATGCTTTGATGGTTTCCGGGCGTCGTGGAGAGCAGGTGGTTTCTCTAAAAGGCGGCGAACCAGCTTATCGCATGCTGGTGGAGGCCATGAGCGAAGGCGCGGCAACTCTGTCCCGGAATGGCGCTGTGCTCTACTGCAATCGCAGGTTTGCGGAACTGATTCGCAGGCCGACCGGGAAAGTGATCGGAATTCCGTTTCAGTCGCTGGTTGCAGAAGCGGAGCGAGGCCGATTCGAAACTATGCTGTCCGAGGCGCAGAAGGCGGTTGCCACAGGAGAATTCGACCTGCGTTGCGCAGATGGAAATATGATTCCGGTCCATTTATCTCTGAACCAGTTTCGTGGATACAAGGGTCAGGCCCTGGGCATGGTGATAACGGATCTGAGCGAGCAAAAACGCAGGCAGTCTGCGGAAGTTAAGCAGGCCGAAGCGACGCACCGGCTCCTCTTGGAACGCGAGCTTTCGGCGCAGGAAGAGGAACGGCGCAGGATTGCGCGAGAATTGCATGACGAAGCCGGCCAGCTGCTGACCGCCCTATTGGTCGGCCTGCGTACGCTCGAGGACGCTCGCAAACTAGCGGATGTTAAGGCACAGGGACATCGTCTACGGCAAATCACTGCCCAGGCCATCGACGAGGTCGGTCGGCTCGCTCGCGGGCTTCACCCAATCGTGCTGGACGACCACGGCTTGGGTGTTGCGCTGAGCCGATACGTCTCCGAGTACACAAAGACCCACAACATAGCTGTGGATCTCACGCTTGATGAACTTGACCGCAGCAACCTTCCGTCAGCAGTCCAGATCGCGTTGTATCGCATTCTCCAGGAAGCCCTGACCAACGTGGCCAGACATTCAGGAGCCAAAGCGGTCAGCATTCGATTCGCCCGTTTGGCCGCGGCTTTGGAGGTAGCAGTCATCGATGACGGATGTGGTTTTGACGCTAAGGCCGTGGCTGTGTCGTCGCACCGCCTGGGGATTCAGAGTATGCGAGAGAGGGCGGCAATGTTGGGTGGAACGGTGAGTTTCACATCCCGGGGCAAGGGGACCAGGATTTTGGTGCAAGTTCCACTTGCCAGCCAGGCCCCCCAGCCGTCTGTGAGGCGGAGGAATCCCTGAAATGCCGGCCCGGGCACACAAGATCAGAGTCATGATTGCGGATGATCACGCCATCCTCCGAGCAGGACTGAAAATGCTGGTCAACGCTCAGCCCGACATGGAAGTCATCTCGGAAGCTTCCGATGGAGAGAAGGCGGTTCAAGCAGCAGGGGAAACGAAACCGGATGTGGCCTTGCTGGACCTCACCATGCCTCGGGTCGGGGGTATGCAGGCGCTGCAGCAGATGGTTCGTAACTGCAGCGAAACCCGGGTGCTCGTTCTCACGATGCACGAGGACCCTGCGTACTTACGATCAGCCCTCGCTGCCGGGGCCTCTGGCTACCTGTTGAAAAGGGCGGTGGATGCGGAACTGCTGGCCGCCATCCGGGCGGTGCATCGCGGAGGGACTTACGTGGACCCGCGTTTGGCCAACGTGCTTGTTCAGGACGTGCTGGCGAAGAGAGATGCAAGAGCCGGGCCCAATCGGCCCGTAAACATCCTGAGCGATCGTGAACTGCAAGTGCTAAGACTCGTAGCGCGGGGTTACACCAGTGCGCAAATCGCCAAAGAGATCTTTGTGGGCGTGAAGACTGTCGAGACCTATCGTTCCCGCTTTGCTGAGAAGCTTGGACTTCGGACGCGCCGTGATGTGATTCGTTTTGCCGTGCAAATGGGTCTCTTGACCCCAGAAGCGCTGGAGAGTGAGCCGGGCCGCTCGGCTCGGTAGGAAATGTGTTTTCAGGCTGCCTTTCTGCCCTGATATCCAGTGTACTCGTGCCCTTTGTCAGGGTTTTCCGGACAAAGCCCCTGATTATTAGCAGCATCCCCGATACCTCCCTTATTCCATTTAGAACACACTACGTGCAGATTGCGGCAGTGTACCTCCTCTGTGGACCCCGGCCACAAACCGTTCACCGGCGATCGGAGAGCAAAACAATGAGAGCGAGATTGAACGCCTCCCCCCGGAGGTGGAAGTCGGGAATTTCCCAGGCTGCGATCAAAAAGCTGAGCACGGGCTTTGACGCTGAGACCTTTCTCGCGAAAGCCGGCGTCGGCAGGACGCTTGTTAATCTGAAAAAGAAAAGCGCCGCCTTTTCACAAGGGGCTCCGGCTGACGCAGTCTTCTATATTCAGAAGGGTAAGATTCAACTCAATGTCGTCTCCAAGGTTGGCAAGGAAGCGACCCTCGGAATATTGAGCGGGGGAGAATTTTTCGGCGAAGGTGCGCTGGCCGGCCAAGCGCTCCGTATGGGCTCTGCAACCGCCA
Organism: Candidatus Sulfotelmatobacter sp.; assembly: GCA_049792875.1. Lineage (GTDB taxonomy): Bacteria > Acidobacteriota > Terriglobia > Terriglobales > Acidobacteriaceae > Sulfotelmatobacter. The sequence continues at coordinate 4,970 of JBARBI010000083.1, forward strand.
TGACGGACTGCGAACTGCTGCGCATTGACAAGAAGGAAATGATGCTCGCGTTGCACCGGGAACAAACGTTCTCGGATCTGTTTGTCGCCTATCTGCTGGCACGCAACATCCGATACGAAGAGGATTTGGTTGACCAACTCTTCAACTCCAGCGAAAAGAGGCTGGCTCGGATTCTGCTCTTGCTTGCTCATTTCGGCAAGGAAGGGGTGCCCGAGACTGTGGTCCCCAAGATCAGTCAAGAGACCCTCGCTGACATGATAGGCACAACCCGGTCGCGGGTCAGTTTCTTTATGAACCGGTTCAGAAAGTTAGGGTTCGTCGACTATAGTGGCACGAGCGGGCTGCAAGTTCACAGTTCGTTGCTGAGTGTTGTACTCCACGATTAGCCTGCTCCGAAATCCCCGTCCCAGATCAACGACAACAATTAAAGATCAGGCGCTTGCTGGGTCTAATCCGGAGGGAGCCTCCATCTTAGTCGCTACTAGCACCTCCAACAGAGTTGCTGTGTTACGGACGCTTCCCGAGATGGTGACGAGTGCCGCTGAGACGACGGGATGTTCCTCGGCCAGCAAGTCAAGACGGTCACTCACGTTGTAGAGCCGCTGAGCTTCTCGCAGGATCGCAAGCGATGGCATGGGTAGACTACTTTCCTAGAACCTAAGGAGAGAGAACTTCAGATGGGCTGACTTAGTTCAGGGAACCTGAAAGAGGAGAAGGTGGTAACCACCTCAACTGCATCATAGCACAAGAGGCATTCGTCGTCTTTGCGGGAAGCCCGCTGGCCCAATCCTCAGATGAGTCCCGAGCTGGATTTGGAGGGGGCGCGCCCGGAATCCCGGTAAGTCCTTGGTCGGGTCTTCTTCTGGCTTCTGCGATTGCTGCTTTCCAGCGCCTGTAAGGTGGCCACGGTTTCTGTATGCAGTTCCTCCGCGTACCACGCTGGCGCGTAGAGCTCAAGGAGGTTGTGAATCTCTGTGAGCGTGCTCAACGCCCGCTCGTGCGGTTCCGTTGAAGAACCACCTCTGATCGGCCGGAGGTTCTGATCTCTCGCTTCTGAGTAGTCGGAAATCATGCCATCCCTTTGGAGACAGAAGACTTGAAAACTCTTCGATATGCTACCCTTCCGAGAACGGTCGGACTGTGCTATATTGCACACCTTTTCCGGTGTTCCGCATAGCCCTTCTCACCCATTCTGGCCGGGGAGTTCACCCTCAACCACCATGATTGCGAACCCGATCGCGTAGAGTCCAAACGACTTGGCATCTCCCTTTCAAGTCCGCTGCAGGGCATGCGCCCAAGAACTCGCTTACTCGGTTTGTGGCATCCCCGAGTCGGCCACCGTTTGTCCCCAGGCATTGCAAGCCTGCGCAGGTCTTTACCGCAATGAGCTGGCCTTTTGATTCTTGACCTGTAGATCATTCACCACTTGCTGAACGTTGGGTACCGCGGCTGCCACCGTTTCGGCACGAGAGCGCATTTCTTCTGAGTTCACTTCGCCTGTCAGCGTGACTACTCCGGCCTTCACTTCGAATTTCACGCTATCGTGCATTTTGTTCTGGATCAGCGCAGCGTCGAGATTGTTCTCGATGCCCTGGTCCAGATCGGAGTTGACAGCCTTTGCTTCTTTTTCGATGCCCACCGGAATCACGGCGACCTGATCCGCGACAACCTGGGTACCCGCGAACGACTTTGCGAGGGATTCGGCTTGCGCCTTGTCGTTTTCGCTGGCGACTTGTCCACCGAGAGTCACGATGCCTTTGTCGCGATCCTGACTGACGGAGACGTCTTTGAAGCCTGCCTGATCGAGCGACTTACGGATGCCGTCCGAGACATCGGGCGACTTTGCGGAGGCCCTTGAGCACCCCAACATGCTGCCAAGTGCGAGCAGCGCGAGCATGATAAGGATCAACTTAATCGTTTTCATAATCTTCCTTTGATCGGATTTAGCTTGAATCCAGAAGAATCTTAGACTCGTTCATTTTCTTTGGACGTGCTGTACACAATCGCTCACTTTGGGAGGAACTGTGCTACGGCGGTGAACTTTGATGACCTTCTCTGCACTCCTGCGAGACATTCCGCTCGACGCCGTGACGCTTTTTCATAAGTCGGTCAATTGTGATCAGTTTTTCGACGCCGACACTCCGATACTGGCAGCTCAACCGGGTTTCACGCCAAACACGGTTCGTGAACGGACTTAGTTTTGTGGAGGTTTCGATGAATGTGAATCTGATGGATCCTAAGCTGATTGTGCTTGCCGCCGTTATCGTAGTCATCTTGGCAGTCGGTGCATGGTCGTTTGTGCGAAGCCGCAGGGGCAAGACCGCAGGCCTGCGGCACAAGTTTGGACCCGAGTACGACCGCGCAGTGCTGACGCATGGGTCGGAACGAAAAGCAGAAGCAAAACTGGCGGATCGCGAGAAACGGATTCAAAAGCTAAACATTCGCGATCTTGATTCGATGGAGCACGAACGCTATTCGAAACAGTGGCAGTCCGTGCAGTCCCGCTTTGTCGATTCCCCGAAGGGAGCCGTCGCGGAAGCCGATGACCTGGTGTCTTCTGTAATGAAGACTCGCGGCTATCCTGTGTCCGATTTCGATCAGCGTGCCGCCGACATTTCTGTCGACCATCCGCGAGTGGTCGAGAACTACCGGTCTGCGCATCAGATTGCTCTGCGAGTGGGGAAGGACGCAGCAACCACAGAAGATCTCAGAACCGCGATGATTCACTACCGCTCTCTGTTTGAGGAACTGGTGCAGGTGCCACTGCCTGTAGAGAGAAAAGAAGTCGCCTAGCCAGAGATTGAAGCTGAAGAAAGGAACAACTGATGAAACCAAGTACCCACGACCGGACCGAGGGAAGTCTGCACGAAGTTAAGGGAAAGATCAAAGAGGAGATTGGACTGGCGACGAACAACCGCGATCTGGAAACCTCAGGGAAAGCAGAGAAGAAAGCTGGCAAAGTTCAAAAATGGATTGGCCGTGCCGAAAAGGCGATCGGGGAGTGAGGAAGTACCCCGATTGGCGAAACAGACCTATCAAAACCGGCGCCGGAGAGAGTGACTGAACAAAATGCGAATTGGCTCCGATAGCTGCGCAAAGATTAGGGATCTCGGTTTCACGGCATCCACGCACATAAAGCTGTATGGCGAGCGCTTTGAGATTGTGTCAGATCCTTTTGATGAAGGTGATGGCGTAGCAGTTCACGCAACTAGCGGAAACGATCCAGAGATCCGCACGCTGCAGCTTCCGATAGCAATTCTCGTAGGCATGGCAGATCGATTTCTGAAGCGGCCAAGTTTGACCGGGCTGTCAACTTCATAGGTGTTGTGCGTTGGCGAGCCCCAATGACATGACGGAGCGGCAACGACAAGAGTGCAAACGACCATGCTTCAAGAGTTGGCTTTCACAGGAGGAGAACCATGATGACAACGAATGAGCAGAACAAGTGTGCTCACGTACCGTGCCAATGCTTGGCACAACCTGGCGACAAATACTGCGGTCAAGTCTGTAAGGAAGCAGGGTCCAGCGAAGTCGAGATTGCGTGCCAGTGCGACCACGGAACGTGCCCGCTAACTGTATAAAGAACAGAAACCGTGGTTGACTGGACTCATCAACCTCATCCACGAGTCCCGTTGTTCGTTAGGACCACCTTGAGTGCGCCCTCTTTTGCCGCGTTTCCAAACGTATCGTAGGCCTTCATGATGTCGTGCATCGCGAAGCGATGTGTCACTAGCTTGCGGGGCTGCAGCTTGCCCGAGCGCACGACCTTGAGCAGCATCGGTGTCGTAGTCGTGTCCACCAATCGCGTTGTGATTGAAATGTTGCGGTCCCAGAGCTTCTCCATGTGCAGTTCCACTGGCTTGCCGTGGACGCCCACGTTCGCGATCCGTCCTCCGGCCGCGACAATGGCTTGGCAAATATCGAAGGTCGCCGGAATGCCGACTGCTTCGATGGCCACGTCGACTCCTGCCCCTTCCGTCAGTTCCATGACGTGATGCGCAGCGTGTCCGTCGGCGCTGTTGATGAGCGCGGTTGCCCCAAACTGCTTTGCGACCGCGAGGCGCTTGTCATTGAGGTCGATCATTAGAATCGTTGCCGGTGAATAGAATTGCGCCGTCAGCAGAACAGCCAGTCCCACGGGCCCCGCACCAACAATGGCAACAGTGTCCCCGGGCTTCACTTGCCCGTTCAGGACGCCGCACTCAAAGCCCGTCGGCAAAATGTCACTCAGCATGACCAAGGCTTCCTCATCGCCGTCGGCCGGAAAACTGTAGAGACTTCCGTCGGCGTGTGGGATGCGCACGTACTCGGCTTGAGTCCCGTCGAGAGTGTTGCCCAAAATCCAGCCGCCATGGCGACAATGGGAATACATGCTTCGCTTGCAGAAGTCGCACTTAAGGCAGGCCGTGACACACGAGATGATGACCTTGTCTCCAATGTGAAACTCCGAGACGCCCGTTCCAACTTGCTCGATCACACCAATTCCTTCGTGACCGAGAATGCGGCCCTCAGCTACCGACGCGAGGTCTCCCTTCAGAATGTGAAGATCGGTTCCGCAAATCGTCGACGTCGTGATCCGCACGATAGCATCACCCGCTTCCTGGATCGTGGGGCGCAGCTTGTCTTGCCACTCGCGCTTACCCGGGCCGTGATAAACCAGCGCTTTCATGGCGCTTATCGTTGGGGTAATGAGAGTCGCCAATTCCAGTTCTGCGGTTGTCATGGATAGTCCCTCGTAAGGGGACCATGCTACTGCGACTCGCAAGATTGAGACTGGTCAACATTGAACACTCTGAAGAAATGAGCCTTCACCCTTCGGCGAACCGTCGTGGGAGTGTGGGCAATTTTGACCATCTTTAGACTTTGCGTTTGTTTCATGATCGAAGTGGCGAGGTACCCAAGCGTCGCGGAATTCGAGGCTTCACCCTGTCTTTTTGCACCCTACCCACATTTCAGCACGGGGAGCTGATGGGGCACCGGCTCGATCTGAGCTCTTTTGATCAGACGTCAGCAACTCCGCAATGCGAGAGTCGAGTTTCAGGCTAGGCAGATGAACCACTGGCTCGAAAATTACGAAAGAGGCAACCATGTCACACACCGTAATGGAAAGAACAGCTGACCACATCGCCGCATCAGCGCATCAGGCCTCGCGCGCAACCAGCGCGGTTGCCGATGCAATTGAGGGTAGCGTAGGAGTCGTGAGGCGCGCTGCGAAACAGGGCGGCGATGCTGCCGAACAATTCTTGGACGAAACAACTCAGCGCATCCAGCGGCATCCCGTTCTGACCGTTGCGACGACATTTGCGGCCGGCTTCACCGCAGGAGCGTTGATCGGCTGGATGATCAAGCGAAGATAGCTAACGGTAACCCGACGCACTTCGACTCTGACAACGCTCGGCTTCGTGGACCCTCAAAGTGCCTATTGCAGCCGAGCGTCGATGTTCGTCGACGCAGCCGGACATCCCCGCGACATTCGCGTAGTCCGCGGATTGGGGTTCGGATTGGATGCAAAGGCGATGGAGGCAGTGAAGCAGTGGCGTTTTGACCCTGCCTTGAAAGACGGGAAACCAGTGAGCGTGCAGATTAGTATTGAAGTCGAGTTTCGGCTGTACTAAGTACGGCTCGGCTATGCGCCACAGCCCGATCATAAGGTTCGCCGGAACTTCTCTGGATACGGCAAAGAAGAAAAAAGAAGAGATGGCGCGGCGGGGGATGGGGGGACCTTGCTAGGTGTGAGTGCCCTGCTGCGCCACTAGAGGAGCAAACGACCGTTGAGGCCGCATAGTTCCTTCACATCTCTTCTTGGACAAGACATTACGGCCTCGCGATATTCGGCGACTGTTCAAAACTGCTCAGTTCGTGAGAATAAAGTTTTGGGCACTGCCATTCTCTCGCGATCCTACGACCCTTCTGGTGTCAATCAGCTGGCTTGTTCATTGGCAGGCATGGGTTAGTGTTCGGCCAACTTGGCCACGTTCGACCCTCAAGCTCGCCCTTATTAAACCCTACCGGGAACACCAGGCGTCGTTGTCTTCCCCGCCGATTGTCGTCGAGGGTGGTTGTTCTGAAGTTTCGCCTACCGACGAAACTCATCGTTCCGTTGTGGATCGCCCAGGAGGAGTAGGCCTGCTGGGAATGGAGACTAGCGCGGGCCAGCTGGAGAACGCGATTCACGGTCGATCAACATTGCTGCAATTGCGCAATCGTGGGCAACAACTGGCAGGCCAAACGATCTTTGACTACAAAAGCGTCGACAGATTTCAAGGCCCGCTCAGGAACGTCCCGTGCTCCCGATAGCAGGATGATCGGCGCCTGCGGTCGAAGCCGTCTGATTTCGGTTGCTACCTCCTGCCCGTTCATTTCAGGCATGAAATAGTCGACGACTACAATGTCAACCGAATGGGTGGAAGCCAGTTGTAGCCCTTCGCAGCCGCTAGGCGCTGTCAGAACGGTATACCCAAAGCTTTCGAGGAATGCCTTTTCGCATTCCAGCAAGTCTTGGTTGTCGTCGATGCAAAGAACCGTTTTGCTTTGAGACTCCAAGTGAGAGGGCGAGGGCATGGGCCAACTCCTAGAGGCTTCAGTGTCAGCACTCTGACCGGGAGAAGATGGTCAAAAATTGCTCACACTCTTTCATTAGCTGCACCCTTGCGGGTCCAAACTTCACCGGCTTGACCAGTTGGTAATCTGCTGCCTCCGCTTCCACGGGAGAGTTTTCGATCTCGGTGTGGCTCGGTCCGCAAGTCACCCGTATGCAGTCACAAACTTTCCTCGTTTGCGACACCGCAAGTAGGACAGGGCACGGATAGAATCTGTTTGGAGGTGAGTTCACTGGTCTTCACCACCACATAGTGCAATGTTCTCAACCGCGAAAATGTTCAATATTGCTCATTCCAACACAATGGCTTCCGCCCTTCTTTTCGCAATCCTAGTCGTTGCTTTCTGACACAGAAACGGATGCAGGAGCCATGCCGGTCGCTTTAGTCGGGGATCTCTGGGGTGCGATCCCGCGCCCTCGCCTCGAATCCATTGCTAAAACTGTGCTGTTTGGACCAGCCGACCCATTGTTTCCGAGCCTATGTTTATAAAGCAGGAGAGGAACAGTCGCAGCGAAGCAATGGCCGGTGGCTTCTGTGAAAGGGATTCTGCAATATGATCCATGTCATCACCAACAAGCCGACCGCCAAACTGCGTAAAGCCGCCCAACCGCCTCTGTCGCACCCCGGGGCAACCCCTGACTCAGACCGTGCCAAGAGGCCGCCGCTCTCCGAGCCCGCATCCGCGGACCAGGGACTGAATAACGGAGATCGAGTCGAGGGTTTGGGAGATTTCGGCAAACCGACTGGAGAATTCGGTACCGTCGAGCGCGCCAACGAAGATGACGCAATCGTCAAATGGGATCATGACGGACGCACGAGACTCCACCAACCGTCGCTCAAAAAAGTTTAGCCCGCCCCAGCTTTTTCTTATAAAGAGGCGCTCCCCCCGTTGCTTCTACTGGCTTCCACGATCACTGCATTTGCAGAGCATGACTGCCCGTTACTAATAAGGGGCGACCCCTTCAACGAGGGCCACCCCGTCTGGCTGACGATCTCCCTTACACTGCCGCAAGGACGTTATGGAATGTCGACGTGACGGATTCAAACGTCTGAACCTTGGGCGTTCCATCAATCATTCTCGCAAGTGTCCTCAATACCTCTGGGTAGGTATTCGTGTTGTAGGCTTCAGCATTGGCTTTGTTCTCCCACAGGCTGATCACAATCGCATCCTGGCTTCCAGGATTTGACAACGTGATTTCTTCCTTAAAGCCCTTCTGCTTGCGAAGTGAGGGAAGGATCTCGTTTTCAAAGGTCCGGGTATAGTCAGAAAGCATGTTCGATTTCAGATGAAATGAGATATAACGTGCAAACATATTCAACCTCCTAAAGGTTGTAGTCGCTAAGAGGAGAGAACTTCAGATGGCTGACTTAGTTTCAGGGAACCTGAAAGAGGAGAAGGATGCTCACTCTATTTACCTTGTGCATTCAAGTGGCCTTCGGCACTTAGGCGCAACGTATTGAATCGATAGGTCAGGGAGCAGATCGGGCAACGCCGAGCCTGGATTCCATCGTGTACTTTTGGCGGCAAGCGGGTGCAAACACGTTATGGAAGGGGCGTGTTCTTGCCGGACCTAATTCAAGAACTGGGCATTGTTGATTCAAGAAATCGCACGCCCTGCTCAGGCAGTGCGTCGCTCACTTCTCGTCGGATGCTCCCGCAGGATTTCTTCGATTTGAACCTGTAATTCCGTGGCCATGTTCTTCTTGGCATCTTCGAAACTACTCCCGCGGACAGTGACCGCCGGACGTTTGCAGCGGCCCTTCCAGCCATCATCTTCTGGCCAGAAATCGCAGCCTATGGGTACAGTAGCCATCACGGGCAGGTTAACTATTTGAGAAGTCATAATTCCCTCACTCGAATCCTAAAGTTGTGCAAGTCAGTTAAGCGCAGGCTATCTGAAGCCTCGGAAAACCCGAAAAGTCGATGATCGACCAGTTGTCGCAATAAAACTGGTCAACTTTGCACGGTCTCTCGATCGAGATGTGCCTTTCTGAGAACGAATTCACGGAATCTGGGATCGAAGACCGCTCGTCCAATAGAAGCGCCGGATCCACTGCGGACTATACCCGGTCAGCAGGTGAGCTGGGTGACCAACGGGACATTACCTTGCGGGAGTGAGCACAACTTCCTTGGGGCTCTGATCGTTCGTGATGCGCAGTTCGATCTTGGACACGAACTTGGGCTCGTGGACCCTCATCATCTGCCGGATACCAGGGCCAAACTCGTGGAGGAGGTTGAGCCCCGCATCGTTGCCAATCGTCGAACCGAAATCGTTGAACGGCGCCGACGCGGACCGCGCCCAATATGGACGATGGGCAGTGTGGACCGCGACCGACGTCAGCGCGTCGAGGAAATACGAGGTGTTGAGCTTCCCCCTTCCAGATTCGTCACGCATGACAAAAATTCGCGAGACTGCGTAAGCGGCGCGATTCATAAAGCTGCCGCTGGTCGAAAGGTGATAATGCCCGTTTTGCTTGAACACCGACGGATACAAATACCTTACAAAAAAACTGCTGGACTTTTGCGCAAACGCTGGGTTACAGGGAGCGGTAAAGCTGGCGTGCGCTGTGGAAGTGAGATAGTCGGACTCTCTTGTGCGGATTAAGCCCGCGTTGACGCCAACCGCGCCGCGTGTCAGAGGCCTGGGCGCTTGATCGACGAATGTTGCAAATGTCTCTGCTTGTGTCGGAGGCTGTACCGACGGAGCATCAGGAAGTGATCTCCAGATACGCATCTGCTGACTCCCCACGTCGGTTGGGTTTGAGCAGCCCTCCTGATGCAAATTAGCTAACGGACGGGCGTTCTGGCACAACGTTCCGCAAGCCGCCAGCAGACAAAAAGAAATGACACGCACTGGTGCAATTCGCTTCACCATAGCTCACTCCTGCAAAAAGCGGCAAGCGACCTTCCGGCTCCTCCACAGATTCGGCTGGATGCATACTCCGACGCTAGCGCTCCACGTGGCATTCGTCTGAGCAAGACTGCTCATCGCGGAGGGCACTGCAGCCGATTTGTGCCTGACGGCTTACGACATGAGCCATTTGGAACAGTATTGGCAAAAGAAGTGAGCGAATCTATTGGTGTCTCAAGAGGGCAGTTTCGCTGCCCAACCAGACGACCTGACCGGCCCTCTACGGGACTGTGCCAGGCCCCAGATGCCAGGCGTCGGTCCTCGAAGGCACCAAGAACACTGCGGGCTAAGGCCTCTACGTTGGACCGCCTGGTACAAAATCGAGGAGAGGGAATGTTTTTCGCCAGCAAAGTCGGGTGCTCCGGGATTGTCTTCATCTTGCTGACGACATGGATCTCGGGACCCCGTCCGACGCCGACTGCGTCGGGAATCAATCTCAGCAGAGAAGCGCCAGCCGACACACATTGGGACGATATTAAGAAGATGCAGCAAACTCTGCGGGACAGGGGACACTACCACGGGAAGATCGACGGAGTTCCCGGTCTCCGAACGCGGGCTAGCATCCGCGGATTTCAGAAGGCTGAAAATTTGCCGGTCACAGGGCAACTTGATGCCCAGACGGCCGGTCAACTCGGAGTCGAACCTGAGGGTCGCGAGGAGAATGGCTACGAGACTACGCAAGGTAAGCCCTCGGCAGGCATAAAGTGGACTAAAGGTTCCGGGCGAGCAAGCAAGACACTTCGGAAGGTAGTCAAGACAGGGGCCACTCCTGAAAGCGAGCGGGAAGGCCGCGGGAAGCCTCTTCGAGCTGAAAATGAAACCCGTCCACAATAGTCCGAGTTCTTTCGGGTGGAGGAGCGGAACCACACCGTTTCGGATCGGACAATAGCCCGGGTTGAATTGTGAGTCAGGGTTTTGTTGTCTCAGCGGCGTAAATCGTTTCGGCTCGCTCTCGGCGGGTAACAAACGCGAGGCGTCACTCGCGGATTTATTTCGGCTCTGAGCGAGAAACTGTAACACCCCCTGCAGAAGTGGGCGTTTTGATTTTGAGAGATTCTGGATACACTCGGCAGGATGAGAGAGGCGGACTGGAGCAAGGTACTGGGTTGGCCAGGGTATCGGGTCTACCGACACGAAATCGACGAGCTGGGCAAACGGCTGAAGCTGTGGGTTCGGCGGAAGCGAGGAAACCGGAAACTGATTTGCTCGGGCTGTGGGCGGAAGCTCAACGATGCCTATGACAGCTACGAGCGGGAGGTACGAGATTTACCGTGTTTCGAGTTTCGGACGACGGTGGTGGTGGAGTTATATCGGGTGCGCTGTCCGGACTGTGGAGTGAAGACGGAGAAGGTGCCGCAGTTACCGAGCAAGGCGCCCTTCAGCAAGCGCTTCGAAGAGGCAGTGGGGTTGGCCTGTGAGAGCGCGGCGGTGCGACGAGTGGCACGACAGTTTGGCCTGGCCAGCAGCACGGTGCGAGCCATCGATGTGCGCTATCTGAGTCGCTGGTCGGAGGGGCGAAGGAAGCCGGCGTTACGCCAGATGGGAGTCGACGAGATCTATCTGGGGAAGAGGCAAAAGTTTCTGACGGTGGTGAGCAATCTGGAGACGGGGGAACCGCTGTGGTTCGGACGGGAGCGGAAGAAACAGACGCTGGACGAGTTCTTCGAGAAACATCTGAGTGCGTTTCAGCGAAGTGCGATTCGAGCGGCGTGTGTGGACATGTGGGAACCTTTTCGGCAAAGCCTGGAGCAGTGGGTGCCGGAGTGCCGGATCGTGTACGACAAGTTTCACATTCTGCAGCACGCCAGCCAAGCGGTGGACGAAGTGCGGCGGGCCGAGTTCTTCCGCAAAGGAGGAGCCGCGCGGGATCTGGTACGGGGGAAGCGCTGGTTGCTTTTGACCAGTTGGCTCAACCTGGATCGCGGCAAGCGGCGTCAGTTGAACGCGCTGTTTGCTCTGAACCGGCGCATTCTCAAAGCCTACCTGTTGAAGGAGAGCCTCTCGCACTTGTGGGATTACAGCTACGAAGGAGCTATGTTGAGTTATCTGCAGAAATGGATCAACCAGTTGCGCTGGCAGCGGCTGAAACCCATGGAGAAGAAACTAGCCCACATGCTGCTGGCTCATCTCGAGGGCATTCTAAACTACTGCCGGACGAAGGTGCCGATGGGTGTGGTGGAAGCCGTCAACGGCAACATCAAAGCTCTGCTCCGT
>JBARBI010000084.1:0-3498 GCA_049792875.1 Candidatus Sulfotelmatobacter sp.
TCATGTAGCAATGTCCGCGAACCAGGTCAAATCTCGAACGTGCAGAAAAGAACTCCCGGACATCGAGCTTAAGGCGCGCCTGACGGAAATGGGGTTGTGGTTGAAGAGGCTAAGTCTGCTCAAGTACGACCGCGATGCGGATATCCCGCAGAAGGCCGTAGTCGAAGACCTTTTTGATTATTTCATAAAACTGGAGGCGGTTTTACTCCAAGAGCGGAGACGGAGGGAGTGCCTCGCGGATCTCAAGTCGGCCCGGCAAGAGCTAGCGGCCATCGAAGCGGAGATAGGTGGTGCCGCGGGCGAAGAGAAGCAGGCCTTGGAGGAGAGGAGAACTCTTCGTCAGAACTTTGCCTCTTCTGTGCAAGAGATGGCGGATAAGGCCGATCGAACCTCCTCGGAACTGGCACAGGAAATCGGCGGCGACGGGGAGTACGTCGCATTTATCAATCGAGCCCTTGATCGCCTGGGAATGAAGCCGGACAGCGACCTCCGTCCAGAACTGCTTTCGGCTGAAGACTCTGCCCCGGTACCTAGCGAACCGCCAAACACAGACCGCTCCACCGACGCGGACACGCACACGGCGCGCAAGACCGTCGCAGAAGCAGTGAAGAAAAAGCTCAACAATCCATCGGAGTATCGCGGCATGCTGATCGAGGAGGTTCAATACGCAATAAGCCTGGGACGTTCCAGTGTGTATCGCCTCATCGAATGTGGGGCGCTTGAGAAAAGGAAGAGGCGACCAGGCGCTGCCAAGAACTCGCGTACTCTTATCATGATTTCCAGTGTTCTCGCGTACATGGAACAGAACGACATTGACATAAACGCTCTCTGACCAGCAGCCTGATCGCTGCACTGTCCCATCAGCTTTCCGCCCGTTATCCCACGCCGTCCTACATACTGTCCCGTCAGTCCTAGACTCTTCGGCGGGCCTTCGTGCAGCATTGACGCCGGAGGTACGGCAATGCACGAGAAAATACTGCGACTGCCCCGTGTCAAAGATTGCACCGGGCTCTCACGAACTGGAATCTACGATCGGATTGCAAAGGGAGAATTTCCCGCGCAGATCCCCATCGGAGCACGGGCGGTCGGCTGGCTTGAATCCGAGGTGGAGGCATGGATCGCGCAACGGGTGGCGATCAGTCGCGAACACAACAGTGCGCAAAAGGGAGCGTCATGGGACGAAACAACTCTGACTCATGCCGGAAGAGCTCGGTCGCGAGCCGACAAGGTCGCTTAGGCAAGTTTACGGCCACCATCACGAAGGGCCGATGCTTCGAATTGGAAGACAGCGTGGGCTGGGAGAGAGCGCTTGAGATCCCATGGTCGCGCACTTCCGGCAGCAAAAGGTGGGATCGGGTGCCGCGGGTGGCTGTGCTGCTCGTTGTCCTGCTGGGGACGTGCAGCGCGTTGCCAGACAAGCCGATCCGGAGAGCCGTCAAGAGGGAGCCAGCGACGACCGCGGCGTTGCAGCAGGGACCCGACGGTTTATCCATGGAGGACATGTTCACGGTACGCGAACGACTAGCTATGGCGGCCGGGATGACCATGGCTGTGTTGGCGATTATTTGGGCAGTTCGGCGGTATCGGCAAATGCGTAGAGAGCTGAAACAGGTTAGCGCCGAAGCTGACCTGTTGCAGAGGAGAGTCGCCAAACTGCGTAATGAACACGACGAGAAGGTTGGGCAACTCGCGAGTAAGAGCGGGGAGAATGCACGGCTGAGAACTGAGAACGCGCAGCTAAGTAGCGAACGAGACCATTGGCAGCGGACAGCCCGAGAGGCACGAGCTCTCGCTGCCGAGAAGCAGTATTCGGTAGACGAGCTAAGAAAGGCCCTGGTGAGCGATGGCCGGAAAGATTCATGATTCGAATGGGGTCGGCTAACTTAACGACGAAATCTGTTGGCAGACAGTACTGCCCTCACAAAGTCATTTTGGAGCCCACCAAAGACTTTGCACTGCTTAAAAGGGTACGAGACTGCCGCTTCATTACCAGCAATCAATTGTTTGAGTTTGCAAAGGCCTCCGACATTGCAAACAGTCTTGGATCGTTCTACTGGCGCATCGGTCGGCTAGTGTGGTGCGGCTTGGTACAGACGGTCACGCTTCAAATTGGGAAGTACCGGATTTACACGATCACGAGGCAAGGGCTGAGGGAATTAGAGAACAGGCAAGAATGCCTGTTAAGTCTCACGTCTAAAGCGAGAGTCCTGTCTAAACGAGACGAAATCCCGCATGCCCTTTTGTTGAACGACATCCGGCGAACGTTTGAGCAGCAGTTCCAGGTGAAGTGGTGGAGAACGGATCTCCAAGTCCGGGCCGTCAACCTGGCGACCCACAAATATGCAAAGGATTATGACGCGGTATTCTCGGTGGATCGTTCGGAGTCTGGCGAGAGTTCTCTGACGATAGCGGTGGAGTATGAGCGCACGCTGAAGGCCGAAGACAGGTACGCTGAAATCAGCAACGCTCTCAGCGGCGAGAGCTCCGTTAATGTCCTTTTTTATCTTTGCGCGTCCGCCGACATGGTACCGCTACTGGCACAGAGGATTCGTCTGAAAAACCTGTTGCTCTGCTTCACAGTCGCAAGGAGTCTCATCCATCATGGTAAGGATTGCCCGGTATTCATCTGGACCCAGCAGAACCTTCAGCCGATTCCCATGGTCGACATAATCAACCCTTCAAAGTGACAAGCGGCTTTTCCGATCAACGTTGCTCCTGGAATGAGCCTAGTGTAGTGTCGCATAAATAGCTGGAGTTATTAATGGAAATGGAATAACCTAGGGTGCATGCCGCGCCTAGGAGTATGTCGGGAATACGGAATCACATCTCTTGATCTTGCCGTTGTGAGGTGCATTGAGCAGCGACAAGATCGGAGATGTTGAAACCGGGGGTTATTTCATTTGTAGCCTTGGCAAGCCGGCAAGGTCCTTTTTGGGCCTATGCGTGGCTTTTCCTCTTTCTTCCTTAAGACACCTGCCAAGCCCGGCCTGAGCGGAACAGCTTGAGCAGATTGTGGGTGAGGCAGATCAGTTTCCATTCCGCTCGCACCTTTTGCAACCCGCGCAGCAAGAACCGTCGGAACCCACGCCACTCTTTGATCTGCCCAAACACCGGCTCCACAATCGCCTTGCGCCTCCGATACAGAGCCTGTCCCGCTTCCGTTTTCAGCTTTTGTTTCATTTGCTCCAGCAGCCCAGCTTCTGCGTTTGACTCCGTCGCATCTTCATCGCCCGCCTGACTCGGCTCCCCATGTTTCTGCTTCCCTGTGGCCACGTGCAAGTCGATACCTTGGACCCGCGCGTCGCCCACTTGCTTTTCATTCCAGTAGCCGTTGTCGGCGCTAGCCGCCTGGGGCTGGGCCCCGATATTCTGCTTCACCTGCTCCAACATGGGCACCAATTGCTGCTTGTCGTTGCTCTGCTGTGTTACCTCCGCCGCTACGATCACCTGCGCTTCCCCATCCACCGCGATCTGCGCGTTGTAGCCTTGCACGAAGCT
>JBARBI010000085.1:0-10683 GCA_049792875.1 Candidatus Sulfotelmatobacter sp.
TCATCAACCAGCACCGCACGGTCCTCGGCTAAAGCAGGGTATCTTACACGCATTTGATCGGTTGGGCGGTGGTGAAGGCGCTGGAAGAGATTCCCGGCCTGAACCAGGCTTACGCGGAAAAGGATGGCGCCGCCTATCGCGTGGTACATCCGCAGGTCAATTTGGGCGTGGCGGTGGACATCGGCGGCAAGGATGGCGCGCGCAACCTGCTGGCGCCCAACATCAAGAACGCGGGTGCGCTGAGCTTTCAGGAATACCTGAACAGCTTCGACGACCTGGTCTCCCGCGCCCGCAACGGCAAGCTGGCCACCGCGGATTTTCAGGGCACCACCATTTCGCTCACCAATCCCGGCACGGTAGGCACCATGTCCTCCAACCCGCGCCTGATGCTGGGTCAGGGCGCTATCATCGCCTCCGGCGCCATCGACTATCCCGCCGAATACCATGGCACTGCCGCGGAAACGCGCGCCATCCTCGGCATCAGCAAGGTGATGACCCTCACCTGCACGTACGATCACCGCATTATTCAGGGCGCCGAATCGGGCGCGTTCCTGGGCAAGGTGCAGGCGCTGCTGGACGGCAAGGACGGCTTCTACGAAGAGGTTTTCGATCACCTGAAGATTCCGCATCAGCCGGTGCACTGGGAGACCGACCGCAGGCCGCGGCTCCCCGGCACGGCGTCCACGCGCACCGCGGAGATCGCCAAGGAAGCCGGCATCATGCAGATGATCAACGCTTACCGCGTGCGCGGTCATCTGATTGCCGACCTCGATCCGCTAGGCCACGAGCCCAGCTATCATCCCGAGCTCGACCCGGAAACTTACGGCCTCACCATCTGGGACCTGGACCGCGAATTCCTCACCGGGAGCCTGGGCGAGGCGATCGGCGAGGCCGGGCCCAAGCCGCTCGCCACGCTGCGCGAAATCCTGGAAACGCTGCGCGAGACCTACTGCGGCAAAATCGGCTGCGAGTACATGAATATTCAGGTGCCGGAGCAGAAGCGCTGGCTGCAGCAGCGCATGGAGCCGGGCAAGAACCACTGGCCGCTCGCTCCGGAAACCCGCCTCCGCATTCTGCGCAACCTGATCGCCGCCGAAGGCTTCGAGCACTTCCTGCACTCCCGTTTCGTCGGCCAGAAACGGTTCGCGGTGGAGGGCGGCGAGACCGCGCTCGCCATCCTGGAAGAAGTGCTGGAACGCGCCAGCGGCAACAACGTGCATGAGATCGTCATCGGCATGGCGCACCGCGGCCGCCTCAACGTCCTCGCCAACGTGGTGGGCAAGGACCTCAAGCAGATCTTTTCCGAATTCGAAGGCGACATCGATCCTTCGAGCACGCAGGGCTCGGGCGACGTGAAATACCATCTGGGCGCCTATAGCGTGCGCCGCTGCGAAAACGGCCGCGACATCGCAGTTTCGGTTGCTCCCAACCCCAGCCACCTGGAAGCCGTGGACCCGGTGGTGGAAGGCATCGTGCGCCCCAAGCAGGACCGCCTGGGCGACACGGCCCGCGAGCGCGTCATCCCGCTGCTGATTCACGGCGACGCTGCCTTCGCCGGTCAGGGCGTGGTGGCGGAGACGCTCAACCTGTCGCAGCTCGACGGCTATTCGACCGGCGGCACCATTCACCTGATCATCAACAACCAGATCGGCTTCACCACCATGCCCGACGAAGCGCGCTCCACGCCATACTCGACCGACGTGGCGCGTGGCGTGCAAGCGCCGATCTTCCACGTGAACGGCGATAGCCCGCAGGCCGCCGTCCGGGTGGCGCAGATTGCCTTCGATTACCGCCAGACGTTCAAGAAGGACGTGGTGATCGACATGATCTGCTACCGCCGCCACGGGCACAACGAAGCCGACGACCCCAGTTACACGCAGCCCATCCTGTACCGCAAGATCAAGGAGCACCCTTCGGTGGCGACGCTCTATGCGGAGCGCCTGGTGCGCGACGGCGTGGCGACCGCCGAGGAAGTGTCTTCGATGCGCCACCAGGTGAGCCAGCGCCTGGCCGCCGCCTATGACGCGGCGCAAGAGCAGGCCGAGCGTTACGAACTGCAGGAGCTGAGCGCGGTGACCACCGGCGACATCTCCGGCTTCTGCCCGCGCACCGCCGTCAACCACCAGGTTCTGGAGCGCGTGGTTCGGGGCATCACCAGTTTCCCGGACAACTTCCACGTGCATCCCAAGCTGCGCGGCTTCCTGGAAAAACGCCGCAACACCATCGCCCAGGGGGCGCCGCTCGATTGGGCGCTGGCGGAATCGCTTGCCTTCGGCACGCTGGCGCTGGAAGGCACGTCGGTCCGCCTGAGCGGCCAGGATTCCGGCCGCGGCACCTTCAGCCAGCGGCACCTGGCGTTCTACGATTACGAAACCGGCAAGCGCTATATCCCCTTGCAGCACATCTCGCCGGACCAGGCGCGGTTCGATGTCTTCGACAGTTCGCTGAGCGAATACGCGGTGCTGGGCTTCGAATTCGGTTATAGCGTGGCCGACCCGCTTACGCTGGTGATCTGGGAAGCGCAGTTCGGCGACTTCGCCAACGGCGCGCAGATCATGATCGACCAGTTCATCTCCTGCGCCGAATCCAAGTGGGGCCAGCCGAGCGGCCTGGTGATGCTTCTGCCGCACGGCTTTGAAGGCCAGGGCCCCGAGCATTCCAGCGCCCGCATCGAGCGTTTCCTGGTTCTCTGCGCCGAAAACAACATGCAGGTGTGCAACTGCACCACTCCGGCGCAATACTTCCACCTGCTGCGCCGCCAGATGTACGGCGGCTCCGACCGCCGCGGCGTGCGCAAGCCGCTGATCGTCTTCACTCCCAAGAGCCTGCTGCGCCATGCGCGCGCCGTATCCACGGTGCACGATTTCTCGACCGGCGGCTTCATCGAAATTCTGGGCGAAGCCAGCGCCGACCCGCAGCAAGTTTCTCGCGTGGTCTTCTGCTCCGGCAAAATTTACTACGACTTGCTGCAGGCGCGCGACGAACGAAAAGCGGATCACGTCGCGCTGGTGCGCGTGGAGCAGCTTTATCCGTTCGCCTCCAGCCAGGCCTCTGACATCCTGCTGCGCTACCCGCTGACCGCCGAAATCGTCTGGGCGCAGGAAGAGCCGCGCAACATGGGCCCCTGGCGCTACATCCGCGAGCAGATGCAGCCGCTGGTGGAAGGCACCCGCCGCGAGATCCGCTACGTCGGCCGCTCCGAATCCGCCAGCCCCGCCAGCGGCTCCGGCAAACGCCACCAGCAAGAGCAGCACGAGATCGTCGACGACGCGCTGACGCCGGGGGCGATCTCACAGACGAAGAGGGTAAGGCTGGTGGCGAAGAGGAAGAAGTAGGGGGGCGGAGGCGTCTGCTCCGCGTTGCTTCATAGCCCCGGTCCGAGGCTTATCGGAGGAGAGAGTCTGCAAACGAACAATCAGCAACTTGCAGGCTAAGAGACGCATCTTCTTGCCCGTCGGGCCCCCGGATCATTCGGGCGTAGGCTAGAATCAGGTTGTGGAGAACGTCGCGACACAATCGCACATACCGGAGTCGTATCTGGAGCATCGGGAGGTGTTCTCGGAGCCGTGGGTAGATCGATGGATCATTCCAAATCCATTCATCGCGATGCTTTTTGGCGTGCTTCGAACGAACGGCGTAGAACTCACGGACTTTTCCTTCAATAAGGATGCAACGAGCGTCGGGGAGAACTATCTCAATATCTCGATCCGGAGGCTGAACGCGGCAGTACGGATCGGGCTTGACACTGTAACCTTCATCGCCGCAAACCCAGATTGGGGGATGGCTCCCCAGTTGGTGAGCATTTTTGATCGGGTTTCTGGCAGCATTCGAGAAACCTTGAAAATCTCGCCAAAGTGGCAGGAGACCACTCTGGCCTTTCACGTGACTCCCGGGACGGCTGACTTCCGGGCAAGCACGGCCCCCCTGGTTAATACGAATCTCTTGGGCGAGGCCCTGTTTTACGGAGTTTCGCTTCACCGACCTGACAGTGTGCTAATAATTGACAAATCTCTAAGGCATGAAGGTGCCGCATTCGTGCGCCTCCAGCGCAAACTGCCCGGAGATGCGCGATTCTCAGACGTTGCTGCGCGCATATATGAGGATGAGGTTTCCGCGCTACACTTACTGGGTATAGCGGGTGTGCCATGACGGAGGCCCTCCTGGTCTCGGACCAACACGTTAACGAGAGTTTTTTTGCGCGGAAGTCTGCTCCTCGAAGCGGCATCGACCCCTGGTCCCTAGGCTCACGACCAGAGGGTTTCGCAGACTCGCAAGTAAGTCTACTCATTGGGTCCACTGCCCCAATTTACGCCGAACGAGCCTTGCAGGGAGTTCAAGATCAATCGACTTGGCCTCACATCTTCGCAGACCGTCGGCCCGATGAAAAGGCCACAGCTATCGACGCCCACTTTCATCAAGCCCAGAATTCCCTGAGGTACTTGGCGGGAGCGTATAAGCGCGTTCAAGAAGATCGACAAGTCCAGCAGGAGATGCGGTGGCTCGCCAAGAATAGGCACGAGTACTCGGGAAAGTGGATAGCCCTTCGGGGCGATTGCCTACTCGCCGTTGGCGCCACGGCGAAGGAAGTATTCTCGAGAGTCACAGGCCAAGACACGCTCCCCCTTGTAATTAGAGTTGACGAAGAGGAGCTGCCCTTCGCAGGCTGGTGAGTACTTGGAGACTCTCACATTCAGATCGAAGTACGACTACTCGAATGCACGTGCAGGGATCGAAGTGCCTATCAGCCTGAGGGTAGGTGACGCTCGATCCGTCAGGCTCCTTGCGAAGGTGGATACGGGTGCCTCATATTGCATCTTTCCGCGAGAATACGGCGAGCAACTCGGTCTCCATGTCGAGGGCGGGCATCATCAAGTTCTCACTACCGTGACAGGGCGGTTCGATGCATACGGCCACATGGTTACCTTGTGTTGCTTCGATTGGGAGTTTGAGACGACGGTGTATTTTGCTGCCCCGGCGGACTTCCCTCGGAGTGTTGTGGGCCGCGTCGGATGGCTCCAACATTTTCGTCTGGGTCTCATCGATCACGACACGACCCTGCTTCTGAGCCATCACGACGATTGACTTGCTCGGGTGGAAAACCGGACAGCCACGCAAAACCTCTCGCATGGGGATCAACGGCCTACGGGTCGCAACATTCCGTAAGTTATTGATTTTAAGCTAGTATGTCGGACAACCTCTCAGGTTGACCGGTTGCCTTCGCCTGTCCGGCCCTGACCTTCAACCATGCTCAGATGCACATTTGGTACAGGAGATTGGAGTCATGGCTGCGGTCAGCACTGTCGAGGCCCGCAACGAGTTCTCTACCGTCCTCAACCGGGCTGTGTTCGGGAAGGAGCGGGTGATCCTCGCGCGCCGGGGCAGAGCTATTGCCGCTATCGTGCCGATGGACGACGTGATGCTATTGCGGGCGCCGGAAGACCGCGCCGACTTAGCGGATGCCATCGCCGGCCGAACGCGAGGCGCTGGAAAAGGGCACCCTCTCTTTGGCGGACCTGAAACGCGACCTGGAGCTATAATCCGGTTTCGTGTCCTATTCGATACGGATCTCGCCGTCCGCGGACCGCGAGATTCGCAAGCTGGACAGACCCATCCAGAAGCGCATTCTGAGAAAACTCGAAGACCTGGAGCACGAGCCCAGGCCGAACGGTGTGGAGAAGCTGTCGGGCGGTAACGAGGTCCGGTACCGGGTCCGTGTCGGCGACTACTGCATTGTCTACCGAATCGACGACGACGTGCTCACGGTGCTGGTGCTTAAGGTGGGCAACCGAAAAAATCTATCGCAGCCTGTAGGCGATTCCTCCCGGCTTCCGACGGTGACCGACAGCTCGGGAACCAGGCAAACGGTCCAATTGGAAGAACCGGTACACCAAAGAGAATGATTTGGCGTCCCCAGGGGGATTCGAACCCCCGTTACCGCCGTGAAAGAGGGTTTGAGTGGGTTTAGCGTACTTTGGCGTGACTTGCCGGGACTCAGACAAGCGTAAGCTCCCAAGCAGGTTAGTACCGATTCTGGCTCGGGGTTGTTTGGCATGTCTAGGCGGTGCTTACAGGTCGCATCGTCACCATAGCGTCACCGGAACCCAACTGCAGAAGGAATTGCAGGACGAGATTCGGTAGTATCGGACGGGCGGCCTGTTAACGCTGCTCGCAGTTAGGGGCCGGTCGGCGCCCAACTTTCGAAAAGGAGCACCAATGAAAGGCATCAAGGGAAAGCGGCCGGTCTACAAGCCTTCGTCCTTGCCGCACGAACAACTGAGCACCATTCTCGCCAGCAGGGATGAGCAGGCAATCGGTGCCATACTCGCAACGTTGAAGGCGATGCAGGAACTTCTAATACCCGGCCGTCACGCATGACCGGCGAGGTAGGCGTTGATGTTCCGGGAATGTGGGGCACGGCTCTTGAGCGGAGCGGTGGGGCATTCCCAGGGTCCGCGATTAGCGGCGCGGACTCTTTCTACCAGCCACCCGCCACCCTGTAGTGGTTGCGAACGGTTTTGTGGGTGAGCGGCATTTCGTAGTTCACCCAAACGGACTCGCCGTCCAGTTCCCCGTAATACTTGCCCGGGCCGAGTGTTGTGCATCCTTTGCGACGCTCATAACAGTCCAGTAAGGCGTGCTCACCGTTCACGATGACATGTATCGTGGAAGTGTCTGTGTGGGTTCTTCTTCCTGTGGTGCTCGCTACGATCCCCCCTACGAGCCCGCCGCTGAAGTCGCCACGTGCGTCCACGGATTGTGTCAGGTTTTGCGTGTCCACAACTTCAACCAGTACGGCGGTCTTGCCCTTCTTGGACGGCGCCGGCAACGCCGTCCGCTGGCCGCCTGTTGCTATGAAAATGGTGTGGCATACATCCTTCACGGCGTTTGCGATGCTCGGGTTCGAAGCGCTGCGGAAGGTCTTGCCGTCGCGGTCAATGAGATTGAAATCGAAGCTATCCTGACCGGCCTTGGGATCTGTCTTTCTTACGGCGTCGAGCGTGTAGTCGCTCTTGGTCACATTGCTTATGATGCTGACGTTCGGGCACTCCTTCTGTAGCACCTTCGATATGTCCTCAGGTGGAATCGTGGACTTATCCGTTAAGGCAATGGTCTTGGGAGTGTCCTGAGCGATAGCCGGAATGGCGAACAACAAAACCAGACGTGCGAATAACTTCAGCCTCATTGCTTTTTCCCTTTTTCACGGATTTCCTCGGCGGCTTGAGCGTAGCACCGCTCAATCGCGGCGGCAACGATTCCCCGTCGCTGTGGTGTGGAAGCGCTCGTAACCTTCCGACGGCTAGCCCGCAGTTCAGAACGGAGACGGTGGCAGCGGTATGAAAGGGATCATCCGCATGCGGATTGCGCCATTACTGTCTTGGTCGAATGGAAAGCATCCCCACTGGATCGTCCACAACAAAACCACCAGGACTACGGAACCCAGAATGAGCAGAACAGTGTTGCGGTACCGGTTCCGATATAGGTCCGGGTCCGGCATGAAGAACCTTGGTATTAGGGCGAGTCCCGTAATCGGCGCCGTGATCGAGACGATGGACGACCAGAACCAGATGCCCGCAGCCGGCGAGAAGAAAAGCGCCCATGTGAAATACCCTGCGACCACGCGCGCCTGTGCGTAGGCCTGGCAACCGTCAAGGATCGCAAGGATGATGAGGAGGGGCGCCACCAGCGGCATGTACCAAAGCAAGTTCCACCTCATGGAGCGCATTGCTCCAAGACTCCTTGGCCTCTCAGGCTCGGCCCCCGGCTTGGCGGTCTGAGCCGGACCTGTGCCTACCGCCGCTACCGGCACCCCCTGCCCTTCAATGCTGGCGGCCTGCTGGAGCTGCTGCTGGGCCTTGCGAGCCGGCATCTTGTCCGGGTTGGCTTTCGCCCACTCCACCGCCGCGTGGTAGTCCCTCAGTTCCTTGACTACCGACGGGCCGAACTCCTCCCAGTTGATCTGATTGGGCGCGGAGGGAAGGATCTCGTTGCCCGGTGCCAGCTTCACCGCTCCCGCTTGATGCGCCGCTCGCAACTCCTGAAACATTGCGTCCCGAAATTCCGGTGAGTTGACTGGCCTGGGCGCGACTGGCCCCTCCACTGCGGGCGCCTCGTCCGCGCTCGTCCTTGAAGATTGAGACAGTTCCGCCTCCATGCCGGGTTGGTACTTCACCGTGCGCATCGGCGGCCCAGCGACAATGTGCATTGGCACGTCGCCGCCCAGGTCGAAGGCATACATCCCGTGACCAAGCGCCACCCGTGTACCCGGTATCTCGCCATCCCACGGCCCGTGCTCCGCCGAGGTTTGCGCTGCTTCCTCGTCCCGCGATACTATCTCCGGTTGATCGCCGGTCAGACCCTCTGTGACGTCCGTCTTCGGGTACTCCAGAGGCGTTCGCTGCGTTCCCGGATACAGCTGATCGAGGAAGTCCTGGAGCCCCTGCTCTCCCCGGCTGTCCAGCGCTTCCAGCCCGCGCTCGATATTCGCTATCGCTCGCTCCACGGATTCCGGCGTGGATGGGGTCGGAGGCATTCCCTGTTGCTCCATGCCGGTATTGTAGGTCCAATTCTCTGAATCGGCCACTGTCCCCCCAGGCGCGGCTATTTCCGCAGCGCGGGGCGCTTCTGCCGGCTTGCGTTCCGGGGTGGTGGTTTCACTTGGGATGGCCGCCGCTGGCGCCACAGGCGCGGCCTACGCTTCAGGGTTGGCAGGTTTAATGGGGAACGCTGCAAGGCGTTCTGCATCTTCCCGCTCAAATTGCGGGACGAACGCCTGCATAGAGCAGAGCTCCCCGTTCGCCATCTCCAGATACTTCCGTTTGTCCGCCCGCCACATCAGCCGGTGGAGTTCTTCCAAGGTGAACGTCCGGCCATCCTTGGGACTAACCTTCCCTTCGACCTTCTCAACTCGCTTCCGAATCTGCCGCATGCTCATCGTTTGCCCCTTTCAGCCGTTTCCTTCTCAAGTCGCTCAATCCGGTCTTCCAGGTCCGCGGTCTCGATACCCCGGCGGTGGGCGTCAAGAATCGCGGCCACGCTGTTACCCTCTCCGGGTGTGATAATGCCCGCTCCCACCCCTTCGGCCACCTTCGCCAGTGCGATGTTGACATCGCGCGCAGTGGACGGCGCCCGCATCGGGAAGTCAATCGGCCGGTCCCTCGGTGGAGGTGCCAATCGCTCCATGCACAAACGAAGTGCGGTCGAATCACCTTGCATCGCCAACTCCACGCACTTGCGGGTCAGTTTCTCCGTCTCGCCGCTGAGGAGTTCCTGAACCGCCAATGTAGTCCGGTTCCGGGCGCCGAATGGCTTCCCGGCTGGATTGCCGGACACCCCTTTCTTGAAGGGGCGCCCTCGCTGTTTCTTAGCTGAATTTGCAGCCATGCCTATACCCTTTCCTTGTCCGCCGCCGACAGACTCAGTTAAGCCAGCAGTCCTTCGCAGGCCGTTCGGTCACGCCAAAACTCGTAGCCGTCTCCTCCGCCGCTCCCTTGGGTTGCTGGTGCTGGATACTGTCTAGTGTAGTGCGGCCGAAATAGTAACGATTATCATGTGCGCGTCGTCTTTACAATGGAGGAGCAAAGACAATGCGTGTGGCGCGACCCGTGGTGCTGACTGCCGAGCAGCAAGACATACTGGAGGCTCATGCGCGTGCTCGGAGCGCTGCAGCGCGGAGCGTGGAGCGCGCCCGAATTGTTTTGCTGGCGGCGGCCGGAATGCAAGATAAGCAGATCGCGGCCAAGTTGAGAATCATGCCGGAGAAGGCGGCGCGCTGGCGGAACCGGTTTCTGGATGGCGGTTTGGCGGCGCTGGACAAAGATGCGCCACGACCCGGAAGAACCCCCACGATCACGCCGGCCAAAATCCAGGAAGTGATCCGGAAGACGACCCAGGAAAAACCCCGCAACGCCACCCACTGGAGCACGCGCAGCATGGCCAGAGTGGCTGGCCTCAGCGAAAAGAGCGTGCGCCGGATCTGGCATCGGCATGGTTTGAAGCCCCACCTGGCCCGTACGTTCAAGGTCAGCAACGATCCCCAGTTCGCCGAGAAGCTGGAGGCCATCATCGGGCTCTATCTCAACCCGCCGGAACACGCCATCGTGCTGTGCGCCGATGAAAAGAGCCAGATCCAAGCGCTGGACCGCACGCAACCAGGACTGCCGCTGAAGAAGGGGCGCTGCGGAACCATGACCCACGATTACAAGCGGAACGGAACCGCCACTCTGTTCGCGGCCATGAGCACTCTGGATGGCACCGTGATCAGTATGTGTGACGACCGGCACCGCCATCAGGAGTGGCTGAAATTCCTACGGGTGATCGATGAAGTCACGCCGGCGGACAAAGAACTTTACCTGATCGCAGATAACTACGCAACGCACAAGCATCCGAAAGTGCAAAAGTGGCTGGCCCGCCATCCGCGTTTCCACGTGTACTTCACTCCGACGAGCAGTTCGTGGCTCAACATGGTCGAGCGCTTCTTCCGCGATCTCACTGAGCAGAGGCTCCGCCGCGGCATATTCCGCGATGTCGAGGAACTGATCATGGCCATGGGTGACTACATCGACAAACACAACGACAACCCCAAGCCCTTTGTCTGGACAGCCAAAGCTTCTGACATTCTCGAAAAAGTCAAACGCGCCCGCGCTGTGTTGGATAATCGTTGATCTGCTTGCCGCAGACCACTAG
>JBARBI010000086.1:0-3177 GCA_049792875.1 Candidatus Sulfotelmatobacter sp.
ACCAGCGCCGTATGCGAGAGCGAGACGAACACGTGCGTGCCGCCAACCTGGGCCAGCAGCTCCTGCCCCTTTTCATCCAGGCGCACAAGCGGCTCGTGCCGGGAACCGTGATAAACCGAGACGGACCGCCAGCCCAATTCCGCTCCGATTCCGGTAGTGAAGGCCTTCGAGACGGCCTCCTTCGCCGCAAACCGGGCCGCCAGATGCAGCGGCGGCGTTTTGTGGCTGAAACAATACACGCGCTCCTCCTCCGTAAAAACCCGTTCGAGAAAACGCGCCCCCGTCCGGTCGAGCACGCCCCGGACCCGCTCGATCTCGATCACATCGCAACCGAGTCCAAGCAATTCGCCACCGGGGGGAAGAACGATGTTCATCGGGAAGGGATCAGTAGCGGGCAGCGAGTAGTGGGTAACGAGTAGCGAGTAGTGGGTCGTGAGTAGTCAGAAGCTAGAAGCTAAACGCAACGACATAAGTTATTGCGCATGACGGAAGCTTTTCCCAGACTCCTGGGCCATGAGGCCATTAACCATTTCAGACCGCGAAGAGATGACCTTCGCGTTGCAGGACGAGATTCGTCGCAGTGCCGAATCTCGGTACGATCACCGGTTGCATGGGGTGCTTCTTGTCGCACAGGGGATGACCTGCGGAGAGGTGGCAGGGGTATTGGGCGATGCGCCACGGACAGTCGAGTATTGGGTGCATCGCTTCGAAGCGAAGGGTTTTGCCGGGTTGAACGAGGGCCTGCGCGAAGGGCGCCCTTCGAGGCTGATGCCGAAGGATCGGGATCGAATCGAGGAGGCACTGAGACGCAGCCCAGCCGACTATGGACTGCCGGCCAACCTGTGGAACGGTCCTCTGCTGTCGACGTTCTTGGGAAAGCAATTCGGTGTGAAGATGTGCGTGCGCAATTGCCAGAGGCTATTCCGCCAGTTCGGGTTCCGCCTTCGCAAACCGCGTCCGCTGGTCGCTCACGCCGATCCGATCCTGCAAGCAGCAGTAAAAAAAACTCCAAAAGCTCGCTCTCGATCCCAGCGTCGACCTTTGGGCGATGGATGAGGTCCACTTCCAGCAGCACGGCAGCCGCTGCCGGATGTGGGTTCCCCCTGAGATTAAGGACCCGGTCTGTCGTCACGCTCCGACTCGAAAGGCCACCAGCTATTTTGGCGCCGTCCGCATACGCGACGGGAAGCTTTGCACCTCCAAACCCGAAGGCTACTTCGATGCCCAAACCTGTTGGGAGTACCTCCGCAGGCTTCGAAACGTCTCCTGCCGCTCCGGTCGCCGCGTCGTCATCATTATCGACAACGCCAAATATCATCACGCCAACCTCCATCGAGAGTGGCGGCTTGAACAAGAACCCGGTTTCGCCTTGTTGTTTCTTCCTCCCTACAGCCCTGAACTCAATCCGGTCGAGCGGGTTTGGAAGCTCCTGCGCCGGCTTTGGATCCACAACCGATTCTTCGGCTCGCTGGATGAACTCACGGCGACAGTCGACGCTCAATTCAAGGTTTGGAACCACCCCAATCCTATTCTTCAGCGCCTCTGTGCAATCTAGCGTCATGCGCAATAACTTATGTCGCTCTGTTTAGTGTAGTGTCCCACAAATAAGTGGTCATATGCGTCCGGCGGGTAAGCTGGCCGGATGTCTGACTTGAACGCGCCGGAGACGGCGTTTTGTGGGGGGAGCGATGGGGTTGAGGTGCTCGGGTTGAAGTTGCGCAAACCGTTCCTTGCACCTGGCTACTTTTGTGAGGATCCGATCGATGCTGGCTGTCCAGATGAAGGGTCTGGGATTCGCGTTCCAGGCGGTAAGGAACTCATCGATGGCCGCTTGAAGATCACGCACGCTGTGGAATGAACCTCGCCGTACCGCCTTCTGGGTGAGCTCGGCAAACCAACGCTCGATCAAGTTCAGCCAGCTGGAACTGGTCGGGATAAAGTGCAGGACAAAGCGAGGGTGTCCGCGCAGCCATCGTTGGACTCTGGGATGTTTGTGGGTCGCGTAGTTGTCGACGATCAGGTGCAATGTCTTCTGGGCAGGAAGCGTGGCGTCCAGATGCTGGAGGAACTTTAAGAACTCGTGATGCCGATGCCGCGGATAATACTGACCGATCACGCGTCCCTCTACGACCTGCAACGCCGCAAAAAGCGTCGTCGTTCCGTGGCGGAGGTAGTCATGGGTGAATGTGCCGCAGCGGCCGGGGTTGAGCGGTAGACCAAGTTGCGAGCGCTCCAAGGCTTGGATTTGGCTCTTCTCATCGACGCACAACACAAGCGCATTCTGCGGTGGCGTCAGGTAGACGCCGACGACGTCGGTGAGCTTCTCCAGGAAGCGCGGATCGCGGGAGAGCTTGAAGCGCTTGGTCAGGTGCGGCCGGATCTGGTGGTCCTGCCAGATCCGGTGAATCGTGCTTTTGCTGACACCCTGGACCTGTGCCAAGGTGCGCGTGCTCCAGTGCGTTGCTCCTTGCGGCCGGCAATGCAGGGTGGTGTCGATGAGTCGCTTCACCGCAGTGACCCCGTAGCGAGGCTTGCGGCCCCGGCCGGGCGCGGTCTCCCAGACACAGCTGATGCCGTACTCCAGAACCCGGCGGCGCCACAACGCCACGATCCGCCGGCGAATCCCCAGCTTTGCTGCGATTGCCACGTCGGACTGGCCTTGGGCGGCTTCCACGATCATACCCGCGCGAAGCACGACTTGCTGGGGTGTCGACCCCGCGCGAATCCATTGCTCAAGACGGACAATCTCCGACTCCGTCAGCGTAACCGGCGCACTTTTTCGTGGCATCCGGCCAGCTTACCCGCCGGACGCATATGACCACTTATTTGTGGGACAGTAGACTAGTTAGGTCGGCGCTTCACTCCCGGGGGCACCGGACAAGGCGCGGCGGAACAGCGCCCAACCAGTCGCCGCATCCGGCGGGACGCCCTCGCCTACTCCACCACCTGGAACCAGTCGGCGAGCGGCAGCCGCGGCGGCTGAAATTCGTTCACTTTGCTGCCCGGCAACGGCCGGCCGAAAGGGAGGCCGGCAATGAACAGGGAGTCCTCGCTTCCGCGGATATGCTTCTTCAGCAGGTCTGGATACGCCGTCGCGCTGTACTGCGGGCACGAACCCAGGCCGAGCGAAGCGAACCCGAGCATGAGATTGTCCAGGACAAAGCCGCAATCGAGGAA
>JBARBI010000087.1:0-4822 GCA_049792875.1 Candidatus Sulfotelmatobacter sp.
GGGAGTGGAGGAGTAGGGTCGAGCATTTACATTGCGGGATCGAACTTTGGAGCGACACAAGGGTCAAGCACGGTGACCTTCAACGGAGTGCCGGCGACAGCGACGAGTTGGAGCAACGCGGCGCTGAGCGCGACGGTTCCGGCAGGAGCAACGACCGGCAACATCGTGGTGACGGTGGGAGGAGTAGCCAGCAACGGATTTAACTTCGTCGTTGGCAATCCTCCATCGATAACTCTCTCCGCGTATCCAGCTCCCAACGCCAGCGGTTGGAACAACAGCAACGTCACGGTCACGGCGACATGTCAGGCTGGAAGCTCCCCCGTCACCAGTTGCCCCGTCTCGCAAACCATCTCCACCGAGGGAGCCAACCAAGTTGTTAGCCTGACGGCAACGGATACCAACGGACTAACCGCGACGGCCAGCGTAACGCTCAATATTGAAAAGACCCCTGCTTCCCTAACCGGTACGTCTCCAGCCGACCAATCCGTACTTTCAACGGGAACAGGTAGCATCACCGGGGAAGTTATACCTTCACTCACCGCCGTCACCGGGGTTACCTGCAATGGTGTTGCGGCCTCTTTCAGTTCAGGAGGGTTTTCCTGCAACTTTTCACTCAATCCTGGTGTCAATCTAGAAATGGTTATTGCGACCGACGTCGCCGGTAACACCGCAGGTGCCCGACTACACCTTATATACGCGGCGGTATTGCCCGCGCCCAGCTCACTCCAGATCACGCCCGCCACCGCCAACGTTCTCGTAGGCGCCACACAGCAATTCACGGCAGTCGATCAGCTCGGCAACCCGCGAACGGATGCGAGTTGGACGGTGGATAATACGAATATTGCGACAATCTCGACGGACGCCTCCCCCACGTTGACTGGAGTCGCGGCCGGGACAGTGACTCTGACCGCATCCGTGGGAAACGCGTCGGCTCAGATTCAGGTCAACGTCCTTGGCGGTACTTCGCTCACCTTCGGAACCCCCCTTTGGTCCGCACCGCCTAGCCCCGGACTTACTCTCCGGCAAATCCTTCAGGCCGCCCCGACAAGCGCTGACACGCCGAACCTGCTTGCCATATATCAGGACAACAACTCTAACTTCTTGATGAGTGGATTTACCGGCGATGGCCAGATGTTATGGCAGTCTTCGGCTTTTCCTTCGCAAGGTGATTCGACATATCAGTTTCTCGCTGACGGTTCCGGCGGCCTTCTTGTGTTCAGCGACACCGCCGATTCTGTGGCGGTTGCAGATTTCGATGGACAAACCGGCGCACAAGCCTGGCAAGCCAACGTCATCTTCATCGGTAACACTAACCCAGCAGTGGACCAAGACGGCGGAATCTACATGTGGACGCTAGACGGGGTGACAAACCAAACCACCAACCTAGTCAAGCTGGACCCGCAATCGGGCCAGTCGGCCGTGCTCGCCTCCGTACCGGACCTGAACGTGATTTCCTCATGCAATGGCTTCACCTTTGTCATAGAAACTGGCTTCGCGGTCGCCCTATCGCCCGTCGTGGATGCCCAGGGCAATACCTTCGCCACATACTTCACTCTCGACGGAAGCAGCGTCCTCAACTGTCAGGGCGTGCAGGTCGGGAGCGGATCCATGATCGGTGTCTTGCTGAAGATCGCTCCAGACGGCACGACCTCCACGTATAATGTTTTCTCCAATCCGGTGACTTCCGCTACATCCGACAACTTCGCAGGCATCATCCCCGATGGGCAAGGCGGCGCCTTCGTAGTTTGGAATCAGTCCCCCGCCGGATCTAACTTTATCACCGATAGTACCACTGGCAGCACCTACCCAAGTCCGCTCAGCGGCGGCTTCTTCCCGCTTGTAGTGCTGGGGGAAAACAGCACATTCGTAGAATCGGATGGGATCACCGTAGCCGCCCTCAACTCCATTTCCGGACAAGTTCAGTGGACCTATCAACCCGCCGCTGGCGTGGCCACACTGGTTGCGACCCACGGCGGCGGAGTCACTGTATTTGATGGTGCACAAAATCAGATCTCCATCGACGCGCTAGGCAACGCTTCAACTCCAATTTCTCTCGGCTCGCCTCAGTCCCTTCAAATCTCCTTGCTTGGCCAAGTTGACGACATCTCCTCCTCGGGCATCCTCCAGATGGTCGCTGCTCCTCTTTTTGATTTTGCCGATGGGTCATGGGACCTCCAAGGCGGGGGAGGCCAATTTCAAAGCGGAGGCCCCGTTCAAGGCGGAGGCCCCGTTCAAAACGGGCACGCGCAGCCCTTGCCTTATTTGGCGCCTCTTCCAAGCTGTCCAGCTGCACAAACGCCTTGCGCCGGAGACGCACTGGAGAATGCGTTGGGCGCCTTGGAAACACTCCTGTCAGGAGCTTGTAACGCATGTCAGACATATGTCTTCAGTATTTCGCAGCTGGGCCTTTCTCAAACCTCGTTTTATAAATATCTCAAACAAGGCCACAAGTACCATGACGCGACCCGCTCGAGTGCCAAGGCAGGGGAGGTCGTTTGTACTCCCCCCACCCTCTTTCATCCATTTCCGCCGACATGTGGGCTAAGTGCTATCCAATTTAATACGCCGTTGAATGTCTTATGGCAGCAGGACGGCTTTGCCGCAATCTCAAAGACTCCAAGTCCTGATGGGGCGGTGATCGCTTTCGACCCGGCACAGGTCTGTGGTTCGGCAAGCGCAACTGCTTCGGTTTGCAAACCATTCAAGACATCCCAAGCTCTGAACTACGAGGAAGGCGTACTTTTCCACGAGAATTTGCACGGGAGCACTAGCCTGTATGACCCTTCGCTAGAGGACGCGTTCGGGATCTGCAGCGGACCAAGCGTGGCGATCACGGAGTATCTGAACTTCCAGATTTTTGGCTTGGGCACAGCACCTACGATCCCACCAAATCAAACTTGCACACAGTGGCCTTAACACCAGGAGGAGATTTGTCGACTATCAGAATGTCTCGCATCTTGCCAGTAGTTCAGCTGACTATAGCTGTAGTTTTGCTAAAGTGGGCAGAATATCATCCTCATCCGACATGGTGGCGCCCCGGAATGTATGAATTCTGGCGTCCGACTTCGGATCTCGTTTGCTACGGAATAAATGCCCCAGCCTTTCGGCTCGTACCGGCTTTCTATTCCTTGGCCCTTGGCAAATTCATTCCCAGGATCGCAGGATTCTACGCGCAGGACCTGTTTCTTCTTGCGGGCGTAATTGTACTGTGGTATTTGGTAGGGAAGAAGATCGACACGACGAGGCGCCCTGAGCTTCCCCGACGCGAGAAGCCCGCGACGCTCGAAATAATCTGGAACATACTCGTCGCACTCTATGGAATCATTCTCTTGCTCACGATGGATATCCACGATGTCGATAGCAATTCGATGGGCAATCTGATTGAGCGAATTCTGTGGTTCGTTTGGGCGCTCGCCCTAATTTTTCTGCCAACGCAAAAGCTTTTAGCCATGCTCCGCCGCAAGCCATCACACCAAGCCCCTTGAGCGACAACAACAAGCGGCGGACGGTCGGGTGCAGTCGTGCGATTTCAAATGCATCAGTAACGGTCAACTTGTCCTCGTAGAGGGCTCGCTTCGCTTCGTCGAACAAGCGTCGAGGGTTGGTCTTGGACTACCGGATTTTCACGAACGGTATGTCCTGAATGGATGAAACCACAGGGGATACTGCTTTCGCTCCACTTGCTACCATCGTTGCGTTCATTTCTTCTAATCTCCTTTTTCTAAGAAATTTGTTGGGCCTAATATTCTTCAGGTAGCAAAAGCGTGGTCACAGAACGGTCCG
Source organism: Candidatus Sulfotelmatobacter sp. (assembly GCA_049792875.1). GTDB lineage: Bacteria > Acidobacteriota > Terriglobia > Terriglobales > Acidobacteriaceae > Sulfotelmatobacter. The sequence goes on from JBARBI010000087.1 coordinate 3,784, forward strand.
ATTCAGTGATAATCCACAACTTGTCGCCAGCGTGTGTGCGGTAGGCGCTCAAGAGCCGGAACCCGTGCTCTAGGCTGTAGTCGTTTTCCTTACGGTCCTCGTCGGACAAATCGCCCCACTCGCGGTTGACATGGCGCGTGAGGAACTCGCGCGGCTGTTGTCCTGCCTTCTTAAGCGCGGCCAAAGCGCCCGGTGTTGCGACGATCTGGCCGAGTTCGAAAGCAGGTTGTTTTCTGAGTTGCTGCATTGGAAAAACTCCTTTCGTTGGTTTCGTTTTTTGCTTCTTAGCAGGGGGCCCGCGATGTGCGGGTCAAATCGGGTGAGGAACTGAGCTACGGGCCTCGTTGCAGTAAGATGAGCAGGCCCATGCGCGCCGGCAAGTAGGCCGAAGCTTCAATGGTGCATCCTTCGAGAGCCCGTTTCTTAGCATGGTCCCAGACTCTGTGGTCAAAACAGTGGTGACGACGGCTCCTCACCGGAGTACGTCGATCCCGTTCAAGAGAGTGCTCCGTTCTGCACAGTCTGGGCCGTCTCGCATGGCAGAATCATTTTGGGGAGAGCCATGGCAAGAAAGCGAAAAGACAACAAGAAGAAGGTCAGTGCGCTAGAGCAATTCCATAAATGCTGTAGCGTATTTGGCGCTAAAAAAGAAGCCCCGGCAATCGGCGGACGAAATCGATTGAAAGGCGGCTTTGGCGGCCAGGAACAGTTGCTCGTCACTGCGTGGGGCGTGGCTGCGAAGCACCTGTTTGATTTTGCTCCACATCGGTTCGATGGGATTGAAATCCGGAGAGTAGGGCGGCAAGTACAGCAGCCCGGCACCTCGCGCTTCAATCGCTTCGCGCACGCCCCGGATTTTGTGGGTGGCGAGATTGTCCAGGATCACCAGCTCACCCGCCCGTAGGACGGGTGCCAGGCCTTGCTCCACCCAGGCCAAAAACATTTCGCCGTTCATGGGTCCCTCGAACAGCCAAGGAGCGCAAGGGCCGTCCCAGCGGATGCCGGAGATCAACGTGCTGGTCTGATAGTTTCCGCAGGG
>JBARBI010000088.1:0-21798 GCA_049792875.1 Candidatus Sulfotelmatobacter sp.
GCAACGCCAAGTGCAATCTATAAAGGCTAGAACAGCCACGAATGCCACTGCCGAAACGCAGTGGCATTCGCCTGCTTACGGAAGCGTCAGTTCTCTAGGAGCGGTCACACCTCGTTGTTACTTGGCACCATAGCCCACCGGACTGCCGACGCCCGTGCAGAGGTCGTAACCTGGCTGGGTCAGGTTGCCATTCCAAGGACCGCAGACACCCGACTTGATGTCGTTGAAGTCAAGCTTGTTGCCACGGTTCTTGTAGATGGTTGTGAGTTCGGCCGCGCTTGATCCCGAGTTGATTCCGGCGGCACTGACAATGCCCGCCCAGATAGGGGCTGAAGCGCTGGTGCCACCGACGATGTACCAGCCGCCATTGCCGCTGTCGAGAACCCAAACGCCAGAGTTTGGATCGGCCTCCGCGGACACATCAGGCACGCCCCGCTGAGTGCCCACGACCTTCGTGACGCCTTTCTGGTACGGCGGGATGCTTTCGTACTGGGAGAGGCCGCCTCCGGTGGAGTTCCACGCGCTTTCGAAAATATAGGCGCCGTTGGCGCTGCGGCTGAGAGTCGTACCGCCCACCGCAACCACGTAGGGAGACGCGCTCGGATAGAGGACGCCCGGTCCATCACCCGCGGAAGCCACGTAGACCACCCCTGGGTACGAGAAGAAGGAGTCGTAGGCAGTCTCGTCGACAAACTCGCTACCGCCCCAGCTGTTGGAGACGACGCCACCACCTTCGCTCGCCACGATCGATGCCGCTACCGTTTCCGCCGTTAGCAGATCGTAGAAACTGTTGGTTGCGGCTTCCACCAGATAGAGCTTCGCGGTGGGAGCCATGGCGTGCGCCCACTGAACATCAAGCGACTCCTCGATTTCCCATCCCGGGTCATTGTATGGTCGCGTGCCTGTGGCGAATACGACCTGGAAGGCCGCTGGCGGCAGACCGAACTGCTTGGAGAACTTAGCCAGATCTTTGGCGGCACCAGGGTTGTCGTAGGCGTCGACGATGGCGATGGCAGTCGAGCCGCCGGTGGGAACTGCTCTTACGGTGTTAGGATCGCAGCCCGCCGACTGGGGCACCAGATTGTAGATGCAGGCCAGAGAGGCCGGGGTTTCGAACAGATAGCCAGCGAACGGCGGACCAGACGCGACAGCAGCGGACGCCTTAGGCATACCACCCGTCGGCGTGAAGAGCTTGATGTTGGTGTGTGCGCGGAGTCCGATATCCCCGTTGCGTTCTGTGCTGGAAGCGGGAATGGTGACCTGGCCGCCGCGGTGTTGCGCTTGAGCCGACGCGATATTCACCGCGCCGAAAGAAAATGCAGCGGTTATGGCTAGAGTTCCAAACGTATGTAGAGCTGTTTTCATCGTTCACTTCTCCTTGTTGTCTTTATCTTTGTTCGTATTTATGCAAGAGGTCCGGGCTCTGAAACGACACTGGTACAGAGCCTCGACGGTCCCTGCTGGCTATTTCTTGAGCCGAACCATCCAGCCACCCTGGTTGTAGTTTGCGTCCTGCCACACCCCAACAATCGTGGAACCATCGGCGGAAATGGCGAGTGCGGAGGTGAGGGTAATGCCGAACGGGAGGAGCACGCCTCGCTGATGCAAGTATTTTGAGAGCGATTGCATCCCCAGTTTGGGGCTCCAAATGAACGCCTCGATACCGACTCCGAAGGGATCGCCACTCCACCCTACTGTCGTCCCGTTGTCGGCAACGGCGTTCGCGTAGCTCTGATCGGTCGAGATTCCAGAGACTGTCCCCAGAAGGACGAGCTTGCCGGCGGCATAGTGGAAGGCATATGAGCTGTAGGTTGTGAAATCCCACGACTGTCCGACAATCTGCGAGCCGTCTGAGCTGACGCCAGTAGCTTCGCCGGGAGTGTGAGCTCCTGCGAACAAATAAGTCTTGCCGCCAAACCAGCGAACCGGGCGTCGAACACCCGTTGGCGGGTCCTCGGAGAAACCTACGATCGTCCGGCCATCGGCGGAGATCGCTGACGCTCGACTGCTCGTGCCGGCGGGACCTTTAGGATGCGAAAGGGCGGTCATGCCGCTTGTTCGATTCCAAACAAAGCCTTCGGCTCCAGGGCAGTACCAAGCCAATCCTACGGCGATCGTGCCATCAGCATTTACCCCGTAGCCGCCACCCCACTGACCGTCGAGGCTGCAGCCATTAGCGGGGTGGCCCAGATCGGTCCAGCCGGTTTCTTGCTTCCACAGTGCCGGGTTCACGTTGGTGTCAGGGCCGACGCGGGAAGAGATGATGGTGTTTCCATCGCTCGAAATCCCGATTTCGGAGTTTAGAAAATATCCCGGCCCTATGTAGCTGAATCCGCCGAAAGGAAACTTCGGAGTGTCCGGAGTCCAACGGTAGAGGGAACCACCGTAGTTCGCTGCCATCACTTTGCCATCATGGGAGAGGGCATAGTTCATCCAGTAGGAGCCGCTGGGGTTGATTAACATCTGGAAGGTTGGTGTCTGGCCCCAGGCCACAGAAGAAACGCCCAGCAATAAAATGCAGAACAAAGGTATTCGTAAAATCCATCGATGGTTCATTAGATAGTTTGTCTCCCGATTTCAGATTTGCGCCCAAGAGTCAGGCGTTTTCCATGGGGGGAACACGGCGGGACTATCTAAGGCGGGACTGTAGACGACGACAATGACACACCCACCCCGGGCTGTCGTTGCGCCGGGGCAATAATTGCGACAAATTGCGGCTGGCAAAAACGAGGAGTCCTCGCAGACAAGCAGTTTGACGGCTCCTGTCGATCCTAGGCGATCATGAGGGTTTCGGGAGCTCGAAGGATGACCCGGCCCCGCTGTTTAGAAAGCTTCCCATCTCGTTCCCACTTGGAGAGGAGTCGACTGGCGGTGAATGGGCTAATGTCGGAAAGGGAACTGAGCTGTTCGTTCGTAATATCTATCTCCACTCCCGATGGCTGCACCTCCCCGGCTTCTGTGGCAAGGTGAATGAGTGCTTCGGCGAGCCTCAATTCCGCGGTCTTGGTGATGACGCTGACGTGACGGTTCATGTACACGTTGAGGTAATGCAGTGCCAGCCGCAAACCGTTCTCGGTAAGCTGCGGATATGCCTTTGCCAGTCGGAGGATGGTGCTGTGGTCCCAGACAAGGAATTGGCATTCGGAAACAGTTTTCGCGCTCGCCATATAGGCCGGAGGGTTTGCTAGCAACGACACCAATCCGATGATGTCCCCCGGGACTTTCCACAACAGAAGCACTTCCGAACCAGACTCCGTCAGATTGTAGAACTTGGCCCGTCCTGTTTGCAGGAGGAATAAATGATCTGGACGTTCTCCGCCGATGGTGACGTTTTTCTTCGGAGCGACGCGGCGGATTTGGGCCGCGGCCTGGATGTGCCGGAGCGCAGCGTCGTCCAGACCTGCAAGGAACTTCGATTTAACGAGGAGAGTCGGACTGGGCGTGGAACTGGTCATGTCGGAATCTGAACGGCTCTGGACTCGCCGGTTTGTCGGCGCAGCGCCACAGGAAATTTTACTATTTCTTCTCAGGTTGCCAGGTGCGAGCTTCTGCGCCTTATTGCAGAGTCCGCCAATGAGGGTGAGCACAAAGCCTGGCTCGCACAGTCACCCGTGCCGAATGTTACGGTTCTTAGGCTGGCAAGTCAATGAAGGCCGAAGAATTGAGAAGAATTGGCGGTGCGTCACAAGGATTTGTTGTCAAGAATCGCCATAGCCATCACGCTTTCCATGAAAAGGCGACCGCATCCGCCGCGAACGCCAGCGGGTTACTTATCGAAAACGCCTCCGATTGAGATCCGCACTCCACCCAATCCTTTGCCCCGAGGCGCTTCCGATCAAGGGTAAGAACCACTCGCTCAAGACGGGTTCTTCCGTGTTCGTGGCGAAACAACTGTCCGTAGCGAACTCAACGCGGAGGCCACCCTTTCTGCATCGGTTTCGAATTGAGGTATCCAGAGATGCCAAGTGACCAGCGAGACTGGTTGGTTACCGGCAAGATTTCCTCGGGTGTTCCGTACCCACGATCATAAGCCTCGTGTGAGACCTCACAGGCTCTCGTTTCTCTCCCCGTCCAACGGCTGACGACCGGCAATCCGCTGCAGCAGCAATAGAGGGTGTAGGCCTCCGGAGAGCCATACACTGCAGGAACCAGGTAAGATCCATTTCTATAAGGACTGAAGGCAATGAGATACCGTGTGAGGCACTTCGGACATTCCACGCAATGGCGAACACGCAACATAAGAAATGCGCCGATGGAGACTAGTGGTACACCGATCAGTACTTCTAGACTTGTCCTGAAAATGGTCGGAAGCAATATCCACTTGACGTGATTTGGACATAACCACTACGATCCGAGGAAATGAAGAGGGTAGCTTCCGGGATTCTCCCGATGATCGCGGTTGACCGCAAGGACCCGAAGGCTCTTCATCGGCAGATATATGACGCCTATCGCGCGGCGATTGTCGATGGTAGCCTGCGGCCAGGGCAACGAATTCCGTCGACCCGAGTGCTTGCCTCCGAAATTCTTGTTTCGCGCTTTCCCGTTCTCAATGCTTACGCCCAGCTTCTTGCGGAAGGCTATTTCGAGAGCCGCGTGGGCGCAGGAACTGTCATTGCCAGTTCCCTTCCGGACCAACCGACGTCGAGCAAGCCAGCCGGCAGCACCCATGCGCCAACCCCTTCTGGGCCTCGGCCGGTCGCTAAGTGCTCTTCGGTCCTTCCCCGTGTTGTTCGCTCCCCATGGCTGCAGAATTGGGGAGCATTCCGTGTAGGGCAGGTAGCTTTCGACCAATTTCCGCTCGGCGTCTGGTCCAACCTGGTCGCGCGCCGTTGCCGAAGTTCGGACGCGCATGCATTTCGTTACGGCGATCAGATGGGCTCCATGGCGTTCCGCGAAACGATCGCAAATTATCTGAAAACCGCCCGATCGTTGCACTGCGAAGCTGAGCAGGTCATGATCGTCGGAGGTTCCCAGCAGGCGCTTGAGATTTCGGCTCGGGTTCTCCTCGACCCTGGGAATCGTGTTTGGGTGGAACAACCCGGTTACCACTTGGCACGGGAGGTCTTTGCGCTGACAGGCTGTTATCCCGTGCCCGTGCCGGTCGACGAGGAAGGTTTGGATGTTGCGGCCGGCATCAAGCAATGTCGCAAGGCGCGTGCCGCCTTTGTTACGCCCTCTCATCAATTTCCACTCGGCGTGACCATGAGCGCCTCTCGCCGCCTGCAGTTGGTGGATTGGGCACAGACCTCGGGCTCCTGGATCATCGAGGATGACTATGATAGCGAGTTTCGCTACGAAAGCCTGCCGATCGCATCCTTGCAGGGGCTCGACTCCAACTCCCGCGTGATCTACATCGGAACCTTCAGCAAAGTCTTGTTTCCGTCTTTGCGTCTGGGATATATCGTTATTCCTTCGGACCTCGTCGAGCGTTTTCACGCCGTCCGCCGGGTCATGGACCTTGGCCCCCCTAGCTTCTATCAGGACGTGGTCTCGGAGTTTATTCGGGAAGGGCATTTTGCACGCCACATCCGGAGGATGCGGGTCCACTACGGCCAGCTCAGGAGTGCGTTGGTAGTCAGCCTCAGCAGAGAACTGGGCCCTGTGATCGAATTGCTCGGGGACGAAGCTGGCATGCATGTGGCTGTGACGCTGCAAAACGGGCGTTGTGATCTGGAAATCGCCGAGCGCGCCGCCCGCCTGAAGCTTTCGCTATGGCCGCTGTCTCCATCTTATATGGGCGAGGCGTCCCGCAAGGGCTTCATCCTGGGTTTTGGCGGTACCAGGGTGACGGAGATTCCCAATGCTGTACGCAAGCTCCGCAACTTGCTCGCCATAAAGTGAGAAGTCCTGAATTGTGGAACATGGTCATGATCAAAATCTGTTAAGCGGCTATTGCCTAAGCGTGATGTAGACCAGATGATTTCCCAGACTGCGGGTGCTTCTGATGCTTTCATCAACCAATTTCTGGATGGGTTTTGCCGGGCTTCTCTATCTCGTCGCCGGAGTTCTTATCCGTCGAAAAGAGATCAGCGCGGCTCGCGGCTGGGACAAGCTCATCACCTTGGGCTGTGTCTTTATTGCCGTTTCACTCGCTGTATTCGCGCCCGAGCATTTCCACGGCGGCCCAACATATATCCAGAATATGGCCCCGTCATGGATGCCGGCGCGCTGGTTCTGGCCGTATTTTGTCGGATGCGCGCTGCTCGCAGCAGCGACCAGTCTTACTGTGAGGAAGTTCGTACGCTTGTCATCCACACTGCTCGCATTGATGTTCTCTCTATTTGTCTGCATGATTTATCTACCCAGTGCGCTCGCGCATCCCGGAAATCGATTCGTGTGGATTTTCGCGCTAAGAGATCTCTCTTTTGCCGCGGGCGCATGGGCTCTCGCCGGACTGCATAGCCGTGCCTCGTCGCCGCGACAATCGAAATGGATGATTTCATTTGGGCGCATCGCGATAGGGATTGCGGCGATCTTTTTTGCCGCACAACATTTTCTTCATCCAGAGTTTGCGCCCGGCGTTCCTTTGGAAATGATGACGCCATCATGGGTTCCATTCCCCATCGTATGGGGGTACCTCGCAGGAGCGATCCTGCTGGTCGCTGGATTCGGCCTGGTCCTGAACAAACAATCCCGGATGGCCGCAGCCTCTATTGGCGCCTTAATGACCGTCCTCACTCTATTCCTATATCTGCTTATTTTGATCCTCGCCCACGGCGGATCAACGCCGGAGATCAATGAAGCGTTAAATTACGTCGCGGACACATTGCTTTACGCCGGAGTCGCACTTGCTCTGGCATCGGCTTTGCCGCGCGATCCTGATCGCGTGGAGCAAACGTAGGTGCCAGTTTCCGGCTTTCCCACTCAGGTTCCCCTTCAGCCGTCCTCATTGTGGGAGTGAGGAATGAGAAACACACTCAGCGATCGAAGCCCACCGGTCTATGCGATTCAAGCAAACGACTCCACCGCTGCATCGTCGCTGTCGAAAACCTGGAAGAGGTTGAGAACGCCTACCAGGCGCAAGCTTTGCTCCGCGAACCTTGAAGGCTGTACCAGCTTGACATTCCCCCCGCGCTGTTTGGTGGAGGCCAGAAAACGCACGACCAAACCGATGCCGCTGGAATCGATCATCGGTACCTCGGCAAGATTCAGCACCAGGCGCGAGTCGCCGCTATTGAGCGCTTCCTCCATGGCTTGGCGCAAACCATCCACGGCGGGACCCATCCGCAGGGCCCCACGAAGCTGGATCACTTGTACCGGTCCGCGCTTACGGACATTGATGTCCAAGGGTTTCCAAACCTTTCTCCTGGCGTCGCCTGTCCCGGCAACAAAGGGTGGGTTGGTTTTCGTGGCCGCGAGTCAGGTTACGGAAAGGGAGCTCATTTTGCAAGAGCCTCAGCTGTCCAGCGAGGGGTCAATCGATACGATTCCTCCAATGAAGGACACATAGTCACACGCGGGAATCCTCACCAATTCAGGCTCTTACCTGTTCTTCATGGTCCAATCCTTTCCTTTGCATCATCAGGCTGCCCCAACAGGGGTGCCCAAACTAAGGTTGAAAAATTCATTCCCAAAGATCGAAAAATTTGCCATAATCATGCGCCGCAGTCCTATCGCATTCCAGGAAGTGCACATTGTGCCTGCCCGGACCCTGAACAGGGCAGCTCGGAGATCGAGTACCAAAAATGGAACAGGAGAGAGAGGCCAAGCTGCAGTCGTTCCACGAACTGGTTGGCGCCAGTGAGGCCATGCGACTGGTATATGCGGCAATTACGCGTGTTGCGCACAGTACCAGCACGGTACTGCTGCGTGGGGAGAGCGGCACCGGCAAGGAGCTGGTTGCAAAAGCGATTGTTGCCGCGGGGCACCGATCCGAGAAGCCCTTCATCAGTATCAACTGTGCCGCCCTGCCTGAGAATCTCATCGAGACTGAACTGTTCGGGCATGAAAAGGGAGCTTTTACGGATGCTCAGACCGCCAGGCCGGGGCACATCGAACTGGCTCACACGGGTACGCTGTTTCTGGACGAGATCGCGACGCTCGGCTTGGCACTGCAGGCAAAGCTATTACGGGTCCTGGAAGACCGCTCGGTGACGCGCATTGGGGGCAAGGCTCCGAAAAAGATCGATTTTCGGCTCATCAGCGCCACCAACGAAGGCCTGGAAGAACTAGTTCATGCGGGCCGGTTCCGGGAAGATCTGTATTACCGGATCAACGTAATTCCGATTCATTTGCCACCGCTACGCGAGAGGGAGGGGGACATTCCACTCCTGATCAATCACTTTTTTCGATTCTATTTGGAGATCAACCACGTGCCAGAGAAGGCGATGGAGCCTGAGGTCGTGGAAATCCTGGAACAGTATTCCTGGCCCGGCAACATCCGGGAACTGGAGAACCTCGTGCAGCGACTGGTGCTGATGGTAGACGGCCCAGTCATCAGGGCCCAACACCTGCCCCAGCACATTCTGGTGACCACCACAACCAGCCAAGAAGCCCTGCTCATTCCTGAGGAAGGCGTGAACTTCGATGAAGAGATGGCCCGCATCGAGGCAGCGTACATGCGTGCCGCGCTGAGGCGTTCGGGGGGCAGCAAGATAGGAGCTGCCCGCCTCCTGCACATCGACAAGCAGAAGATGCATTATCTGTGCCGGAAATACGGGATCGGCAGAGAGTAGACCGCCCAAGAGCAGGACTTATGCTCAGCTGGCTGGCGGGCTGATATTTCATTCGTTCGCTTTGGCCGGCACAGGAGGAGTGGCGATGGAACGCCCGCAATCCCGTCTTGACAGTGATTCAATCGTCCTCCAACAGCTGAGGCAGATCCTGAAAGAGAGCGGTTATTGTAGAGCGGAAACCGCTCCTGCGTTAAACGAGGTGGCAATGAAGCGTCCTGACGAATCGGCGCCATCCACCCAACTGAATACCTTGCTTCGCCTTTTTCATTTACTGAAGCCGGTTGAAATGGAGAATGCAAACAAGGCACTGCATCCGCTGACCATAGAGGAACTGGCGGACGCGGGATTTATCCGCAGGGACGGAGAAAATGTCCGTGCGAATCTGTCGATTCAGTCGTATCAGGATTTCCTTTTCGCCATCGATCAACTTGAGAATGAGCCAGAGCGGGCCCTGATGAAAATTTCGGCCTCGTCTCTGCTTGTCAGTCATCTGATGGTTCGCCGTCCCTCGCGTACCAGTCTGGACCTTGGCACAGGTTGTGGCTTCCTGGCGGCCCTTCTGGCGGAACACAGCGAACACGTTTACGCGGTTGATCTCAACCCCACGGCAGTCCAGTTTGCCGATTTCAACTGCCGATGGAACGGACTCCGAAATGTCACCTGCCTCGAGGGTAATGCCACCGCGCCGGTTCGCGACAAGCGGTTTGACCTGATCGTGTGCAATCCGCCTTTCATGATCTGCCCCGTTCCGAATGAATTATCAAGCCAAATCAGGTTCAAGTATTCGGGCCAGGAAGGGGATGAATTCTGCATCCATTTGGCACGGAAAGCCTGCCAGTTGCTCAACGAAGATGGCAATCTTCATATGATATTTGAGTGCATCGAGCCCAATGACGAAGATTGGAAAAGGAGACTTACAACAGCTTTTTCCGGGACCGATTGCGATGTTTGGGTGATGCGGCTGTACTCCCGTCCGTCAGAAATGTACCTGAGCGAATGGCTGACGGAGGTAAAAGAGAGTGGTTGGCTTGCGGACCGACGGGAGGCACAGGAGGTTGATACCGAAGCGCTGCGCCGGGAAGCAGTCCGGTGTTTCGAGCAGTGGAAAGTCAGGAGCATAGGGGGCGGACTGCTTACGATGAGGCGCTGCAGCAGACGTCCCAATTATCTGTGGTTTGATGAAGCCCCGGAGGATCAATCCGAACCCTACGGGGAGAGCGTCTCCACGCTTTTCGATATTCGGATATACGTTAGCAGCGCCGACGATGCTGCCCTGCTCGAAGAAAAGCTGATGGCCTCGCCGGATATTGGGGTGCTTCAGAAGGCGGAATTGGAAACGGGTCGCTGGCAGGTCACGGAGTCAGAGTTCGAACTCGGCCGGGGACTGAAATATAGCTTCAGCGGGGTGAGCCCTCAACTCTTGCAGCTCGTCACACTTATGGACGGGAATCGTACCCTCCGGCAGATCTTCGAAGCTCAGTCTCCCCGGGAACACCGGGCTTCGCCGGAGATCATTGCCAAGCATTTGCGCGAAATCCGTGAACTCCTCTGGTTTGGATTCCTCATACCGATGAGCGTTACGAAACCACCGGAATTGAATTAGTTCGCGTCCTCAGGCGCCCGCCTACCGTCCCGCAAGAGCCGAAGATGCATTCGATCCGCAGGGGTACCTCATCGGTGAGAGAGTAGACCGACGCCAAGATTAAGAATTCATGCACTGGGGCATTAAATTTTAATCTCTTCGGCGGCAGCGGCTTCCCTCAGGAGAATTCTTCTACCCGAACAACAGGCGCAAGACTATGAAAACTCAGTACGTTTGTTTTGTTCAGGAGCAGGCGGCCAGTTTGGCCCAGGCCTTGCTAGGGTTTATGGCACGGGACCGAACCCAAGGGCGACAAAACTTCAGGAGTATCCAGCGCCAAGGCGCGGAGAAGGGATTATCACCATGCCAATTCAGAAGAGGTCGTTAATCGGCAACCGGCCAGCCGTAAAGAAAGCCACAGTTCAAGCCGTGAAAGAGACTCAGCCCATCGGCGAGGCGAAGGTTTTGACCGCCAGCGCTCTCAGGCGCCGCAAAGCAAGTCCCGCCTTGGTGGCCATGAAGAAGAAACAGTGAATACTGATATCTGGCGAGGTTACGAGCTTGTCGTAGCCTCTGCAATTATCGAGATGATCCAGCAGTTTGCAACGCACACAGAAAGGGTGGCAGCCATGTCGGTCCAGAAAAAGTCTTTGATCAGTAATCGGGTTGCTGTTCGGAAGGCGCTTATTGCCAGCCAGCCAGCGGAGGGCGAGGAAGCCAACTCATTGAAAATAAATTCGCTCACGGCACAGTCCATGAAGAAGAAGAAAATGATTGCTTTCAAGGCGTCGCCGCTTAACTTTACGGCGTTCAAGAAACGCTAAACCAGGGTTGGGCGAGGCTGCCGCGACGGCAGCCTCGGATCTTCTCACCAGATCTTGCGATCGACAAAATCGCGAATCTGCTTCGCGGCCAGGCTGGCGAATGACCGGTGCGCGACCAGAATTTTGGCAGTTCCTGAAGTTCCTGCCCGGAGTTTGCCGTCTGGGTTGGGCACGAGCGCTGTAACCGCGTAGAAGACCATCCCGGTCAGTCCTTTGTAGCCTTCCACCGGAGCCAGACCAGGTTCCATGCCCGACGCCGAAGGCGCAACCTCAAGCACGCGTGAGTGTAACCGCGCGAATGAAGAATCCATCTTCAGCGAAACCATCTCCCCCGCCCTCACATCCCGCACGTCAAATTCCGGAAGGTAAATCCGTGCTCGGAGGACGGTCACATCGGCTACCTCGAGCAACAGAGTGCCGGCCTCGATATAGGAGCCTGCCAGGTCGGCGAGCCGGGGAGTGATCACAACCCCGGCGATGGGACTGGTGGGCTGCAAGGCGGATAACTGCGATGCCAACTCTGCTGATTGCTGATGGAGCGACTCGCGCTCTCGCTCCATGCGGCTATAGTCGGCGTAGTGAAGTCGCGCCTGTTCCGCCCGCAGGGAAACAACCTGCAATTCAGAGGCGATGCGTGCCGCTCGTCCCTCTAAGTCGAGGTTCCGCAGCCGAAGCAAGGGCGTTCCGACGCCAACCGACTGTGCCTCCACGGGGAATACCGCTACGACTTCCCCCGGCACACTGGCATGGACAGCGGCCTGGCGGATCGGTTCCAGATTGAATCGCCCGGTGCGCGTTTCCGGCCAGATGGGGATAAACAGGAGCAATGCCGCGAGCGCCCCCACGAATGCGGCGCGCAGTGTGACCAGCCACCGCCGAGCGCGCTCCTTTTTGTCGAGGTAAACGATTTTCATGAATCTCACCAGTGCGCGAATCCGCGACTTGAAGATCAGGAAGGCCAACAGCCCTGCTGGAACGATCGCCCATTCCGGGGAATACTTCCGGAACACGTTGTAGGAAAAGGCGACCACCACGTAAAGCAGTGCGTAGCTGTAGATGCCCGAAAGGATGGCATAGGTGGCGAATATCCACCGCCGCCGGCGCGGCACGAATTCCACTTCGACCGGAAGGGAGAAAACATGCTTCTGGATGTAACTGGAGACGAACGCGGTGGAATCCTCCTTCAGCCCGATGATCCCCACCAGTTCACAGAGGATGTAATAGCCGTCCAGCTTGATGAGCGGATCGAGATTGATGATGACGACGCCCACGCCGGTGATCAGCATGATCTTGTAGGCCAAATCATGTACGGGTACACCCGCTGGGGTCCCCCACCAAATGATCGATGCCGCTGCGCAAAAAATGAGTTCGACCCAAATCCCCGCGATGGAGGTGGCAATGCGCGCCCACTTCCCGGCGTAAATGTAGACCTCCGTCACGTCCACAAAAAAACAAGGCTCCAGGTAATAGAGGAGGAAACCCATCTTGTGAACGGCACCGCCGAAGTGCTTACAGGTGAGGCCATGCGCGGATTCGTGAAAGAAGCCGAGAACACAAAACAGTAGCCAGAACTCGACGATGTCCCCGAGTCCCTTCTGAGTAAAGTTGTAGTACTTCCAGGTGTCGGCGCCGATCTCGCGCCACCGGTCGACAAAGATCCAGATCATGAAGGCGAAGAAGGCTAGCGTCATCAAGGTGAACCAGCCGGTGTAAACGAACTTCATCTTTTCGTGCAGGCGGGTAAGGTAGGCATCGGGGTCCCAGTGGCCCACGGTGATCGTGGTGATGTCCTCCCACTTCCTGGTGGCGCGTTTATGGCGCTCCTCGGCTCGCTTCTGGGCGGCCATAACGTTGGGTTCGAACGGCGAAGTGTACCAGATTTCATCGAGTTCACTCACGTATTCCTGAATGTTCTCGGCCGAGAAATAAACTCCAGTGCGCGCCTTGTAGGCTTTCGACACGTCTTCGCACGAGCGCTCCCCATTGAAAAACTGCACCAGATCCCATTGCTGGGGTGTAAACCGGTACAACTGGTTGGCTCCTGAAACGATGGCATAGATCACCGGTGCCCCGTCTTCCATTTGGGTTCGGGACACAATGTGAGGATGGAGCCGAGGATGGGATTTGCGAGCCGAGCGCGGCGGCAAGTCGGGCAGAGCAACGTGAAGGGCTTCGGTAAGGTTCATCGCGGGTTGGGGACGCGCACAGTCGCACTCATGCCAGGCCGCAGTCCAGCCGTGGGGCCTACGATCTGGCACAACACCTCGATCGTGCCGCTTGAGGGATCCACGACGGGGCTGATCTCCATCACACTGGCGCCCCACCGCTGGCCTTCGAAATCGGGAGACGTCAGGTCGAAGCGCGCGCCTTTGGAGATATGGCCGAGGAAACTCTCGGGTAACGTGAACCGTATGCGGAGCGGCGACTCCGCGGTGACCCAGAAGAGCCGGTCGCCCAAGCTAACTTTCTGGCCGGCTCGCACATAACGGCGAGCCACGATTCCGTCAAAAGGCGAGACCACCCGCGTTTTTTCCAGCTCCAGTTCGAGTGAATGCTCGCTGGCTTGAGCATCGAGCAGGAGTTCCCTGACCCTTTCCACATCCCAGTGGTCCGATTCGGTCTTGTAGCGTGCATGCTCGATCTGTTCCTTCGGGATGAGGTTCGCCTCCCACATTCTTTCGGCTCTGCGCAAGTCCGCATCTAACACCTTGGTCTCTGCTTCCCAGTTGTGTAAGTCCGCGGCGGTGCTGCGGGTCCTGGCGCGAGCCGCTTCAAGGTTGGCCGATACCTGGCGGTCGTCGAGCTCCGCCACGATCTGCCCCTTCTTGACCTTGGTGCCGGGCTCGGCGAAGACTGCGGCGATCACGCCCTCCCTTTGTGCGCTGACGTCGACCTGGTTTTCGACGACCAAAGGCCCGGAAGCGACGAACACCTCGGCAGACGGCGGCTGCGCCGGGACGGGTGCCGCGGACGCGTTCGGAGCAGCATTGGCGGCCGCGACCGGCGGGGAATCGTCGCACCCGAGCCCGAGGAGTATCGCTACTAAGACGAATGCCGGAACGATTAACTTCACGGCTGACCTCCGATCCTTGTGACCAACCGAGCGTCGTTAAACCCAACCTCG
This sequence comes from Candidatus Sulfotelmatobacter sp., assembly GCA_049792875.1. Classification (GTDB taxonomy): domain Bacteria; phylum Acidobacteriota; class Terriglobia; order Terriglobales; family Acidobacteriaceae; genus Sulfotelmatobacter. The sequence continues at coordinate 14,206 of JBARBI010000088.1, forward strand.
CTACCAGCCGAACAACGACCACAATTTGGAATAGACCCACATCGCGGGACGGCGGAATAAAACGTAGCCTACCGGTCGCCAGCCCGTCATAACCTTGCCGCGGCCGTGCATGCCTGCACGAATCAAGGAATCCGAATTCGATACCAGCACGCGGCCGTAGAAGACTTTCTCGTCATTCTCGACGCTGCTGACGGGACTCACGACCTGAACTTCCCCTGGAAAACTTCGCGTCGGGAAGGCGTCCAGCTTGACTGTCGCAGGCCTTCCGGGCTGCACTAGAACGGCGTCTAATTCGTCGAGGGCGAGGTCGACACTGGACTGGGCGGAATCGATCACTTCGAGAAAGCTATCTGACGGCAACAAATGCCGCCCCACAAAGTTCTCGACGTGCGGTGTAGCGACGATGCCCTCGAGGGGAGAACGCAAGTGGGCTCTCTCCAGGCGTTCCTGCGCCCTTTTCAACTCGGCGGCGAAATAATCCGCTTGTACACGCTGGATTCCAGCTTCTGTGCCATCGTTGGCGGCGAGTGCGCGGTTCATCTCCGAAAGGGCGGTTGCATATCTTGCGTTGGCGGCTGCGAATGCAGCTCGAAGCTCCCAGTCTTCGAGATCCGCCAGAATCGTCCCTGGGTGTACCCTGTCGCCCTCGCGCACGTAGACGGATTTCACGACGCCATCTATCGAGGACATGACCTGAGCTTTGCGAACGGGTGCCACCGTAGCATCTCCGGCCAGGCGCATCGGGATCGGGAAAAAAACCAGAAAAAGCGCGACTGCGGCAGCTCCCGTCACAATCAGCGTGCGCCGTCGCTTTTCGAGAGCAAGAAACCGACGTTTCTTTTCCAATACGGGCTCGAGCAGGTTGATGAAGGGAACGTCGCGATAAAGCGAGGCATTACGCAAGGCTACCGTAACCTGTGCTGCCAGCACTCGGACGACCTCGAAGTGTGCCCGAGTCATGAAATCCGGATCCCGGCTCTCAAACGACAGGATGCCCAGCCGACCCTGGTCATCATCCAGGGGTAAGGCATAGAAGGCGCGGGCCCCGGTTGCGGCGAAGTATTCGCTGAACTTGGCGCGGCTGGCTTCGCGTGACACATCGATCGTCTCGCCCCGCTGCGTCACGTGAATCTCTTCATTGGAAAGCGAGACCCACTCGAGCATTTGCTTCAGCAGCTTGATCGTGGGATCACTCGAATTGATCTGAGGCAGGCCGGAGACTGCTTTCAACTGCAGGTTGCCGCGCTGCTCGAGCGCGATCGCGGCACGGTCATAGGAGACGACAGCCTGTGTATCATTCACGATTGCATGCAGGACACGGCCGATGTCCAGCGTCGAAGTGATCTCCCGGCTCACTCTGACGAGGGTTTCCAAGATTTCGACCTTCCGCTCGGCTTGCAGAAGGCTGGCGTTGTGCAGGGCGTTGCTGGCCGTTTCGCAGATATTGGTCAGCAGAAACTGGTCGTCCTCGTCGAAGGGCATACCGTCCAGGCGATTGCTCGCTTCCACCACACCCACCAGCGATTCCCGGTCCATCAAGGGCGCCGCCAGAAGCGAAAAGACAGCGCCGTCTCTAACGCCGGCGTTCCGCGTCTGAAGACGCGGATCTCGCGGATCGCTGATTAGAATAGTTTCGCCGTTATCCGAGATGTCGCCCGGAACTCCCTCGCCCGGGTTTTGGAGGGACTCCAACTCCACCGTGGGATCGTTTCCTGCGCGACGCACCAGCCTGACGGCGTCATCGTCGACCATCCAAACATTGACGGCTTGAGTTCTCAGAACCTCATGGAACTTGGCGGCAATCGCGTCCAGTAGGGGATCCAGTTCCAAGTTCGAGTTGAAGACCTTTTCCAGGTCATACATCTGGGTGACGCGACTGATCGACTGTAGATTGCTATTGCGCTCGCTTTCGTAAGAGAGCGCGACAGCGATGGCAGGCGCTGCAAGGTCGGCGATGTCGTTCAATGGATGCAACACGGATACTGGGAAAGACTGTTCAAGGCTGACCAGTTCGATGGCGCCGACTAGCGTCTGCTTGACGAGGAGTGGAGCGTAGGCGAGTGCAACCACGGTGCGGCGAACGTCCAGGTGTGCATAGTCTTCACGCTTCAGTTTGGCGCCCTCGTAAACTTGGGGCAACCTGCTCTCCGCAACCCTTCCTAAGGGGCCATGGTGAAATTCCGTTACGCCGGTGAATGCGATCTCCCCTGCACTTGCCTTGGGTATCCAGGCCGGATTCCCCGGATCCTCGATCACATAGACTACGACCGCGGTGCCAGGAAAGAGTTCCGTGACCTGCTCGGCGATAACTTCCGCACGGGGTTCCACCTCTTGCCGGGCCAGCAAGGCTGCGGCGAAATCAGCCATCGGGATCGCCAGTTCAGATCTTCGAATCGGCATAAACGGGCGTTATGGTTCCACACGGTCGGGGGCCCTTTTTGGCTACGCGGTGGGGGGGATGGCACCTCGTCGGGAGCCTGTTCTCTCCTGAGTGCGCCATCCTAATCTGGTCTACCCTGCAGGTCAACATCCTCGATTATCCTGGCGTTATTCCTTGACAGCTCTCCTCGACCGTCCTATCGTTGTATCAGTTCAGGGCATTGTGTGCCTGAACGAAGCCGTAGTCTCATGCAGAGTGGCTGAGGGTCACGGGCCCGCAGAAGCCACGACAACCGGATCAGGAACCAGCCTGATCATATGGTGTCAATTCCCGCCCGGTTTGCGGGGGACATGAGATCTCGGTGAGCGGTTGCCTCGTCCCCATATCCCGGATGAGGCATTTGTGTTTTTGGGGCGCGCAGGGCCCAGCGCAGCCATGCTGGAGAAGCACTCATGAATTCGCGGATTTATTTTGATCATTCCGCCACCACGCCGCTCGATCCCCGGGTGTTGGAGGCAATGGGCCGGTTTCTTGGCGGCGCGTTTGGGAACCCGTCGAGCCTGCATCACGAAGGCCGCGTCGCACGCGAGGCGATCGAGTCGGCGCGCGCGCAAGTGGCAGAGTTGATCGGGGCCGAACCGGACGAAATCATCTTCACCGCCAGCGGCACCGAGGCCGACAACCTTGCCCTGATCGGAACGGTGCGCGCCAGCGGCCGGCCCAGCCATGTCGTGACAACCTCGATCGAGCACGCCGCAATCCTCGGGACCTGCCGCTTCCTGGCCCAGTCGGGAACCCAGCCACGAACCAAGATCACTCGCCTTCCCGTCGACGCCGATGGGGTACTCGGTGCAGAGAGCCTGCTGCGCGCGCTGCAATCCGATGTCACCCTGGTCTCGATCATGACGGCGAACAACGTGGTGGGAACACTCCAGCCAATTGAGGAACTCGCCCATCTCACGAAACTACATGGCGTGCTGTTTCATACCGACGCGGTGCAGGCCGCAGGCAAGATTCCACTCGACGTGAATCGCCTGCGCGTCGATCTGCTTTCGTTATCGGCGCACAAGCTGCACGGACCGAAAGGCATTGGCGCACTTTACGTCCGCAAAGGCACCCGATTGTCGCCTATCGTGTTCGGAGGCGGGCAGGAGCGCGGCTTGCGCTCGGCGACGGAAAACGTCGCTGGCATCGTCGGCTTCGGTGCGGCCGCGGTGATCGCGCGAGAGGAACTCGCCGAAGAAGCCAAGCGCCTCGCCCGATTTCGTGATCAAGTCGCCGGAGTACTTCGCCAGACGCTCCCGGATTTTTATCTCTTCGGGCATCCAACCCGCCGCCTGCCCGGCCACTTGAGTTTCGGACTTCGCGGACACGAACGGGAAGTCGGCAAGCTTCTGGCCGTCCTCGATGCTGCCGGCGTCGCCATCTCGGCGGGCAGTGCCTGTAGCGCCCATCATGCCGGAGAGCCCTCCGCTGTGCTCCTCGCCATGGGATACGACGAGGAGCGCGCTCGTGGCCTGCTGCGTCTCAGCCTGGGCCGCTTCAACACGCAGGAGGAGGTCGCGCGCTTCCTTGAGATCCTGCCTCGAGCTGTCGCCACGCTGACAGGTGCGCAGAACGAGGCGCCCTTGGCAGTCGAAGCGGTTGCCGGTGTGCCCGCTTAAGGGTCGCGCCGCCGTCCCGCCCGCGGGCGAGACGTCCCTTCGACAAGCTCAAGGCAGGCCCTCGGGACAGCCCGTAAGATGCCGGCGGTACGCTCGCGCAATGTAAAAGGGCCGGTCCGCGTTTTCGAGACCGGCCCTGTTGGCGTCACCGCGAATGCTTGCGACCGTTTAGTCGCCCGACGGCAACAGCATCTCCTCCGGACCAAGATCAATGTTCACCGGCGTGTGCGGACAGTCCCCAAGAATCGGTTGGCAAGCCGCATTGGGGCCATGTTCGGGTCGGGTCAGAGGTTTCTTTTCCATGAACTGCTCCGCCTCCGTCGAACCCGCCAGAGCCGTGGTTGAAGCCAGACCGCCGCTGATCACCTGCTGCACCTGGTCAAAGTATCCCGTACCCACAAACCGCTGGTGCTTCACCGCCTCGTAACCGTACTGCGTCTCGCGGCTGAATTCTTTTTCCTGCAGACGGGAATAAGCGGTCATCCCCGCGATTTTGTATCCCCGTGCCAGTTCGAACATGCTGAGATTCAGCGCGTGGAAGCCGGCCAGCGTCACGAACTGGAACTTGTATCCCATGCGCGCCAGTTCCGGCTGGAACCGCGCAATGGTCGCCTCATCCAGATTCTTCCGCCAGTTGAAGCTCGGAGAGCAATTGTAGGCCAGAGCCTTTCCCGGGTGCCGGGCGTGGATCGCCTCGGCGAATCGCCGTGCTTCTCCGATATCGGGATGCGAAGTCTCGCACCAGATCAGATCGGCGTAGGGCGCATAGGCCAGCCCGCGAGCAATGGCCGAATCGATCCCTCCGCGAATGCGGAAGAAGCCTTCCGAGGTGCGCTCGCCGGTGCAGAACGCGCGGTCCCGTGGATCAATGTCGCTGGTCAGCAGGTGAGCGCTATCCGCGTCGGTGCGAGCCATGATCAGCGTGGGCACGCCCATCACGTCAGCCGCCAAGCGCGCCGCCACTAGCTTCTGAATCGCCTCCGTCGTGGAAACCAGGACCTTGCCACCTAAATGCCCGCACTTTTTCGCCGACGAGAGCTGATCTTCGAAGTGAACGCAGGCTGCTCCAGCTTCGATCATCCCTTTCATCAGTTCGAACGCATTCAGCGTCCCCCCGAACCCTGCTTCGGCATCGGCGACGAGCGGCGCAAACCAAGTCTGCCCCGGGGCCACCTTGCCTTCGGCATGATGAACCTGGTCTGCACGCTGCAGGGCATTGTTGATGCGCCGGCAAAGATTCGGAACACTGTCGGCCGGATACAGGCTCTGGTCGGGATACATGGTGCCCGCGTTATTGGCATCGGCCGCGACCTGCCATCCGCTGACATAGATCGCCTTCAGCCCCGCCTGTACCTGCTGTACCGCCTGGTTGCCGGTCATGGCGCCCAGCGCGTTGATGTACGGGTCCGTCTGCAAAAGTTCCCACAGGCGCTCGGCGCCCAGGCGTGCCAGAGTGTGCTCAATGTGAATCGAGCCTCGCAAACGCAGCACGTCCTCGGCCGAGTAGGGACGTTCGACGGCCTTCCAGCGCGCATTGGCCACCCAATCCTGGTTCATTGCGGCCTGGGCAAGAGCATATTGCGCGACTCGTTCCTGGTCACTCAAGGGGTGCTCGATCTGGTGTTGGGTGGTCGACGATTGCGCGTTCAGTCCGTTTCCGCTGCCCGACATATACATTTTTCTCCTGGGAATCTGGGTCCGATGGTGCGTGGCTGGTTAAGCCGGGTTGAATTCTCCGTTCACGATCATGGCTTCACTGATTTCGCGAGCGCGGCGGAAACGGTCCGCCTCCTCTGGAGTTGCTCCGGCTGGAAGTTCCGCCAGCAGACGGTCGAGTTCTTCGTCGAACAGCCGCGTGATGAACTCCGGCGTATGCTTCACCGCCTCGCCCTGCTCATCCTGTACGGCGACCAGATCACGGTGCAGGACGCGCTGCGCAATCATCAGGCGGTAAATGCGGTCGGTTGCCAGGTCCTCCATGTATCCGTCGAGCAGGCTCGCGCCCCGGCCGCTCAGCACGCCGTGCCGGTAGCGGATCACTGTCCTCACCGCCGCCCGTGTGCCCTTGACCGTGCGTGCTCCCACTCCCCGCGGTTGCGGCCTGAGGTTGGGATACCGACTGGAGTTGGTCGGCCGCGTGTGCAATTGGTTCGGGTAAGGGAACTGCGCCACTGCGATCGGGTTCTGATCGGGATGACCCGTCCATGCTCCATCCATCAGGCAGTCGGCTTCGTTCTTCTTGTCTTTTTCGAGAATCGCGAGGGCCCGCGCGTTCAACTCCGTATCTTCGCGACTGGGATACAGCGCAGTCATGCCGCCAATGGCGAGAATGCCGCGGTGGTGGCAAATCTCCGGCATCAGTTCGCGCAGGTTCTGGAAGAACGCAACGTTGTAAGGGATCGTGTTGCGGTCCGGCAGCACCCAGTCCGGATCGTCCAGATTAAAGTGAATCAGGCTCGCCATGTAATCCCACCGGCCCAGATTCAGCCCAATAATATGGTCGCGCAGGTTGTAAGCGAACTCTTCCATCTGAAACGCCAGCGGGTGTGACTCCACCAGAGCCATGCACTGGATGTAGTTGTGGGGCAGGCCGCGCCACTGGGCCAGCGCCTGGAACAGATCGCGCCACCACAGTGCTTCCTCCGCCGACTCTGATTTCGGGATGTAGATGCACAGTGGATGCCTCAGTGTGCCCGGCTCAATCGCATAGAAGATCCGCGCCACATCGATCAGGGAGGCGGAAACCAGTTCTCCCGCAATCAGCCCGGCTTGGTTCAGATGCAGTCCGCGCGGCCGGGTGAAGATCACCGTGCCAGTCTGCTGAATCCCCACCGTTCGGTCGCGTTTCTTGTCGTAATAGCTGAGTTCGCCACGCAGGCATGCCAGAATGTTCGCCACGCCCGTTTCGTGATGCGACCACTCATTGACGCAGGAATCTTCCAGATCGAGCATCACTCCGGGCGCTCCCGAGTTCAGCATCTTGACGCACAGTTCGGCGTCATCGGCCGGACCGGTCATCTGATTGCGCTGGTCCCGGCACCACTCCGGCAGCGTGATCCGCCAGCCGTTACGCACCGCGTCAGAAGGGAAGCGGTGCGTCGGCTTGTCGCCTTCGAGAGACCTCTGCAGCACCTCAGCCCGCTTCAAAACCAGTTCCTGCTGCCGCGGCGTGAACCTGCGGTGCAGCGGGAGAAAAAATTCCATAAATCCGGCGGGAAGATCGCCGGCGGGATCGAACCCCGAAGGCGTGCCACTGACCGGGTTGACCAGGACTCTCGTTTCCGGCGTGGCGTTTGCGGTTGGCGTCATATTTGCGGGCCCCCTTAATCGGATCTCTTCTGTCTATTGGACTGTTCAATTAGTAGAACAATCATTCATAATACTGGCGGATCGTACGATGCCCCCGGATTGGGGTCAAGGTTGTTGTGCAATATATAGAACACGTATTCATTTTGTTGGCCACGCCCGCTTTTTTGCTACCATAACGATTTGGCTATGCGCAAAGACGAATCCCCCTCCGTTGCCGTCGAGCGCGCGCTCGCCAAGCTG
>JBARBI010000089.1:0-22164 GCA_049792875.1 Candidatus Sulfotelmatobacter sp.
CCACCACCCTGGCCTTGAGATTTGCCGTGACTCCCGCGAGTCCGGAACGGTACTTGGAGGGCTCAATCTTGAAATTGGGGTAGGCGAGAAACGTGGGCACGGCTCCCAGCATCATCGTTCCGACAAATGTGGTCATCGCCGGGATGCCCTGCGGCATGATAATCACCACCCGGTCGCCGACGGTCACGCCGTGGTCTCGAAGTACTGCGGCCGAAGAGCGGGAGCGGCGGCGAAACTCGCCAAAAGTCAGCGTCTCGCGCTCGTCCTCATCGATCCATGCCGTCACAAACCGCCGGTTCGCGGGAGCCGCGTCGAGAGCTTCGATGAGATTGCGGAATCGAACCAAGCTTTTAATTGTATGCGATGAAGTCGAGTGTTCTTGTAACTCCTGAATCCGCCCTTTATTCTTGTTCGCGGTCTGAAGCGCGATTTCACCTGCCCTCTGGCCCTGAGCGTTAGCCAGAAGAGTCGTCGATCCCGCGCACAGTTCGGCTGTCATGGATGTACGGAGGAAGGTTGTTCCAAGGCATCTTGTACTGTCTCCTGTTTCTGTTTTGTGTCGGGGTCCTCGCCAAGATCCGTTCGCGAGCCGTGAGGCAGACCGTCCTGCTCATTGCCAGCTACGTCCTTTACGTCACCTGGGGACCTTGGTTCGCGGCCGTTCTTCTCACCTCGACGATCATGAACTTCCTGGTGGGACGCTGGCTTCTGCGAAAGCCTTCCGGGGCCGTCCTGTCTGCGGGCATTGTTTTGAACCTGGCGTTGCTCGGCAGCTTCAAATACCTCCCGGAACTTGTTGCCCACTTCCCTGTCTCTTCATGGCAAAAGTTTTCGCATCTGGCGGTGCCCTTGGGGATTTCGTTCTGGACCTTCCAGGCCATGAGTTATCTGTTCGATCTGTACCGGGGCGAGGACCTCGATCCGTCTGCCGTCGAATTTGCGCTGTACATGGCGTTCTTCCCCGTGACGATTTCCGGGCCGATCTGCCGCATGCCCAACATGTTGCCGCAATTCCGTGCCGAGGAACCCACGCCTTGGAACGATATCGCAGAGGGGTTCCGTCGAATCGCCACGGGCGTGCTCATGGTGCAGGTGGCCAAACTACTGGGACAAGGAATCCTTGGCGGCGACGGGATCACTAGCGGGTTTGATCGTGCCACGCAGTGGAGCGGTGCGGACGTGTGGTGTCTGGCGCTGGGATATGGTTTGCAGCTGTTTCTGGACTTCGCCGGTTGCTCCCACATCGCGATCGGCGCCGCCAAAGCGTTGGGGTTCGCCCTACCCGAAAACTTCGCCCGCCCATTCCAATCCACTAGCGCGTCGATCTTCTGGACGCGCTGGCATATGTCGTTGTCTTTCTGGATCCGTGACTACGTGTTTCTCCCGCTGGCGACGCTGCGCCGTGAGGTATGGTGGCGCAATTTCGCGTTGGTGATCGCTATGGTCTTATTCGGATTGTGGCATCAAGCCAGCGTGCTCTTCCTTTTATGGGGTTGCTATCACGGAATGGTATTGGTGTTGCATCGCCAGTTCCAGCAGGTAGGGCGTCAGTTCAACTGGGAGCCTTCCGCAAGTCTGTGGACTCCGTTGTCATGGATGGCAACCATGGCACTCGTCAACCTGGGATGGATCTTCTTTCGCGCCAACTCTCTACCCCAGGCGCGTCTGATGCTGTCCGCTGTCTTGTCACCGGCGAGCTACCGTTCACACTTTCTGAGCGGAACGTTGTATCTTCTGGTTGTTGCGCTGGCGCTGGGGTACGGGATCGCTTTGCTGGTGATTGACACCCTGGATCGCTCGCTTGATGGGGAAACGTCCACAGCCTCCCCCAGGCCGGGAATCCTCGCTCTGATGGCTCGCTGGCGCTGGTTCTGGATCCCGCCTCTCTATGCGCTGGCATTGATCTTTCTTCTGATCGTGACACTGACGCAGGGCGCCAGCACTGCGCAGTTCATGTATCGCAGGTTCTAAGCCCAGCCTTGTAGTCCGGAGTTTTATTGGATTGCCGATCGGCGCGGATCTACCTGTTTGCCCTGAGTTCGATTCCACCGGCGTCCCATCCGGCGATCAGAAATTCTCCAGCAACCACACGTTGGAGCTCTGCGTATGTTCCATGAGTGCCAGGCGTTGGCCATCCGGGGATGGTATGGCGAACCAAAGTCCCAGGTTGAGCCCCTCGAACACCACTTTGACCTTACCGCTGAGATCGATATTCAGGACTCCCGAACGCGAACCCCAGGCACCCCTGCCCCGGTAAGCACTCACCCACACACTCTGGCTGTCCGCCGCCCAGTCCATGCCCATGATGAGTCCCGCTTCCGGCACTGGAATGAATCGTTCTGTGTTCTCGGCGAGATTCAAGATCCGCACCTCGGGCACTTTGTATTGGTCTGGGTTTTGTGACTTGGAGGTCACCAGATACTTGCCATCCGGAGAGAGGCCCCAACAGTTCGGCCCATCCGCATCCTCTTTTTTCATTTTCGCCGCGACCAGTTCAGTCCCCTTTGCCCCAGCGGGATCAAAGGTGAAAAATCTGTAGTACTCGGATTTGGGTTCCATCTGGCCGTAGATGCAGAGAGTGGAGGGTAGACTCGCGCACTGATAGTTCGCAATTCCGCGCTCCTCCAGCACAAGTTGAGAAGGGCCGCCAGAGAGGGGAACGCGCATGAGCCGGACATTTTCGGTAGGTCCATCCGAAACGGCACTGGTGAGGTAAAGCACGCTTAAGCCGTCCGGAGTCAATCGAGGCACCCATCGCACGTCTTTTCCGCCGACGAGCAACTCAGGTTGGGTTTGATCGATTCGTTGCTTGAAAATGTGGGTAGGCCCATTGCGATCAGACATAAACAGGACAGCTTTGCTATCTCGAGTCCAGGAAGAAGGCCAATCGGTTCGGTCGTCGAGAGTGAAGCGGCGGGGCGGGCTCAGTTGTTTACCCTGCGCTTCAATCTCGGTCAGGTAAACGTCCGCCTGGTAGAGGCTGCGGCGCAAAGCCATGCGCTTGCCATCAAGGGTTATGCTGACACCGAATATATTTGCCTGATCGTTGGTAATTCGGGCCGGCGGGCTCGAGGGACGCCCGCTGCGGGGGTCGATTTGCACCCACCACAGATTGGCATCACTTTGGTTGGGCTCAGGCTCGAATAAAGAGTAGATAAGATGGCCAGAGTTCGTCCATGCAACCTCGTCACCCAGTCGCTGCTCCGACAGGATCACTTGGTTGCGCCCGGTTGCGACATCATAAACTTCGATTTGCTTCCCAGTGTGCGTCGTTCTGACAGCGGCAAACCGCTTCGCGTCAGGCGCCCACGCTACTGCTCCAAAACCTTCTTGGCCGCCATCAACAATTTTGCTCGCGCCGCCCCCATCTGCATCCATGAGCCAGATCTGTTCGTTGTCCCAGACGCCCTTCAAGAATGCTATTTTCGATCCATCCGGTGAAACCCTCGCGGACGATCCTTCGTTGGCCAGCTTTCTTGGTGTTCCGCCCATGAGCGAGATTCTCCATAAGCTGGGAGGAGACTTGTCAGGAACCTCAATCCAGGAAACAACCAGGTGAACGCTATCTGAGAACCAACTCTCGGGGAGTGGGGCGAAGCCTTTCGGGAGAGATACTAGGTTGGTTTCTCCCCCATCCACTTGCCGCAGGTAGAAGCCGCTCGCATCGGTGTAGGCCAGGTACTTCCCATCCGGCGAGATTACGCCACCCGTCAGTGGCGTTTCATCGGGATTGGCCGTTAGCCGACGCTGGCTGAGAGGACCTCGCGCTTCCAGACGACGCCCGCCAACGGCCTGTCGTAACCAGGATCCCAATCGAGTGTGGGACAGGCGGCTGTCCTGATTGAACAAAAGCACGGCAGAGGCGGTGACCGCCAGTACGCCGATTGCGATCGCCAGCATCAGCTTCCAGTTGCGCTTCGCGGCAACCGGTTGAGGAACCAGATTCGCTCCCGGCGGCGCAATCGGCACCACATGTGGCAGCGAGCTTCGACCACTCGCGTCCGCTACCCACTCCACGGGAACCATGAAGCGATAGCCTAATCTCGGTAAGGTTTCGACGAACTGAGGATTCTCCGCCGAATCTTCCAGCGCCTGTCGCAGCTTCTTGACCGCGGTGTTGACCCCGTGCTCGAAGTCAACGAACGTATTCGCCGGCCAGAGGGCAGCGCGCAGATGCTCGCGGGTGACGACCTTTCCTTCCGCCTCCAAAAGCAGGCGCAAGACCTGCAGCGGTTGCTCCTGAATCGGCACCCTCACGCCGGAGCAGAATAGTTCATTGCTGCTTAGATCGACACGGAACCGGTCAAAGCGTGCGCAGGCTCGACGAAGAGAACCATAGGTCGCCAGATCAAACCTCAACTACGAGAGCAAAGTGTACCTCAAACTCCGCCGCAGCGGGGTCGAATTCGACGTTTGATTGCCCGCAAACCATTGTGCCACAACACACTTGCAGTAGTTCACCATCAGTTCACCTCGGGATTCACCCCCGGTGCATTGAGTGGCCTTGGGAGTCGTGCGATGGTGCAGCCAGACGTGGGGAGTCAATCCTGTCCCGCATCAAAATTTGAACCTGAACCAAGAAATCTGGAGGCACGATGAAATACCGCATCTCGCTGTTCTTGCTCACCCTCGCCCTGGCTGCATCGTCAACTTTGATGGCCCATGCCAGCGGCTGCAGCAACACCACCATTAAGGGCAGTTATGCGTTCACCATCCACGGAACTGTCTTCCTTCCGGACGGGTCCACCCTGCTCATTGATGGCCTTGCCAAGACTACGTTTGATGGCAACGGGAATGTCAGTCAACTCGACGCGGTTGCCACCAATGGCTATGTCGCTCCGGGCTGGCGCTTGAGCACCGGGACCTACTCAGTGCAGCCGAACTGCACCGGAACCATGACCATTACCAACGGTGACCAACCACTCTTGCATGTGCAATTGATCGTGGCCCAATCAGGAAATAGCATCCACGACATGGTGATGGATCCGGGGTTCGCGACCACAGCCGAGGCCGAGCGGATCACTGCTACCAAACAATAGGAGGTAGCGATTCTGGACGAACAGGCGCGCTCGAACCGAGCGGGGCAACCCGCTCGGTGATTTCCTCTCTTCTGGACGCATTCACCTTAAAAGTGAAGAAACACAGCTTGTCTGGAAGCAATTCGGTGATTGGCAAACCGTTGCGTGAGGGTAAGAGAGGTCTGGCCCGATGCCGTCAAAACTTCTATTCCACTGGCATCCCGTCCGGGGTGAAAACTGGGAACCCGTCCCACGGCCGGGACAGGCCTAACTGCTGCATCGCTGCCGCGCGGTTGTGTTCGAACAGGAAGAGACCGTAGTTGTAGTGCAGGACTCGGTCAGCGGGATTCTTCCGGATCGCCCACTCGTACTGGGTGGCCGTGACATCGGGGCTTTCGCTCGGATCCTCTGCCTTGAGCATCAACCGCAACACCTGATCGGAGTGGTTCAGTTGATTCGTGAAAGGTGGCTTCTGTATTCGTTCCAGCATCTCGGTCGTGATGCGGGTCCGATCATGACTGGTGAAGGCCAGCAGTTGCTCGCACTCTGCCTCGCTGGGAACCTCGGATCCGGTCAATTTCCCGGCCTCGGAAGGTAACTGGCTCGCGATCTGCAAGAACATCGCGCGCGCAAGCAGGTAGTTGCCCAGAGGAGTCATATGCACATGCTCATACACCAGGTCGCTGCCGATGAGCCCATTCGGACTCTTTTGGGAGAATATCGCCTCGGCATCCACCAGTTCCGCGCCGGAAGTCGATGCCGCTACTGAACGATTGATGTCGTTGATCTTGCTGTCGGCCCGGAAACGAAGCGTGTCGAGATCGCGGGCGCGAAGAAAATGCTCCTTCGCCCCCGAGTAATCTCCCTGCATCCACAGGGTCCGCGCAATCCGGAACTCCAGTTCGGCGTATTGGTCATCAATTTTGGCCGCAGCCCGGTAGTGCTTCAAAGCGTCGTCGTACGATCGGGCGCTTTCCAGATCCGACCCCTGTTGCACCAGCGCCGTCCAGGAACGCAGGTCGTCTTGCGCTAAATCCTCTCGGTGCTGGGAGGAGAACGGCCCACAGTCTTTGAGATTCGTCGCGACCGTGCTAACGATGACCCTGGCTCCCGATCTGCGCGCAACCGCAACCGTGTCCCGCAGGTTCCGCTCGAAGTTCTCGTAGGCATACTTCATGAGCGGAGAACTCTCTCGCACTTGCTTATCGAGGAACATCTCCATCCCGCGCCACTCTTTTCTTTGCGTTCCGACTTTGGTCAGAAGCTGGCCAATGCGGGTGGAGCGGACAAAGATGCTCGCGCGGATAATCGGGAGGCTCATCGCCGAGGACGTCAGCGCAGTTCCGGGCCCATAGGGGCCGACGACCTCGTTGTTGCCCGAGTAGATGATGAACACGTCCGGCCGTTGTTCCGCCAGTCCTCTCGCGATCGGCAGCAGGACGTGGGAGTTGATGGCAACGCTGCCGGTATTTACGACTTCAAACTCCATCGATGGGAAGCGTTCCCGCAGCATTATTTCCAGGTATCGGCTGAACCCATAGGCCGGATCGGGATCCCCCATCGCTGCGGATTCACCGAGCACGAAAATTCTGAATGTCCGCTGCGGTTTCTCCGCCGGAATCGCATACGCCTGCGGTGTCTTGATCATGCCGGGTGGAAAGAAGGGCGCGGGAAAAAACAGGTTGTAGCAGGCGGCGGCCTTGCCCTGCACGGTGCAAGGTACTGTCAGGCCTGTGGGGAATCCGACGCCGAACAGGCGCAAAGTCCCCTCCATCACACCCAACAGCAACACAGGCACTAATATCGCAGTGGTGATCTGCGGCCAGTAGCGCCGGCCACCACTGGTGCGTTCGCTCTCGGTGGTTGTTGAGTCTACAGGTGCAGGCATCTTCTGACCGATCCCGATGTTCTGTTCTTCTTGCCGACTCTTTCACGATACAGGGCTGGACTGGATCCGATTCCGTAGGCCTAACCACGGCGGCAGATCCTTCCATCATCCAGCCCTGCCGGTCCCCGGGCATTCCGCGATTCCGTTCGACAACGGAGAACGTTATACCCCGGAAAAACGAAGTGCAGGCGCAAATACGTCACAACCGGTAGTCCATGGATCAGCATTGCCAAAGCCCCGTGCCCAACTGCCAGACCCGTTCAACGAAGTCTTGGGACTCCGGTGCAGCGCGTCCCTACGATCACTTGGTTCTGATCCCCATCCGTTTGGCCGCCGCTGCTGCGCCCACCGTGCCATCCGCATTATGAGCGACGGAATGGCACATCAGCGTGCAAGTATTGCTGCCGCGGTTATAGGAGATAGGAGCGGCGCCGTTCTGACCCACAACATTGACGTCGAAATTCACCAAACGATCTCCCGTGATGGTCGGCGACGTGGCTCCCACGCCATGTGCGGCGTGGCACACCGAGCAGCTGAATCCATTCTGGTAGGAATGCAGATTGTGCTGCGTGAAGCTGGTGTTTGCAAAAATCTGCGCGAGGTCGTGGCACTTGGCGCACATCGAATAAGGCCCGGCAACGCTGGTATCGGGATTCGGAAAGGTATTCGTGACCGGTCCGCCAGGGAATGCCGCCTGGCTGAATTGATAGTTGCGCTCGAGGATGTGCGAGTTGGCCGATCCGTGCGGACCATTTGGTCCGGTGCCGCCGAACTCTCGATTGTCGTCGCTGTTATGGCAGTCCGTGCAGAACAACTGGGTACCGACGAGGCGAGCAGAAGGCAATCCCTTTTCGTCCAACATATTCACCAGCAGGCTGGGCTGGGGCAGTGGGCTCGACCGGGGATGCGTAACGGGATGGCTCGAACTGGCCGTCGACGCGAGTTGCGGAATAAGGTTCAGTGAGTCGGGCGCCGACACGACTCGCATCGGGGCGTAGCCGAAGATTAGCAGGCGCTGCTTGCCGATGCTGGTCCCGTGACAGCGCAGACAGGTTTCATACTGATTGACCGCCGGGATGACTTGAGTGATGCCATCGAGCGCGCTGATGCCCGTGGCACCCGCTTGCGGGGGGCGAATCACGGGAGGTGCGGAAAACTGCAATTCCGGGTTGGAGGCATGTGCGCTGTGACAATCCACGCAAGTTGCGTGCCGGTTGTTGTTGAGCAGAACGGTCTCGGCGGCGTCGTGGAAACTATTACCTGAGGGCAGTGGATGACTTACCTTCGCGACCTCGGCCATGATGCTCGGGATGGCCGGCGACACATACGTTCCGCCGCCGTGGCAGGTCATGCAACTCTGGGTAACGGGATCATAGGCTGGAGCGGGGGGCGCCGCCGGCCGCAACAGACGCGCCGGCGCAACCGAATCATGCGACATATGACACGACGTGCAGGCGTTCACTCCGACGGTCGCATACGCTCCAGCGTGCGCGTCGGGCGAAACCTGGGTCGTAGATGTTTGATGGACGCTGTTGATGAACCCGGCCAGCGGATTGATCTGTCCCTGCACGATCCGGTTCGGATCATGGCACGCCAGACACATCTTCGCGTTGGAACTGTCGCGCACCAGAAAGTTCTGCGCGATCCTGTCCTTGTTCTGAACATGCGGATCGTGGCAACTCGTGCATTCAATGTTGCCGTTCACCAGCTTTACCGCACCAGTCGGATCTGCCGTTGCGCCCTGTGTAACCAGAGACGCAACCAAGCTGGGGGCGTCTTTCAGCGGCGTCACCAGGCTGAACGGGTGCGAGCCCGTCAGGGTGGTGCCGAAGGAGTCTGCGCTATTCAGGGCACCGACCATAGGCAACTGTCCGTACGCCGCGGATTGTCCTACGCCCACGGTCCCGTCATGACAACTCAAGCACAGGCTGCTGGTGACGCCCAGCGTGGGCTGCGTGTTGCCCTGGTTGGGATTGGTCGTGCTGCTGTAGGGCACGTAAGACTTCTGCGACAGCTTCTGGTTCCAGAGCGGCGTGTTGGCGCCTAACCCGCTGTGCGGAGCATGGCAGAAGGTACATCCCAGGCTGCCCTGCGAATAAACCGACGACCCGCTCGAGAGCGTCAGGTCGTGCATGCCGAGCACATCCGGACTGGGCTGCACCTGGGCGAAACTCGGTGCGACGATCAGCACGCAGGCCAGGGTCAGGAGGGGCTTCACGGTTGTTTCCTCCCCTCCGCCTGAGTCACGCCGTAGTAGTGAAACACCTGCACGCGCCGGTTGAAGGAATCCACCACGTAGATGCGATCGTTCTTGTCGATCTGCAGTCCGGTGGGCAATTGAAACTGTTCCGCTCCCGTTCCCTTACCGCCGAAGTAATACAGCAGTTGCCCTTGCTCGTCGAAGACCTGCACCACACCCCACTGCCCGTCGACGACATACAGATGCGACTCGGAATCAAACCCAATCCCTTTCGGCCGGAACATCCACCCCGTTCCATCCCCCGGTTTTCCGATAACGTAGCGGAACGTGCCCGCGCGGTCAAACACCTGCACGCGGAAATTCATGGCATCCACCACCGCCAGATCCTGCCCGTTCAAGCGCAGCTCGGTGGGATAGTTGAACTCGCCATCGCCAGTGCCCGTCTTTCCAATCGCCTGCAGCACGCTGCCCTGCATGTCCATGATGAAAATCTTGTTGCGCAGCGTGTCTGTGATGTAAATGCGCTGGGCGGCGGAATCCACCGCGATGCCCGTCGGCCGCTTGAAATATCCTTCGCCGCCTTTCAGGCTTCCAATCGCGCGGCGATATTTGCCATTGGCGTCAAAGACAAAAACCTTGCCCGACTTGGAGTCGGTCACATAGATATTGTCTTGCGCGTCAACGGCCACACACTGCGGCGTGAGCATGGGATCCTTTCCCACGTCGCGCCGCGAGAGGAACTTATACTTTTGCTGCTCGAAATCGAAGATGTGAACGCCCGCCGCCGCCACGTCGGTCACAATGATGCGGCCGCGCGAATCGGTGACCACGCTGTAAGGACTGACCAGGTAATGAAAGTCGGGCTCTCCCGCAATGACGTCGACCACTCGGGTCCAGAAGCTGCGCTTGGGTTTGACCTCGCGCTCCAGGCTGAAGCTGCGTTCGAACGAAAGTTTTCGGCCCCCGTCCATCAGCAAATCGGGTGCGGACAGGATGACCGCCTCCTTCGGGCGCTTGGCCGCTCCTGCCGGCATCGCCAAGAGGACGAGCAAGACCGACAGCCCGGCTAAAGTCAGCCCGCTGCGAGAAACCGACCTGCCCCGCGCTGCTAGAAGAAGTCGAACCATCTGGATATTCCGACAAAGTAAGCCGTTGAATTAGCGGGTGCCCCCACAGCGCTGATGCCTTGCGCGAAGCGCGTGTATCCCGCCTGCAGTCCAATTCTTCGCAAATGGTATTGCAGCTGGGCATTGAAAATCTCTGTATTGTTGTGCGAGATCGTCTGGCCCACCGTATTGCTGATGGCGCGACTGAAGCTGCCTGAGATGATCAGCCGCCGCAGCGGTGTAACCGAGACTCCGCCACCGTAGCTAGAGCCACCGTAAGTAATGAAATCATTCACCCCTGGCGTCCCTGCAACGGGCAAAAAACCGCCCGCACCCAGCAGCGTGATGCCCGTAGCCTGGACGTAGTTTCCGGTGAGGGTAAACCTCCGCGAACTGAGCGACGTGGAATAGCCCTGGCTCCCGCTGCTTGTTCCCTGGTAGTTCGTCAAGCCGCTGCGGGTTCCGTTGAAGGCCGCGGTCCATTGCAGCCCGGCGGGCAGGCGGTGGTTCACGTTCGCGCTATAGCTGTAGTACGAGCTCGTGTAGGTAACCAGGAGGGACTGCACGTTCTGAGCGTAACTGAATACGCCGGACGTCTGCCACCCCTTGATCCGGTGAAAATAATTCACGTTGCCGACAAATCCTAGCGAGTTTGTGCCTTGGCCGTTGCTGCTATCGATCACCGAACCGGAGAACGTGAACATATCCAGCAACCGCTTTCCGTAGTTCACCGTGCCACTCAAAAAAGTGCCAGTATAGCTTTTCCCGAAGTAGTACTGGTCGTAATAAGTCGCCTGTGACGACGCCGACAGGTTCGTGGTGAACTGATAGGTAACGCCTCCCCCCACAGTCGAGGAGTGCGCGCCCGATCCCAGGTTGATTCCCGGTTGTGCAGCTCCCGTGCCGCTCAGGTTCTGCACCAGGTACCCGTTCAGGTTACTGGTGTAGTTCTCCGTGACATTCAGTGAGAGTTTCCCCGTCGGGTGAAACGTGGCGCCCGTGTTTACGATGTCATCGGTATAGCTCGACGTATTCGAATTCTGTCCCGTAGACGAGAAGTAGTTGCTGTCGGACGACGCCCGGTTGTAGTTCGCATAGAACTGGCCGTTGAGAGGCAAATTGTGTTGCGCCCCGACTCCCACGTCGCTCCCCGTTGAATCCTGCACCGACTCCGACTGTCCGGCCAGAAATTCCGGGAACTTGGAATTCAAACTATTACGATCGTAGAAAGCGTTCAGTCGAAATCCTGCAATGGCATATCCCGAGTGCGCATTGAAGAGCCGCGAGGTCGAACTCGTTTCTTGGCTGGTGCCATAGATCGTGCCACTGCCGTCGCCTTGCGAATATCCGACAGAGAGCGTCGGCATGTTCGGCACCAGCGCGCTCCAGTTGATACCAAATCCCTGGCCTGAGCCTATCGTTGTGAAGTTGGGTTGTCCTGCCAATCCGAAAGTCCCGCTGCTGTTGCGGTCGTAGCGGTAGCTCACCGATCCGGGAAAATGGCTGCCTCTGAACAAGTCCACATTCGCACTGATGCCGGTCGCCCCGGTCAGCGATTGATAGCTGGAGTTGTCGCGCGACTGGTTGTAGTAAGGGGTTGCCGTGAACGAAATGAAGTTGGGGTTGTAGTAGTAACCACCGAGCCTGCCGTCCACTCCGAAGGTCAGTCCATGCTGCGACGAAACGACATCACCATAATCTCCGGAATATCCGAAGGTAAACAGGCCGCCGGCAGTGAGCTTCGTATTTTCGCCGATGGAGAGCTCGGGGGCTTGAGATTGTGGCTGGTTTTGGCCGTAGACGAGTTGAGCCGTCACCAGTACCGCTAGTCCGATGATGCGATTCGCGACCTTCATTGCGATGGTGCCCTTCAGGCCAGAGGCCCGATACCACTTCTACTTACCCCTCTTTAGGGCACAACAGTTGCCAAAGGCAGGCAGACTTTCCAGGTTCCTAATTCATTGAAAACACAGTTGTTGCGAATTTTCCCGGTGCGGAATTTTCAGTTGGAAATCGGGCGAGTGCGGCATATCACCCGCCCTGCGAGTTGAAATACACAACAGCGGGAGAGCTGGCGTTTTTCCCGAGGTTTTAATGAGAAAACCCGCCGGGAGGACCGGCGGGTTCGCGAACGGAATTCCCAGATCAGAAACAGCACTTACACCACTTCGATCTTGGCCTTGGCGCGCAACTGTTTGGCAAGACTCGAGCGTAATGTCTCGTACTTGCTCTTCTGCAAGTCTGTGTTCAGCTCGCCCTTCACTTCCGACAGCGGTTTCATGCGCGCCGGGGTATGGGCATTCAGCCGAACAATGGTGTAGGCACTCTCGATCTGAATCAATCCGCTGACTTGCCCCGACTGCATCGCTTGCAACGCCTTCACTACCTGGGGAGGCAACTTGTCGCTGGGCACGACCTTGTGGTCGCCCATGTTTACCCTGAAATCGTCTTCCGAGATCTTTTCCGCCAGCAGCCCAAAATCCTGATAGGTCCTCGTCGCCTTGGCTTGGCGAAGCGCATCCTCTGCCTTCTTCTGGGCTTGCTTCGCCTGTTCAGCGGTAGCCTTAAGCGGCGGCACCACGGAAATACTCTGGAAGGTAAACGTCTCGGGCTGCTTGAAGCGAGCCGCATTCTTCTCGTAGTACGCCTGCAACTCGGCCGGCGATACGGTGGCCTTGAGTTCCACATCGGTTTTCAGAACTTGCTCGATGAGCAGCGAACGCCGAATCTGCTGGCGCAGTTGTTGCTCGGACCCGTGCATCTCGGCCTGCAAGTACTGCCGGTATTCGTCAGGACTGTTGAACTGCTTGCGAAACTCAGCCTGGGCACCATTCAGCTTCTCAGCCGGAATCGTGAGCTTGCGCCGCACCGCTTCCTGGTACACCAACTCCTCGAAAATGATCATCTCCAGCGCGCCCTGCCGAATCTCCGCTTCCTGCGCTTTTGGAAAACCATTGTGCTGTTGCGCGTAGGGGAAGATCGTGTACATCTCGCGCAGCAGGTCGCGATCGGTCAGCACCGCCCCATTCACCCGAGCCACAGGTTTGTCGCTTACTTGAACAGGTGAGGTTTGGGCAGAGGCCGGGTTCGCGACTGCGGTTGGCGCGTGCGAAGCGACCTGCGCCGAAGCCGTCGACAGCGCCATTGCCAGGAGTCCGAAAATTGGGAGTCGGTATTTCATATTTCCTCACTCGCTAAGTACGCAAGGGCTAGTAAGAAAAGGGGGGAGTGAAGACTCTCCCCCCTTGGTGCATCAGCTCAGCTCTACTGGAAGACCGTCGTGATGTTGTTGGTGTTGTTGGCCTCGTTCGCCTCGCCAAAGTGGCACTGGCGGCAGAACTGCGTCGTCGAAGGCGCATTCGTATTGGCCACGTTGTTGATGTTCGGGTTGTAGGGGCCATTCACGAAGAAGTAGGTGGCATAGTATTTGCCGCCTCCGTCGTTCGCGATTGGGCTCGCCGCGCTCGAGGTGTACACGGTCATCACGTGCTGGTTGTGGCAGGTGGTGCAAAGCACGTAAGGTTTGCCGCCGGCGGTGACGCCAAACGGTTGCGACCATTTCCCAGGCGCCAGCGCCGGATACCCATAGTTGGCTACAAACTGGGCATACGGAGTGCCCGGGGTCAGCACAAATTTCGTGCCGTTAAAGGATAATCCAGGCATGGTGGTGCTGATGTTGGCCAGTTGTCCCACTGGGTGATCGTTAGTGTAATTGCCAGCGGTCGTTCCGTCATTTCCGAGCAGGGTCGGAATCGGCTGGCTGCCGTAGGCGGTGTTGGTCAGGAGGTTAATCCTCTGTTCATACGACTGGTTGGCCATCATGTTTCTCGCGGTAAGGTTGCCGTCGTGGCAGCTCAGGCAGAGCAGAATGCCACCGACCTCTTGCGAGCCAGTACTGATACTGGTGGGCAGTACTTCCGTGAATTCGCCATTGTCGCCGAACGCGATCGTTGCGCCATACAGTGGGCTGGCGTCCTGGCCCCACAGTGCATAGCTGCCGGCATCGGGTCCGCCCTTTTGGCCGGAGCCAAACGAGCCGCTGTGAGGTTGGTGACAACCCGCGCATCCGCGGCCATTGTTACCGTGTGCGCCGAGGACGTCAACCGGCGATGACCAGTTCTGCGCCATCACCAAGCCCCCGACAGCGAGTACGAACATTACAACTAATATCGCTTTCTTCATAAAATTTCACGACCTCCATGAATAATGTTTGCAGCGTTGTGATGAACTCTCAGAGGCTTAGGCCGTGGGCTGCATCTTGCGCCTGGGCGCCGGTTGCAACCGCCCCTCAGCTACGATTAGTGCAACTGGCCGCCCGAACCCCTGGGAACCAACCAATTCCGGTCATTCGTGTGTAACCCACTGAATCCACAACCGTTGCGACTCCCAATTCTGCCCGAGCCGACTTGGGCAGCTCTCCGAAACTGGGGGAAAACAACCACTTACAAGCGCCGGTTGGTCAAATTCCCCAGTTGTAAGGATCTGCATCAGGTGTTGCGAAACGCAGCAGGCGGGGCGAAAGCGAGCTCAGGATACAAGTGCCCCTCTGTAGAGACGTAGGATGCTAGGTCTCGGACGCCTGCGCGCGAACGATGGTCAGAGAGATGTACCGACGTCTCTACAAGAAAATTGTATGCGGCCCAGGCTCGCCTACTTGCTCTGCGGACTCTTGGCTTCGGACGCTGGCGTGGATAGTGGAGCTGAATCCTTGCCCCCAGCGCCAGCTTTCTTCAAGCGCTGGTCTTCCCGTTCCTTACGTATCTGTTCGGCCTCGGCATCAGTTACATAGCGGAACTGTTGCACCCGGCCGGGATAGATTTCGGAGGTAAAGACGCGGTTGTTCTTGTCCGTGGCGATGCCGACCAAGCCCTGAAACTGTCCCGGCAGCAGACCGTGTCCGCCAAAACTGATCAGCAACTGCGTCTCTTTGTTGAAGACTTGCACACGGTCCTGTTGGCCATCTGCTACCCAGATGTGGCCATCGGAGTCAATCGCCACCCCCTTGGGACGAGCAAAGTACCCCGGGCCATCGCCGGCTTTGCCGAAGGTGCTCACGAACTTACCGTCGGCGTCGAAGATCTCAATGCGGTTGTTCAGGGTATCGCAGACGTAGAGATTGCCATCCTGGTCGACCGCCAGACCCGAAGGTTTCGCAAAGTCTCCCGGGGTGGTGAGTTCGTGGTTGTGTCCGGCGGTGCCGATCTTGCGCAGCAACTTGAGGCTGTCTGCGTCATAGACCAAAACCTGGTCCAGTGCCACGTCGGCCACGTACAGCAGCCGGTTTTCTCTGTCGAGTGCCAACCCGCCGGGGTCAACCATCCCCTCCGTGATCACATCTTCGGCCTTGTGATTCGCGTCGAACACCAGGACATGGTGCAGTCCGGGATCGGACACAAACAGCCGGTCGTTGTCGTCCATCGCCAGGCCAATGATGCGCACGAAGTGGGCGTGGGTTTTATTCTTGATCAGTTCCGCGGTTCGCGTTTCCGTGTTGAAGATGAAGATGGCGCCGACCCTCTGATCTGCCACGTACAAGTTATTTTTGGAATCGACGGCCAGGCCATAAGGCTCGGCCAGTTGGAAAAGAACCTTGCCGTTCTCGCTGACCGGTTGGGTGCCAGCGAGACGATCCATCCATTTCTGTTTCTGGTTGTTGGGAGCCTGGACTTGCGATAGCTTCTGCGCCGAATAGAAGGCCTGATAGCGAATGCGAGCGATGGCCGGCGGGTTCGGCCACACGATGTTGGAGTAGTCGATGACCGGGGTTTTCTTGGGCTCGTTTTTCTTCTTTTTGTCCCCAAACACCGCCCTGGGCGCCAGCAGCATCAAGCTCAATAGAAGCAAAACCGCCATCAGGATCTTGCGATTCCGAATCATGCATGCGCTGGTTTCCGACATCGTATTCATTTTCCTCATGAAAACTATCTCCGCGTCAGATCCTTGTGGCAGCTGGAACAAAACGCCAGATTATTGGGTTGGTCCTTACTCAGCAGGTCGGGCTGCGCCGAGGAATGGGGTTGGTGGCACGACAGGCAGTTGATCTGCGCCCTTGTCTTCGTAATATCAGTTGGATCGACCACGTCGGAGACCGGGTGACCTTCCACCGGATGCCCACGGCCATACTTCAACGGCAGCACAACAACTTTGTTTTTCGCGAAATAGGTGTCGGGAAGTTTCACGCTCCCGTTGAAAATCGTGAGCAAGTGCTCGGATTCCAGTTTCTTCGGCTGCGAGTCGGGTCCATGGCACTCCAGGCAGACTTCGTTCGTCGTCTTGGCTCGCAGCAGATGGTCGTTCGCACTGCCATGCGGTTCGTGGCATGTCGCGCATCCCTGCTTAAACGCGGGCTGATGCAGAACGTGCTTCTTGCCTTGCTCGGCCTGGTCGCTGTGGCAACCCAGGCAGATGTCCACCGCGTTCGTCTTGGGCAGCCCCGGTTGCCGGCTGGCATGCGGATTGTGGCAATCGGTGCAGTCGCCGGCCGCTCCCGGATGCGGCACTTTCGCGCTCTCAATCTGCTTAGCTTTTTCGCCGTGGCAGGTTACGCACAGCGATTTCACATCGGTCTGCGTGAGCACCACTTTGCCATCTTTGGCGGGCGCGTGGCACACGTCGCAACTCTTGTCCGCGAACGGCGGATGCAGGAACCGCCGCATCAGCTTAGGTGCGGCCGACTGGTGCGGATCGTGACAAGTGGTGCAGTCCGCCGTCTCGAAGGGCTGATCGTGATGCGCCTTCTGGAGGCTTGCATCCTTGCCGTCATGGCAATCCAGACAGAGGGCGGGAGAGCTCTTCTTCAGATGAAATTCGAATTCCGCTTTACCTGCGTCCCCAGTCTTGTGGGTCGTGTGGCAGCTGTCGCATCCCAGATCGAGCGCGGCATGGCGGCTGCCTTTTTCCGGGACGTTCAGTCCTTGCGTGTGGCAATCAAGGCAGAGATTCTGGCCCTTGTCCCCCGACTCGGCTTTCCGCAACTGATTCTTGTTGTCGCTGGTGTGCGGATCGTGACACTTGATGCAGTCCCGCACGGCCGGGGGATGCACGGTCCCTTTAAGCGAGGCGGCATCTTTATCCGCGTGGCAACTCAGGCACAGGGCCTGGGGAGTCGAAGTAATCAGCTTGATCCTGGTAATGTCCTTATTGACTCGAACTTCGTGACAGCTCAAACAGCCCGTGGCGATCGCGGAGTGGACCGCCTTGCCTTTCGACTTGTCCTCATGACACTCGAGACACTTTGCCGAATCAACATTCTTGTCGAGCGGAACCGGATGTTCCTTCGCCAGCGCCGGAATCACCTCGATCACCAACAAGAAGGCGAGCACCTGGAAGACACGGGAGAGGGCCTGAGCGACGCTTGCTCTCCGGTTCATAAGAAAACGATTTGGAAGCGACGGGACCATTGCCAACCGTTGCCTGTGCACGATCCTCGCCTTTAGCGATTGTGGAACCACAGTCCACCTTCGATTGAACTGTAAATTATTGCAACAACTCACCTTCTAACTTAGCTCCGCGGCGGCCGGGAGATCCGGCGATTCGCCTTTCGGCTCCCCCGAATGGGCTTTCTGCCACACTCAGTCAGTGAAATCACGCACGTCCTTCGAGGATCGGGGGCCCGTCCATTCCGGACAAATATCGAGCAATTGTGATTGAAATCACAGGCTTGGCCGCGGGCGCGAATGCGCAGCGGCGAGTGCCGAAATGAGTGTTATGGCTCATGCGGTCCTCTTGCAGCAAGCGAGTGCTCGACCGTAACTCATTCGTCACAAAGGGCTTGATCGGAACAGCGAACGTTGGCGCAGAACGTGCATTAGAGGATCCGAGGAAGGGGAACCGCGATATGGCCCTGTCACTTCGTTCTGCTCCGCGCAAAATCTGGCAGACACTCAGCTCCATCAAGACCGGCGTCGTTCTGATTATTCTGGTCGTCATCTTCTCCGCCGCGGGCACGGTGATCTTGCAGCGCCCGATCACGGACCCCGACGACATGCAGCGCGCCTATTCCCCCGAGATGCTGCGCTTCCTCGACGTCACTGGACTGACCGACATCTTCCACACGCGCTGGTTCGTAGCATTGATGATTCTGGTGAGCCTTAGCATTATCGCCGCGTCGGTCCAGCGTTTCCCCAACGCCTGGCGGTACTTCTCGCGGCCTTATAAGAGTCCCGATGATAGATTCCGTAGGGCTTTGCCGACGCAGGCACAGATTCCGGTCGCCGACGAAGAGCGGGGGCTGAGCGCCGCCGAACGCGCCTTCCACCATCTCGGACTGAGCACCGAACGGATTGTGCGCCCGGACAGCTTTTCTTTGTTCTCGGAGCGCAATCGTATCTCCGAGATGGGCGTTTACATCGTTCATGCCAGCCTGTTGTTGATTTTCCTCGGCGGAATCGTGGACGCACTGTACGGTTGGCGCGGATTCCTGACTCTGACTCCAGGAACGACGAGCAATCAGATTGAGCTCAAGAACGGGTCCATACGGACGATCCCGTTCTCGATCCGCTGCGATGGCACGGGGGAAGACACTTATGCGGACGGCACTCCGAAGCGCTGGTGGTCTAAGCTGGCCGTGGTCGACGGCGGACGCGAGATCTCGCGCAAAGAAATCGTGGTCAATGATCCCCTCGTTTATCACGGACTGCGCTTCTACCAGGCGAGCTACGGCCGCACCGGGAAGCTCGATCAACTGATTCTTAACGCGGCTCCAGCTCACGGCGGCACCGGCTCGGCACAGGAAATCTCGCTGGCGATGAACCAGACTGTCGCGCTCGATGCCGACACTAGTGTGCAACTGGTGGAGTTCATCCCTGACTTTGTGGTGCAGGAAGGCCGCGTCTATGCGCGCAGCAGGGATGTGGTGAACCCCGCCGTTCACATGGTTGTCACCTCCAAGAAAGCGAACACCAACGTGAACGTCTGGCTGCCGGAGATTCCCGGCGTCGATGAGAACGCGGCCTCCCCCTACACCTTCGACCCTAAGGATTTGAAGACTGGTCTCTACACCGGACTGCAGGTCTCGCACGAACCCGGCCAGTGGGCGGTTTGGGCTGGAGTGGTGTTGATGGCCCTCGGCCTGACGTTTGTTTTCTACGTGGTTCACATGCGCTTCTGGGTTGTCCCCGTCGTCGATGCGCGCGGCCGAACGATTCTTTGGGTGGGCGGGACTGCGAACCGCAATCGTGACGCTTTCGAGCACAAATTCAAGAGCGTAGTGGAACAGATTCGGAAGGAATTGAAACCTAAGGTCGCGGCCCCTGCCCAGACGCAGGCGGCATCGATCTCGGGAACATCGATCGCCGGAAGGTGAGTCCCGGCAACGGAGGAAGTCAATGGCACGCGCAAAAGTTGAACAGCATCCCACGACCGGAAGCACTTTGGTCGTGATGGTGGGGTTGGGAATCGCTTTCCTGCTGTTCATCGCTTTTCTGAATGTGGTCAAGAGCGGGAATATTCTGAGTGAAGCCAACCTGCTGTATGCCGCCCTGGTTTTCTACGCAGGTGCGGGAGCGTTGTATCTGGGCTTTGGCGTCACCGGCACCGACTCCTATATCAAGTTCGCCTCCCTGATGACATGGGCTGGTCTGTTGGCCAACACCGGGGCGGTGGCCCATCGCTGGTACGAGGCGGGACATCCTCCCTTCGCCAGCATC
This sequence comes from Candidatus Sulfotelmatobacter sp., assembly GCA_049792875.1. Lineage (GTDB taxonomy): Bacteria > Acidobacteriota > Terriglobia > Terriglobales > Acidobacteriaceae > Sulfotelmatobacter. The sequence goes on from JBARBI010000089.1 coordinate 19,860, forward strand.
TATGAGATGCTGCTCAGCTTCGTGTGGACGTTGGCGGCGCTTACGCTGATCGCCGAAAAACGCTACGGCGTGAAGGTCATCGGCACAGTGACCATGCCGGTCGCGATTGTAGGCGTCATCCTAATGCAGCTTCTGCCCAGCGAAGTGCGCCCGCTCGTTCCTGCTCTGCAATCCACCTGGCTGCACGTGCACGTGACGCTTGCCATGCTGGCGTACGCGGCATGCGCCCTAAGCTTTGCGCTGGCCATGATGTTTCTCATCCAGGACAAGGTGAAGACCGAGACCTTCCTGGCGGCAACCAGCGTGTTCACCGTCGGTATCTACGCCGCCGTGCTGCTGCGCTTCGAGAAATGGGGCGGACTCAGTGTGGTCGCGTGGGATGCCGAGAATAAAGCCGAGGTATTTGTCTCGCGTGGCGTGCGGCTGTTCGTCACGATTCCGGATCTCGGCTGGCTGATGCTTCTGGTCTTCGCCACCGTGCTGGCGCCGCTGGTGCTCTACATCTTGTCGCGCGTGAAAAACAATCCAGGCTTCCTGTCGATCGCGGATCGCGCAGTTTTTATCAGCATTCTGTTGCAATCGCTGGCACTGGTGTTTTTCCTGCTGCGGGTGCGGTCCGGACAGTATCCCTCGCTCGACGCCGAAGGGCTGTACGCCACCAGCCTGGCGGCGAGCCCCTTTATTCTCTCGGCCCTGGTCGGCGGAATCTTTGCCAACCTGCTGTATCTCTTGCTGCTGTGGCGGCGGGCTGATTTAGAACGGTTGTTGCCTGACGCGGACACGCTCGACCGCATCACCTACAAAACGATTTGTATTGCCTTCCCCCTGCTCACATTGATGATCGCCGCCGGCGCCTACTGGGCCAACCGGGCCTGGGGTTCCTACTGGAACTGGGACCCCAAGGAAACGTGGGCGGCAATTACCTGGTTGGTATATGCGGGCTATCTACACATGCGCATCACACGGGGATGGAGGGGACGGCGCGCCGCCTACTTCGCCATCCTGGGATTTGCAGTGGTGATGTTCACCTTCTTCGGCGTGACCTATTTGCTGCCTGGACTCCATGCATATGCCTGAGACTGCAAAACAGCGCGGCGATCCGGATGTCCCCGTCGAAGGGACCCCTAGCGTTGCCTCTGCGCGTGCCAGGACGGGCTTTTTCAGTACGGCTCATTCCGGAACAGTCTCAGATCCGATTTCGACGGGACCGGTCACCGAGGATCTCGCCCCTAAGACAGCAGATCCCGACCTACCTTGGCTACGCATCAACTGGGAGATCAAAGCGCTGGTACCAATTGCCTGCGTTCTGCTGGGGGGAATGTTGCTGTTCCTGCTGGCGACGCTCTCCTGGCGCGATCCCGAACGGCACACTGTGCTGCTCGTCGCAGGCGCCGGCGCAGTCGCGATTTGCGGCGCTCTGCTTGTCGTACTCACTTACCTGATTCAGCGGCCTATGGTCGAACTGCAGGAGAAAATCGCCCGGCTTGGCAGCGGTGATCTCACCGTGGCCGTGAGTTTTGCCCACCGCAACGACGAGATCGGAGATCTGGGCCGCAACTTCAATCAAATGGTCCGCCAACTCAACGAAAGCCGGGCTGAGATCGAACGCCTGCACCGCACCCAGATGTCGCGCGCCGAACATCTCGCCACGCTCGGAGAGATGGCCACAGGACTGGCTCACGAAATCCGCAACCCACTGGCGGGGATTGCCGGCGTCATCGAAATCATCGGCCGCGACCTGCCCGCGACCAGCCCAGCGCGCTCCGTGGTGAAAGACGTCCGCCAGGAGATCGCGCGCATCAACCACATCGTCACCGATCTGCTGCAGACCGCGCGGCCGCACCCGCCAACTGTCCGCAAGAGCGATCTGAATACCACCGTCGAGCATGCTGTGATGTTGGGCCGCCAGCAGGCGATCGCGAAGTCCATCGAGATCGCGCTGCTGAAGGATCCCTCCCTGCCAGAAGTCGAGCATGACAGCGATCAGATCCACCAGGTGCTGCTCAACCTGCTGTTGAACGCCCTGCAGGCCATCGACGTTAACGGAAAGATAACGGTCACCGTGAAACCCCAAGGCACAACGGCGGTCGTCGAAGTAGCCGACAACGGCCGCGGCATTGCACCCGATCACCTGCCCAACATCTTCCGTCCCTTCTATACCACCAAGGGTGAAGGGACCGGCCTGGGATTGTCTCTGGCTCGCCGCATCGTGGAAGACCACCAGGGCCGGATCGACGTGCTCAGCGTGGTCGGTCAGGGGACAACGTTTGCCGTGATTCTCCCCCTGCGGCGCGCGGTTCCGGAC
>JBARBI010000090.1:0-25848 GCA_049792875.1 Candidatus Sulfotelmatobacter sp.
GAGACACATGCTCCGACCGAATACTTGTAGCAGCCCTTCTTATTGGCGACCGTTGAAGAGGTACGGTCGGAACCGCCCATGACTGCTTCTGAGGAAAAGGGAGAATCCGGGCCAAAGTCCAGGACAAAGCCTGTATTCTTGGACGCACTCTTCCAGATCACCGTGGTCCCTGCCTTCACGCAGAAAGGCTCGTTGCCTTTGGCTTTTGCAAGAACGGGAGTAGCCGAAGCGCTATCAGCCGTTCGTTTGATCTCCACCGTGCACGGAGTGGAAGCAGATCCACACGTATTCGCAGCGGTGCATATCGCCGCCGGGTTTGGCTCCGTGCAAAGATACTTTTCGCTGCCCCGCTTCTGTTCCTGGGCCAGGGTGAGAGAAGACAGAAAAGCCAGCATCAGCAGCGCTGGAATACAATGGGTCGCAGGGTTTCGTCGCGTCTTCATAAGTTTCCTCCTGCCTAGTTCACTCCAGGCGTTCCTTTCCAGTCGAGAACGTCCACGAGTTTCCAGGGGTTCTGACTGAGGTCAAACTGCAACTGCCCTTGCTTGTCGATAATCAGCTGGGTTGCGGGATACAGCACACCCGTACTCTTGTTCTTATCGGTGTCGTTCAAATCGAACTCCCCCGCTGTCAAGTTGAAGGATTGGGACTGGGTATCAAAGAAAGCTTCCCCGAATCGGATCTGTCGATTGGTCACAAACACGATTTTTCTTCCGGTTGGAGTAGAAACCATGCGGATATAGCTGACGTCATAGCCGAGGGTTCCGGTGATGGAGCAGTGTCCTACTGCCTTCATCTTGGACAGTGCGTTGACCAGTCCTTGATTCTGTCCCTTGGTGAAAGCTTCGATGAGGATCTGTCGGTCCTCCGGCGTGGACCACTCGTAAATATCAAGGGTTACGCCGATGACCGTCCCCATCTGTGTGCCGGTGCCCATGGCGCTCGCTTCGATGGTCTCCGTCTTTGGTCCGCGCGAGAAAGCAAGTACGCTGGCCAGCGTCAGAAGGCCAGCCAGCATCAAGCTTCCAGTGACAACCTTGTGAATTCTTAGAGTTTCGATGTGCCGCATTTCGTTGTCCTTTCCTCGTCCAAGCAAATGGATATGAATCATTCGTGAGCCTAGCGATCAGTTTGAACTATGGGCAACCGGAAACGCACCGTAACACTGCAAGCTGTCCGCTGATTCTTGGCAACCGAAGGCCCATATCAAAATCCGCTTCACTCTTCTGCTGGCGCTCCCCGTAACGGCAGAAGGCAACCATTCGGCACTATGCTGGGCGCGGGGATTGATTCTGGCAACTGTCAGTTTTGCCAGAGGAGGGTTGGGCCCTATTTTGTCATCACGCGATCTTAGTAACAGCAGTCGCGGGGCCAAACGAGGGGAATCGCCTAGAATGTCCACCCCACGCTGGAAGTAGACCCGTAATCGCTTTTGGGCAAGTTCGACGGAGGGCGGCTATCGTAATTGAGAAAGTATCCGAACTTCCAATAGAGATCTTTGGCCAGCCTCAGCTTCAGCGACGTATTGAGGTCAAACCGCACCCGTCCCAGGTCGGTCAGGCTGGGATAGACCCGGGCGTCAGCCAGGATGTTGGTGGTCTTGAAGCGGAAGAAATTCAACTGCGTCCCTACGATCGCCTCGGCGCTGTTTCCGTTCTGGCCGGTCGTCGCCTCCGAAGAGTATCGCTCCCGGTTCCAGTCCCCTCCGGCATACCCGGTAATGAACGTGTTGTTGGTGTGACGGAACACATGCCCGAGGGCGCCGCCGATGGTCGTGCGCAGGTTGAGTTGCTGCTCATTGCTTTGCAGAAATTCTGTCAGTCCCATGTAGAAATTGCGAGGCGATCGCAATTGTCTTGCGCCGTTCAACTGCAGGTCATTGCGAAGGTTGGAGACATCGCCTCCGCCGCTGAAACTGGACTGATAGTCCCCTGCCACCGACCACTTCGTTCGTTGGAAAAGGGCGTTCGTGTCAAAGTTGTATTGCGTGCGGTTCTGCTGTTTGGAGTAATTGAGTCCGGCATCCAAAGCCCCGTGCAGGTTCTGCCAGAAGCTCGTGTCGGTCCGGTCGATCTCGACCACCTCCTTGCCCGAAACAACCTCATGGGTTGCGGTTCCCGTCACCTCCACCTGCAGTTCTTCAGGCTTCTCTGCCGTCTTTGCCTCGGCGACATTCTGCAGCGTGCCCGTGTAGCGCTTCCCTGCCTTGTCCGCAACAACAAAGTTCTGAGGGCTTACAACGCTGGTGATCTTCGACCAGTCCATCGCCACCGTGCCTTCGGCGTATTCGAGCTTGACGTACAGATATCCCTTCTCCAGCTTGATGATCTCGCAGGTGATGCGGTCACCATTGGTGAACTGGATGACATCTTTCTTCGCTCGGGCTGAGCAAACACCAGTGAGGAGCAAGAGGAGCAGTAGCAGCCGGGCGCAGTCACGGCGAACCGGCTCCTGGCGATGGACGATCATGGATTGCATTTTTCCACCTGCATTTTCACTTTCCCGGGGAATTACTGGCGATTCACTCGGCCTGCCAGCCCGATAAACAGTTCTTCGAACTCGATCGGGCAGTCCCTCCTAGCGGGCACACAAAAGTCTTTCGGCCACTCGTAAACAAGCTAGTTGTCATCCGCCAGACGCACACCTGTCAGAACTGGCAGGTGACAATAATCGAAGGGCTTTTAAACTCGAATTGTGAACGGAAGAACCGTGCCAACACATCTTCGCAGCGTAGTCTGTCTCGCGGTTCTCACCTTAACCGGCGTTTTTCTTCCGTCCGCCGGCAATCGGCGCGCTCGCAAGCGATGGCTGCAGCTGGCATTTCCGTTTCTTCTCGTCAGCATCGCCGGGCACGCGCAAGGGGTGCAGTTCCTGCCGGAAGTTGATACCTATCTCAAGGTAAACCCGATGGTTCATTTCTATTTCCAGGCAAAGGATGACCGAGATGGCGGTGAGCCCAACCAGGCTACGATCGGGCCGAGCCTCCTGTTGTACTTCAAACCGCTGGTCAAGCTGAAAAAGATCACCAACTTCGATCTAGACGACTCCAAACCCAGAGCCCTCGTGTTTGAGGCTGGATATCGATACATCGCAGCTCCGGACACGCCCACCGATAACCGCTTCCTTACCGCCGTAACGTTTCACCTTCCTGCAACGGCTGCATTCCTGATCACGGACCGAAACCGCGCAGACCTGGACTGGAAAGGCGGCAAGTTCACCTGGCGCTATCGCAATAAGCTGACCGTGGAAAGAACCTTCGCAATTCATTCCCAACATCTGATTCCCTATGCCGCCGTCGAGCCTTACTACACGAGCCAGTACGCGAAATGGAGCACCACAGCGCTCTATGCCGGTTGTCTGTTTCCTGTTGGAAAGCTGGTCGAGTTCAATCCCTACTACGAGCACGAGAACAACACCGGCAAGCACCCGAATTCGCAAACCAACTCCATCGGTCTCGCGGTCTATTTCTATTTTTCCGTGGCGAAGAAATAACCAGGCGGCCCGGCAAACGGTTAGCCCGCCAAGCCGCCAACAGATTCTGTTTTCTTGGACTTGGTAAGTCTTGGGGACGTTTACTTCATCAGCATTGCCTGTGCGATTCGTCCGGGCGCCTGGCCGTAATGCTCCAGTTCGAGTTGGCCGCTCTTGTTATATTTCAATTTCACAGCGTAATAGACCAGGCCATCTCCCTTGCCTTCCCCATCGACGTCGAGGATGACGATGCTGAACTTGTAGCTGGTAGAGCGTCCCGAGTTCCACAATTCTGGCAGCGACATTTGCCGATTCGACACCAGAATGATGCGGCGGCCCTTCGGCCCCGGATGCTGTCGAATGACTTCCACCTGGTTGCCCACGGTACCAGTGAGGGCAATGCGCCCCTTTCCTTTGATCTTCTCCATGGCGCTGACCAGGCCATCTTGTCCTTTGGTCTTCAAAATTCCGGAGAGTTCGGCCACTTCGGCGTCACTGGAATAGCCTTCCACGATCACAGTGCCGGTGACTGATTTACCAGCGACAGCACCGGACGTGCCAAATACGGTAATGGCGTAGGTTTCCCGCTTGGGCTGGTCCTGCGCCGCCATCGACAATGCAGCACAGACGATTGTGAAAGCTACCAGGATTCGTGAGAACCGGATTCTCATATTTGTATCCTTTCTGTTCCTCTTCCATCAGTTTTTAGACTTCTCCCGGAAACAATTTACCCAATCCCGGGTTCCAGCACACTGTTTCCTATTCGGCGTCCGACTGGGCTTCGTCGCCCGGAACTTCAGTCCACGTCTTATCGGGATTGAACGTCGTCACGGTCGTCGCCACGTCCGTTGTGGTTGGCCCGAGGTCCTTTTCGTAAATGACGCCATTCTGGTCAATCAGGAACGTCATCACGCCGGAACTGCGATAGTCAGCCGGGTAGCAAATGCCAACGGCGGCCCGAAGGCCTATGTCGTGAACGGAAAGATGACGGGCGGATTCGCGTTTGTCGCCTACCGGGTCACCGGAACTGAGTATGTCCCCCGACGAGGCTTCAAGAACAGCCGCAAGTGCATTCGCCATCAACCAGTCGTTCGCCGCTGTGATCTGATCGGGATAGGTTGCGGCGGCAAGGATCTGTGCCACCAATGCATCGGGATAGAGCGCGATTGGAGCGACCAGATTGTCGAGTTCCTTCGGCGTCAAATCGGCGTCTTGCGTCGACTGTCCCTGCGCGGAAGACGTTTGCGGACTGGCCGCACTGGCTGCCGTTGAAACCAGCAGGGCCCAGCTCAGCACCCATGCCATGGACTGCCTGACCAACTTCATAAATTCCCCCTGATATCCTTCTGCTATCCGCTTGTCTTCCCTGCGGGAAATAGGTCTTTGGGTTCTGACGTCCGTGGCTCCAGATCGAGATACTTGATGAGCATCACCTCATTACCTTGCTCGTTGTACACAAGTTCATCGACGAGCCGCTGCGCCAAGAGAACGCCAAATCCACCAGGCCGCATACCGCGGGCGTCGCGATACTCGAGGTGGCGCAACGGGTCGTCCGCCGGATTCGCGATCGCTGCATGAGGAATTTCGTCGAGCGTAAAGCCTTCCCCGGGATCACTGATGCGGCACGTCACCATGTGGCGGGCACGTAAGTAGGAGATCTCCACCTCTTGGTTCGGATCAAGATGTCCGCCGTGTTCGATTGCGTTCGTCAACATCTCGCGGAACGCCATCGCAACCGCGCTTCTTTCCGGGTTTGGCAGTTCGGAGATTTCATCCAGGAATTGCAGCACGCGATCGGCCGTCTTAAGGTCGCAGCGTGCGCGGAGTCGAATCCACTCCGGCGTTGCCGAGACTACTTCGATGCCGTCATCCCAGAACGGTTCTTCTATCGCACGCCGGATCATGGCCACGAGCGAACCTGGCGAGAATGGCTTGGAGAAATAACTGAAAGCGTGCTCCCGCATGGAGCTAATCACGTCGGAGGGGGTGCTTTCTTCGGCCAAAATAATCAATCGCGTGTGCGGACGGATGCTCCTGAGCTTCCTTAGCAGTTCCACGTCGTCCCTACCTGACGTCTTTTCACTGGTCAGGATCAGGTCGAAATTCTTAACGTGCGCCATCACCAGAGCCGCGGCGTTGTTGGTGGCGTGCTGAATCGCCCAGGCACCCGGCTCGAGAATGCCGCGCAACTGCTCCTCGGTTTCTGAGTCGGCGCCCACTAGCAGCGCAATGCGAACCGGGATGGGACGCAATTGAAGATTCGGAAGAGCATTCATAAGAGCCACCTGGATCTTGCAACGCTGGGACGAACGGAGTGATCTCGCGCAGAAGGCGGCCTCGTTCTCCAAGCGAGGTGCACCCTTCATCGCATAGCCGAGTTCAGCTTAGACGTTCAGTCGGGGGTGACACACTGGCAGAAGTTACAGTTCGGTCCCTTGGCTGGACGGTATAGTGGTGAGCATGACCACGCGAATCGAAGGGGCTGGAAGCAGAGCCCGGCCCATCGACTTGATCACCAGTCCTTTTGTTCGCTTCGCGCGCATGGAAGCGGCCAGCGGCATTCTACTGTTGGTCAGTACCATTGCGGCCTTGATCTGGGCCAACTCCCGATGGGAGCACGCTTACCAGGAGATCTGGCACACGCAGGTTACGGTCGGTTTTGGCTGGAGCCTGTCGGAAAGCCGTCACGAGTGGATCAATGACGGGCTCATGTCAGTTTTCTTTTTCCTGGTAGGGCTCGAAATCAAACGCGAAGTCCTGATTGGCGAGCTGTCTTCCGTCCGGCAGGCGGCCTTTCCCTTCATTGCGGCCATCGGTGGAACAATCGTTCCCGCGCTCATCTATACGATCGTCACCCACGGCAGGGGCGCGGAAAGAGGCTGGGGAATCCCGATGGCGACCGACATAGCCTTCGCCTTAGGCGTGCTCGCCGTACTCGGGAACCGGGTTCCCCTGTCGCTTAAGATCTTCGTCGCCGCTCTTGCCATCGTGGATGACATTATCGCGGTACTGGTAATCGCGATTTTCTATACAGCCCGGATTCACTTCTTCGCCCTCGCTGTCGGACTCGCCCTGGTGGCTCTTTCGTTCGGAGCCAATCTTCTGGGGATTCGCAAACCCGCAATCTACGCCGCGATTGGCGCCTGCGTCTGGTTCGCAGTGCTGCGCTCGGGTGTACATGCTACCGTTGCCGGGGTTCTGCTTGCCTTTACCATTCCGGCAAGGACCTATCTCGATCGAGATCTCTTCCTGAATCGATGTCGCGGACTGCTGGACGCATTCGAAAATGCGCTCCCCAATTCGTATGGAGCCCATGCTGCCCTTCACACGCTGGAAACCCAGTGTGAAATGGTCGAATCGCCCTTGCACCGAATCGAGCACGTGCTGCAACCATGGGTCAGTTTCCTCGTCATGCCGTTATTTGCGTTCTCCAATGCAGGCGTGCGGATTCTGGGGAACGTCTCGGCTGCAGTCCGGCATCCCGTGAGCCTGGGAGTGGCTCTAGGTCTGTTCCTGGGAAAACCCCTGGGGATCTGGCTCTTCGCCCGGCTCTCGGTCAGCACTCGCCTCGCCGCTCGGCCAGCGGGAGTGTCCTGGGGAAAAATCTTTGGAGCCAGCTGGGTGTGCGGAATTGGCTTCACCATGTCGCTCTTCATCGCAACTCTGGCATTCGGGGATGGTCCGCTCCTCGCCATGTCGAAGATCGGCATTCTGGCGGCCTCCCTTGGAGCCGGCGTCTGCGGCAGCGTCTTTCTCCTTCGTGGCGCCCAGGTGGAGGCGGCTCTGCCGGCGCCCTCCGAGACGTGACCAACCTCTCTCGTTGCCACAATTTGGCGTTCTCCACCTGGGCTGCTTCCGTATGGGGATGTCGGGGGCGGCATCTTTGCCAAACCTACTGGCAAGAGATTCTCCGCCAGGCCCGCCCCAGGCGAAGAGGGGCATTTGGCGCGGGTGGCCCCTCCGCGGCCCGCGCTAAACCTCTAGAAACCATGTCCTTAGGGGGTTCTCTGCATGAGGTTGTTGAAAGGCATTGCAACCGCGCCCCGCCGCAAGTGATTGCAGCATTGAGCATTATCTGATAAGAAGGTAGGGACAAAAATGGCAAACCGTGCTCGCATCCTAATTGCTGACGACCACAACCTCGTGGCCGAGCTGTGTAAGAGACTACTCGAAAATGACTTTGAAGTGGTTGGCGCGGTCGGCGACGGTCGCGCCCTGGTGCGTGCGGCCACCGAACTGAGGCCGGACGTGATCGTGCTCGACATTGCCATGCCAGTCCTGAATGGCTTGGATGCGGGGCGGCAGATAAAGAAGATTCTGCCCGCTGTCAAACTGGTCTACCTGACCATGAATCCCGATCAAGAAGTCGCTGCGGAGGCTTTCGCCCGCGGTGCTTCCGGCTACCTGCTTAAGACCTGTGCTGCGGCGGAGATGGTGCTAGCCGTCACTCAGGTGTTGCGGGGAAAGACCTATTTGTCGAAGGCAATGTCGCGTGACGCCATCGATTCGCTGCGCTGGCAACGGAAAGAACTGGTCAATGAAGAAGAACGCCTCACCGACCGGCAGCGGGAAGTCCTGCAGCTGCTGGCTGAAGGCAAAGTGATGAAGGAAATCGCTGGCATCCTGCATATGACCACCCGGACGGTTGCCTATCACAAGTACCGGATCATGGAAGTCCTTGGCGCCAAAAGCAACGCGGAACTGGTCAAGTACGCTGTCAGAAACCACATCGTGGCCGCTTAGTTCATCTCCAGGCAACCACGTCAAGACTTGCTCGTCCGCACTAGGGTACGGCCTTCGGCAAACCAACTTCCAGGGAATGCAGCCCACTGGCACAGTTGACAGTGTTCTTCGCGACCTCCTACTCCTAGACTCATCTAAGAAGCGGTGGTCAGTCGTATTCCGATTGGCATTCTTTCTGAAACGGCGCCGCCGAGATTAAAGCTTCGTCTGGCCTCGAAATGCAATCATTTTGAGTCCGTTTATGGAGGATTAAAGTGAAGCACAGACGCATGCAGTGGTTTACACTCGTACTAGCGTTGGGCGCCATCATGATGCTGGGCGCCTGCAAGAAGAAAGTAGCACCGCCCCCGCCTCCACCGCCACCACCACCGCCGGCTCCGACCGCCTCGATCGCAGTCAATCCCAGCAGCATTCAGCAGGGCCAATCGGCTTCGCTGACCTGGCAGACTACGAATGCGACCGACATTTCCATTGAAGGAATTGGTGCAGTTCAGCCCACTGGGTCCCAGGTTGTCTCTCCGTCGGCTTCCACAAACTACAACCTGGTCGCCAAAGGCGCAGGTGGAACCCAGAACGCCACCACTCGCCTGACAGTCACCCCACTGCCTCCGCCGCCTCCGCCGCCTCCGGCTGGCCCCACCGATGAAGAGCTGTTCGCGCAGAACATCAAGGACATCTACTTCGACTACGACAAGTCGGATCTTCGCGCCGATCAGAGCGCTTCCCTGCAAGCCGATATGCTCTTCCTCAACCAGCATCCCAACATCCACTTCACGATCGAGGGACACTGCGACGAGCGGGGATCCATCGAATACAACGTCGCCCTTGGCGAAAAACGCGCGAATAGTGTGAGAAATGCTCTAACAACCGCAGCCATCAGCTCCAGCCGCATGAACGTGGTCAGCTACGGCAAGGAAAAGCCCTTCTGCACCGAAAGCAACGAAGCTTGCTGGCAGCAGAACCGCCGTGGCCATTTCGTGTATCAGAAATGAGACATTCTCGGGGGACGGCGGCTCGCCGTTCCCTGAGTTTCGTTTCATAGAGGTTGGCCCGCTTCGTTCTAGCAGAAAGTATCCGAGTGCCCGCGAACTCGGACGGCTTTTGAAGAGATACGTTAGTGAACAACAAGAACGGGTGCCCCACTTCTCGCGTTCTCGGCGAGAAGTGAGGCTTTCTCTTGTTTCGTCAGGCGGATCAGATTCTCGGCTTCACCTTCATGACCATTGAGCGTGTCAGTTACTTGAAGCGAATATTGAAGCCCGCCTGCAGTCCACTCATGTGCACGTCGTATAGAAATCCACCACTCTTATAGTCGACGTAAAGGTAACGATAGCCCAGTAGCACGGAATACTTCTTCTTGAACTCTTTGCCCATCCCGGCGTAGATCTGATAGGTCAGTTGGGAGCCGACTCCAAAGCCACCGGCGTCGCCCTTTAGGTTGAAGAAGATGCCTTTGTTGGCGTTTAGGCGAGCCCGAGCGCCCAGCACGGGATCAACCCACGTCTGAGTTTGCCCGGCCGTAATCGTAGTCCCGCTCGGCGGGAAGAGATCGAGACTGTTGTTCAAATCCCAGAAGCGGCCACCACCGATTGCATCGATCGATCCTCGATCTTTGTCCACGAGGCGAACGTACAGTTCCGGGTCCACGATCAATTGCTTGGCGTTCGCTTGAAAACCCAAATATGTGGGACCGGGTCCGACCGGCGTAGTCTTCTGATCGGAGGAGAGGCTCATGAAGATGAGATCGGTAAACAGACCGATCCGCTTGCGGCGCACGTCGAGGTCGGTCATCCATCCAATGTTGAGCTGCTGAATGACTTGCGAGAAGCTTACGCTCACGGGAACTACATATCCGTTGGCTCCGACATTCCCACTGAGACCAGTGAACCAGAGGTAAAAAGGAATCCAGTCGACGTGCCAGTCGCTCGGAGGAGCGTTCGGATTGTGCACTTTCTTGGCCGGAGACTCGCCAAACGAATACTCGATTCCCGCCGTCGGCCCCTTGTGGGTCACTTGTATGGCGACCTGGTCGGCGGTTCCGTGGATACTCAGGCGGGTTCCCATCTGATAGCCACCCCGAATGTTCAGGTGCCGTGTCAGGCCAACACCAACGTCGGCACGGCCGGTCATGTAGTTTCCGTAGCCGAAGAAGGGCATGCCGCGGAACGAACCTCCAAAAGATAGCCGATTGGAGTCATGCAGCGGATACCAGCGGAAGACGGGGCCAAAATCAGGCACCGGAGCCCAGAACGTCCTGGAACCTGTTGCAGATCCCGCTACGCTGCCAGCATTTCCCGCGAGGGAGAGTTTGCCTGTCGTTTGGATGAAATTGAGGTCGATTTCTAATCCTAGGTACCCATGATCGCGCCGAATGATGTCGTACTGGTAACCGGGGGCAATGTTGATCCCATCCAAGCTGGCGGTGACAGCCGCCCCAACGTCGAAGGTCTGTCCTGCGAACATGATCGTCCGGCTCAAGGTACTCGTTTTTGAGGTGGAGTTCGGAGTGCCGGCCAGCAGAAAGTGGTGTTTATGAGCAAAATGCCAGTCGAGCTTGCCGGTAAAAGTGGAATAACTGCCAAATCCGAAATCCTTATTGATATCAAAATAGTTGTTCGTTTTGTTGTCGCCAAAATAGCCGGAAGGATCGGAATACCACCAGTCCCCATCCACTCGCCACTTATAGTTGTCGAGATCGTTCGCGTCCTGAGCTCGAACCAAAGGAAGGACAGCCAGGCAGAAAAGGACAGCGATCAGAATTTTCTTGGAGCTAATGGTCAAGGACATTTGGTTGAACTCCGTACGCGTCGTACTGATGAAGAAAAACTAGCAGTCGGGTGCGGCGGTGGATACTGACAGAACTTACAGGGCGGAAAAAGAGCTCCCAACATACGCATGCCGCTTCGCGGGACTTCCGCGAAGCGGCACGCACAAGTGTACTTACGACTCGATTGGCCCGAGCGAGTGACCTACATGCCTCCAGCAACTCCGCGGTTCACGATTACCTTCACGTCAACGCGACGGTTTTCGGCTCGTCCATCCGCGCTCTCATTGGGTGCCGCTGGATCCGAGATACCCATCGCCCCCGGGGCTACGATGTGCCGGAGAGGGATCTTGCAGTTCTGCAGCAAGTATGCGATCACCGCATTGGCCCGCTCCATGCTCAATTCCTGGTTCATCTTGGCATTGCCGGACGAATCGGCATACCCTTTCACCTGAATGATGTACCCGGTTAGGCTCATCGCGGCTGTCGCCAGCTCTGTCAAAGCAGCTTGATCGCTCGCCGAGATGGTGGAGCTTCCGCTGGCGAAGTAGACGGCTGCTTTGGCCTTGGTGTCATACTCGGACAGCTCGCTGAAGCGTTTGTTTTGGGCCTCAATCTCCGCCTGACTCGCCTGAATATCCTGCGAATTGGCAGCGATGCCCGCCGCATTGGCCGCGCCCGTTTGCGAGTTGGCAGCAACCCCTGCTTTATTGGCTGCAACGCCCTGCGAGTTGGTAGCGATGTTGGCTTTATTGATCGCCTGCTGTTGCTCGGTCGGGTTCAAGCCAGCCTGGATGATCTCGGCCAACTGCAGATCAGAGTTGTTGAACCGAACGGTGTTGGCGACCACGTGGCTGTCGTCTCCGGTCCCTTCGACTTCAACCTTGAGGCCCGGGAGCAGCGCGGTAACAGCCTGTTCCGAGTGCCGAAACAGGCCTTTGGGAGTCTGAACCTTGGTTTCGTCGGTCAAAGTCACGATGACGTTGGCTTGCCCCTTGCTCGTTCTCATGGTCAAGTTTTCTCCGTCTCGCCCGGTAATCATTCCGTTGACTTTGACTTTCTTGCCGGACGCGCCAAACGCCAATCCGACACTCAGGATGCACAGCAATGCGGTGGAGGCTACCATCCATGTGCGACTTTGCTTCATAAGTTTGTCCTTTCGGGAACTGTCCTTCTTGAACTTGCGCGAGCCTACTTCGCTCGACTGTGCCACGGGAAGTGACGAAGCGATATTAGGGAAACCTCTCCGGCGTGCCTACTGGCAAAACTGACAGCTAGGTCGTGGCACGTGAAATCACATAAAATCCAAACGTGGTACACTTCCCAATCGCGAGCAAGGTTGGTACCGGACATGGAGTGCGGGTGGCCGCATTTGTCGAAATCTTTGGTTCTACCATGGAAGCCCAATCGTGCCGTTAGCACCGACCCTCAAGTGTTGACAATTCTCGCTTAAAGAAGAAGATGGACGGACTGCAAGTTCCGGACCGCTCCCGGCGCCGAAACCTGCATCTCATGGTGTGGGAGGCGGGGTTTCGGAATGCCACCAATTCGCGTGCTCGTGGTCGAGGATTTCGCCCCCTTCCGGCGATTCCTCTGTTCGACCCTGGCCAAAATGCCCGCTCTGCAGGTAATCTGCGAAGTGGCTGACGGACAGGAGGCGGTTCAGAAAGCGCAGGAACTGACGCCGGATTTGATTCTCCTGGATATTGGCCTGCCCACTCTCAATGGAATCGCGGCCGCGCGACAGATTCGCAACCTTGCTCCCGCATCCAAAATAATCTTCGTGACCCAGGAATCTTCCGCGGAGGTAGTGCAAGAGGCTCTCCGCACTGGGGCGCTGGGCTACGTCGTAAAAACCACTGCGAATGGCAACCTGCTGGCTGCGGTAGAGGCGGTTCTCGAGGGCAGGCAGTTTGTCGGAGGCGTGCCGCCGTCCTCCGGCTCCCTCTAAGCCGCCACGATCCGGTTCCGCACCGCGTATTTGACCAGTTCAGCGTTGCTGCCGGCGCCGAGGACCTCCATCATCCGGTACTTGTGATAGGCAACCGTCCGGGTCGTCATGTGCAGGATGCTGCCGATTTCTTTCATCAATTTGCCTTCCGCCAGCAACTGCAGAACCTCCCGCTGCCGATTTGTGAGGCGCTGCTCTGCGTTGATCAGTTCCTGGTGCGGCCAGCGTAAGGAGTCGATTTTGTCCCGCGACATGGCTCTCGACAGATATATTTTGCCCCGCAGGGCCTCCCGAACCGCCAGCGCTATCTCCGCGGCAGCACAAGTCTTCAATAGGTACGCTGAAGCTCCACTGGCAAAGGCCTCGGCAGCCACCATCGCGTCAGCGTTCATCGTCAGGTAGACCAGCTTGACGGCGGGGAGCATTTTCTTTACCTGCCGCCCCGCATCCAGGCCATTCAGGATTGGCATGCCGATATCGAGCACGATCACATCCGGCTTCAATTCCACGGCGGTGCGAACCAGGGCTCGGCCGTCGCCGACAGATCCGACAACATGAAAGTTTGTTTCGAGAAGTCGCTTGCACAGTTCCGCCACCAAATTGTGGTCGTCGGCAATCAGAATCCGGGCGCGGTTCTTCATTCGGTTGACCTCTTCACAGAGCGTGCATGCTGTTGAGTTGGAGGAGCAGGGCCCACCGCTCGACCGCTTTCTGTCAAGAGGTCCAATCTGGATCGACTCGGCAGCTCAGGCGCAGTTCTGCCCGAACTTCGCGAGCCTGTCCTTCCCGATGGAGGTTTCACCGGGCGTCAAACCGCTCGCCAGCCGCGCCAATTCGGTTTCCGGGGTGGTAAACCGTGAGAGACCACAGTCCAAACAAACAGAAAGTTTCGGGAATACCAGAATGCTAGGTTGGTCGAGGTACTGAAGGCCGCGGAAATGCACATTCACTTCTGCTGTGAATTCCGCGAGGCGGCTGGATCCACACAGAGAACAAAACATAAGACACCTTCGCTTTTCGGGAAGTGTACCCCTGTAAAGACTCACCGTCTGTTCAAAATTGAACACTTTCCCAAAACCTCGAACCGGGTGCCAGCCTTGAGAGGGAGTTAATCTCTTAGTCGTGGAGGACCACGCCGAGAAGGGAACTATGAACCTGCAGTTCGCCGTTGTACTCGATGAAGCCAAGCTTTCTGAATCGGTTCATGAAGAAATTCACCCGCGAGCGGGTGGTACCGATCATCTCTGCGAGCGTCTCCTGACTAATGTTAGGAATTACGATTTCGGACGTCGGCTTCTTCCCGAACCGGGCCAGGATCAGGAGTGCTCGTGCCAGCCTCTTTTCGCTTGAGTTGAAAAGTTGATCCACCAGGTCGGCTTGCGTGCGGTTGTGCCGTTCGATCATGTAAGCCACGAACATGTCGGAAAGACCGTGCTCTTCGTGGAGCGTCCGCAGCATCTCGCGCTTCTCAATTTTCAGAGCGGAACAGCGCGTAATGGCAGTCGCAGTCGATAGACGGAGGCGTTGATCCGAGGCGATGCATCCTTCCCCCATAAAATCACCGGGTCCGAGCAGCGCGATGGTCGCTTCTCGTCCTTGCTTGGACACTACGCTGAGCCTCACCTGTCCCTCCTGCAGGTAGAACACTGCATCGGCGCGCTCTCCCTGCCTAAAGATGGCCTCTTTCTGGCGGTATTGATGGACAGTCCTGCCGGCCCCAGCGCTCGCTAAAAAAGTTTGGGGATCAAAACACCTGGTTGGTTTCCTGGGATGTTGCCGGCGGATTGGCGACCTGCGAAGCGGTGACATATCGAAGCTCCGGGAAGCCCTGAAGGACTCTGTAGCTTTTATTTTGACATTGTGCCCTCTATAGTTCCAGCCAAAAAAAACATCCGGTGGTGGACAAGAATTATCCGCCGATTTTTGCCCCGATCGCCTCGCCGGAAACGATGATCTCTACTCGCCGGTTTTGTTGTCGGCCGACAGCCGTGTCGTTACTGGCAACTGGATCGGCCTGCCCCATTCCCGCGGAAGTAACGTCTCCCGGATTTAGTCCCTGTTCCACCAGAAACGTTCGTACAGCATCCGCCCGTTGACCGGACAGCGTCAGATTGAGGGCCTCGGTGCCAGTGCTGTCGGTGTAGCCTTCAATCCGCAGCTTGAGACCGGGATGCGCCAGGATGACGCCGGAAAGCTTGGCTAGCTTCAGGTTCGCATCCTGTGAGAGTTCGTATTTGCCGGAGGCGAACAGAATGTCGGCCATGGTGACGACGAGTCCACGCGGCGTGTCGACAGTCTGCAGCACCGCGTTGAGCTGAGCGAGCAGCTGCGCACGTAGTTGCTGCTGTTCCTGCACCGCCTTGGCAGCAGCCGCGGCAGACTGTGCGGCATCTTCCTGGGCTTTCTTTTTCGCGGCTTCGGCCTGGGCCCGAGCTTGCGCCTCTTGCTCTGCCAAGGCGGCGGACTCCGCCGCCTGCTTCGCAGCCGCTTCCTGCTGCGCCTTCAGTTCGGCTTCCCGCTGGGCGGCCTGTTGTTGCTCCTGCGCCTGTTTCTCGGCAGCCGCGCGCTTCTGGGCTGCAAGCAAATCTGTAGCCTCTTGCTTGACCGCGATCGAGCGGGCATCTTCCGCCTGCTGCGCGACATTGCGAGCAGCTGTGATAATCGGATTTTTCTGCTTTCTCGCCAGATAGTCTTCCATCTGCGCCGCGGATTGGCTGGCCTTCGCCCAGGCGTCCGGAGCGAATTTCTCGGCCCCCGCCGCTTGCGCGATCCGGAGCGCATTGCGAGCTTCGTAGACCGCCAGTGGAACCTTGGGATCGATGGTGAACGGCTGCAGATTGGCTTCATGATACGTGCTGCGTTTTAGCAAGGTGGCCGTTACCGGTGTCGTGGCACCTGAAGTACCCTGGCCCGGCACGTTTTCGAGCACCACCATCTCGCTGGGGGCAGATGCGGCAAAATAGGGTTCGGCCGTCACGATCATGGCAAAGTTTGGCAGCCGGGTTGTCACATTCAGCTTCCCCTTGTCGCCATTCAGTTGCAGTTCTCCGAGATTACTGGCGCGACCTTCTGGCGTAATTGCCCAGACGACATAGGTGAGAAATTCCGGCCCGAGTTGGCTGGCAGGCGACAGCTTCGAAAAGCTGGCATCCACCGTCACCAGACCCTTCTTGTCCTCCACCTTTGCGTCACCCTGGGCAAAGGGCAGGTAAGGTGTGCCCTTGAAGCCAATCCGGGTGGAAGCATTCGTCAGGTAATTCACGGCGGGGACTGTCCGCGAGACATTAATGTTGATATTCACGACCGACTGCGAACTCTGATCCTGGCAGAATAAGAACAGGCTACAGCACAGAAGGCCCACCACAAGGCTGATCTTTTTCATAACATGTTCCCTTCGAAGCGCACAACCATCATCAGTTTGCTCCCCGCCGCTGGCGAAAACGACTGGCAGAAATAACAGCACCAGTACGCTCCCTGGGGACATGCATCCGGCAACTCTTGTTTCGACGTCAGAGGGATCTAGACTCGAGGGAAGGTCAGTATCCAATACGTGCTCAAGGCCAGCAAAACGCACGCGACGCTGACCACGGCGACCCGCGGCCCAAAGATCTCGAAGCGCTGGCTCAGAGCGGTGAGGAGCAGAACCGTTGCCAGGAAGACGGTGACCTTCACGTACTGATCGCCGGTCTCTCGCGTGCGTACACCATCCTCGTAGTAGCCTTTCGCTTCCTCGGCGAGCTTCTCCGATTCCTTTTCATTTGCGTCGGCATACTCCGTCATGAAGATGGGTCCAGGAGGCGCGGAAGAATTATTCAGCGGGTCGAGCTTCCACCAGGCCGCGAATGCTATGGCATATTCGGGTCGGAAGCGGCGCTGGTAGAACTCAGCCACCTTGTCTTTTCCCGCGATTGTTGCCGCAACCCAATCATTGAAAGTCGTGATGTCGTACAGCCGATCCTGCCCCGCGAGCGTCGCCTTCGCCTGTGACAGCACAGTAGTGCGCGATGCAAGATTATAGTGCTGGGCGGAAAGGGCGTCCCACTTCGAGGCCTGGTAGCCACTCCACGCGGTGGCTACCGCGACAATCGCCAGAACCAAAGCCTCGGCCATTTCTATCAGTTGCGCCCGGCCACCGGCCCGTAATGGAGGATGGTGGCCGTGCTCGTGAATTTTCTGAGCGAACTCCACATTGGATGTTGCTTCGGGCACGTCTTGCACCTTACCTGGTATCAGATCAAACTGCGACCGATGGCCAACGTATGGCCATCTCCGAGCACACGATTACCCGTTTACATTTATTGATAGTTCTTCCCCGCGCACAACTGTCAATAGCGACAGGGGAGTCGGGTCTCGTCTTCTCTTCCAGTTACCCGCTCGTCCACCATCTTCCCGGGTGGTATCCTTAGGGACGCTGAGTGCTGCGCGAGCTGCGCCCACGGTTGCGCGAATACCGCGTTACGTTCTACACGAAATGCCCGCTGAAGATTTGCCTTTGTTTGCGGAATACCGCATTTCATACTAGCTGCAACCCACGGGAGGTATGCCTTGGATACCGATCGTGCGTCCTATCCCCGAGCATCAGGTCCGGACGCTCCTCGCCACAGAACCGGGATTCTGTTTTTGCTATTCTTCTTGTGTACCGCGTTGCTGCCCGTTTCTTGTAGCAAGCAACAGGGAAGGCCGTCGAGCGCTTCCGCGCCAGCCAGCCCAGGCTCCTCCGCGACACCTTCTTCGGCACACTCTTTGTCCTTGCCAATTAATTTCCAGCGACGTACCACCGACCTCGATGACATGGTGAAGGCGCGCAACATCCGTGCTCTCGTGGTTCTCAACCCGATCGGATTCTTTTATGACAAGGGAATGCCCCGAGGCGCCATCTACGAAGCTCTGGAAGAATTTCAGAAGTTTGTAAACAAAAAGCTGAATACGGGCAAGTCGACTGTGAATATCACCTACCTTCCCGTAGCGCCCGGTCAAATTGAGGCAGCGCTTACCGAAGGAATGGGCGATCTGGTAGCCAATGCGGTCGTCATTACTCCCGAGCGCGAACAGCGCTTTGCCTTCTCCATTCCAATCCAGACCGACGTAACCCAGATCGTCGTGGGTGGACCGAGTTTTGGCTCTGTTTCATCCCTTGAGGACCTTGGCGGCAAAAAAATCTACGTAAACCCTCTGATGGTGTCCTACGAGAACTTGCGGAAGGCGAATGCCTCACTGCAAAAAGCCGGGAAGACCCTTATCCAGATCAAGTCCGCAGACAAGAACCTTAATGAGGATGACTTGATTCAGATGGTGAATGCCGGCTTGATCCCGGCAACGGTTACCACCAAACAGCGAGCTGAACTTTGGTCTAAAGTCTTCAACAACCTGAAGCCGCATCCCGAAATTGTGCTCGCCAGCGGGGAGAACACAGCCTGGGTCATGCGCAAAAACAATCTCCAACTCAAGCAACTGGCGGATGAGTTCCTCTCGACCCACAACGTCGGATCTTCCTTCGGAAATACACTGTTGCGCCGTTACCTCGTCAAGACCACCTGGGTGAAGAATTCGACTTCCGAGCAGGAAATGGCAAAGTTTCAGGCGACCATCAAACTCTTTCAGAAATACGCGACCGAATATGACTTCGACTACCTGATGCTCGCCGCGCAGGGCTACCAGGAATCCATGTTGAACCAGGAAAGGAAGAGTCCGCGCGGTGCGGTCGGCATCATGCAGGTTCTGCCCAAATACGCCGCGGCCTCCCCTATTAATATCTCGAACGTCGGTACTGCCGACGGCAATATTCACGCCGGCGTCAAAATGTTGCGCAACATTGCGGACACCTATTTTAATGACCCCAAGTTGGATCCGATGGACCGCACATTGTTCGTATTCGCCAGCTACAACGCAGGTCCAAACCGCATTGCGGGACTGCGCAAGAAAGCTTCGGCCACGGGACTCGATCCCAATATCTGGTTCGCAAATGTAGAACTGGTCGCAGCTCAGGACATCGGGCAGGAAACCGTCACCTACGTGGGCAACATCTATAAGTATTACGTCTCCTACAAGCTCGCCCTCGAGGAGTTCGGGCGACGTCAGGAAGCAAGAAAGTCGCCCGGCAGTTGAACCGCCTTCAAGCCTTGGAACTCGACTTTCCGCCGTGACTGCTATTGGACATTGGTCCCCGGGTCGGATCGGCCGACAGGTCTCGACCTGAAATCTGGCGGCATCGCTGAATCAGGCTAAACAGAAAAGCACCAGTGAGCCCAAACAGCAGCCACCCGCTCAGAGCTTCGATCGCTCCCATGAGCTGCCAACCCTGTTCCAGATAGAGACCGGAGTGCCCGTAGGTTGTGACCGCGCCCAACGAATACAGCATCGCCGACTTGTAGTCCGGTCGGGCGCCGAGAATCAGGTAGAACACAGCCCACAGGGAGGTCTCTGCCGCGTGCATGAAAGTTGCGACCAAAGTCACCCCGCTAATGACCACCACGAACACGGCCATGGGGTGCCGGCCACTCGCCATGCGGCTATAGAATCGGACGGCACTCTCGTTCGCCATCCCCAAACTCAAAACATGAGAGACCACCGTCACGATGATCAACGGTAAACCCCATGTCCAGTCGGCTCTCCAGGCTCCGGGCACGGCGACGTGGGAACTCAAAACGCTTTGGGCTATTATCACGGTGAGTTCCTGCGAGCGGCCCAGTCGGCCCAGGCCGCTCGAATTTATTTCTTCTGCGCTGGCTCCTCGTCCGTCTGCTTCGGCTTGTGCTTCAGCATCCTCTTCTGGAAATTATCCTGTGAATCAATGCGCCTGTGAACGCTCAGACGTGCTGATAATTTGAGTTCTGCGTGACGATATTCAACTGCTTGCTTACCCCGTCCATACTCACGCTGTCCACGTGGTTGGTCCCATCCGGCAGGCGGCTGAATGTCACCGTCAAGTTCATCGCATCCTTGGGATCGTCCATGTAAGAGGCAATCTGAACCCGAACCAATGCCTTCTGCGCTTTATCGAAGACCAGCGTCATCGAGTCCTGCGGCTTCAGGTAGTTGTGGATGACAAGTTGAACTTCATTGGGAGCGCCCGCAGTCGGACCCAGCGTGATGTTCCCTTGCGCGTAGGCCTGCTGAATTAGTTCGCCGGAAGGCGGTACATACTGCTGTGCCAGAGCTTTCATGGATTGGGCGTAGTCTGTGTACTCCTCTTTCTTCTTGGCGATGATGTGCTGCTTTAGACGCCCTCCGCTGGGAGGCGCGGCGTCAGCCGGCGGATCCAGCGAAGTCTTCTGCGGCTTCCCGTCTGGTCCGAGGCGCACCTGGAAATGCTCTTGCTTCTTCTGTTCACCCTTCAGGCTGATCGTGACCAACTCATTCCAGCTGTAGGACATGAGGGCCTGCTTGTTCCGCGCGGCCGCCTCTTTAATGTCCGCCACCCGCTGCTGGAGTTCCGGGCCCTGTGCTTGGGCGGAACTAGGACATCCTGCACCGACCATAAGAACAAGGAGGGTAGTCAAGGTGGTGTTCAAGATGCGTCGTAGTATTGTTCTCATACGAATTCCTCTCAATATTTCTGAATTCCGCACCATTGCAGGAACGTCGTGGTCAAATTCGGACGGCCCGGTTCTTGCATCCGGCATCCGGAAACAGGCAGCTCCCTCAAGACCAGTCGTTTCGCGTTGGTTAGTGCACCACGTGAAGGGGTCGGTGCCTACTGTCAACTGTGACAGGGCGAGGTCGTTATATCCATGACGGTTGAACTAGGCTTAAGTTCGGGAGGATCCCGCCTCCTCGTATAGCGCCCTCATCCGTCATTTCTTGAAAAAACCTACGGCGTGATCGTTTCGGTGCCAACTACTTTGGTCCAACCGTCGCCCGGGTTGTATTCCGCCAGCGCGACTGCGACCTCGGTGGTCTTTTCTCCTAGGTCTTTTTGGTAGACGGTGCCGTCCTTGCCGACGATGAAAGCCATGATTCCCGAATTCCTGTATTCCGTGGGATAGGCGAGGACGGCGAACCCACCTGTCATCTTCCCGTTCGCTATGTAGTCTTTCGCCCCGCCCGGTGCTTTATCTCCTTGTTTACTCAATATCCTGAAGTAGTAGCCGTTGAACGGCTGCGGCTTATCCCCCGAATTGGTATAACCGACGGCCTTTGCGAAGTCACCTAGCGGGCCCAAGGGGCTCGCAGGCTGCCCCGCTGGAGCCGGCCAGAACAATCCGTTCTGCTTGCCTTCGTCGCTGACGAACTTCTGTGCAAACTGCTTCACGTTGTCACCATCGTGCATCCGGCCGAAATATTGTTGTTCGGCATCGGCGGTGGCCACGCACGCGGCAATTGCGGTCAACTCGCCCTTGCCGATTCGACGCGCAAGAATCTCGTCCCGACCGGCTGCGGTATCGAAGGACCACTGACCTGCGGAAGTTTTGGCCAAAGGGATTGGAAAGGGATAATTGTCGGCGCCAAGGTAAAGGACTTCCCCGCCGGCCTTGATCTCGCGCCAGCGGTTCATCTGCGTGTAGGAGGCCACGAAGTCTTGCAGTGCGTCCTTATCCTTTACCCCATCTCCGGAGAACAGGACGTCCTTTGCGTCCGGACCGAAGATCGCCAGTAATGCGGCTTGGTCGCCAGACTTGGCAGCCTCAAGAAACGCTGCCCCGGCTTCGGCCGGTGACGCAAAGGTCTTCTGAGCAGCCTTGGGAGTGTCCGACGTGTTACAGGAAGCCAGCTCGAGGATCAGCGCAAACAGCACCACAAGCATTGCGAGGCTCCTACCTCCGACCCGATGTTTACATCCAAAGTGAGACATACGCATTCCTCCAAGACCTATTCTCCGGTGTTTCCCCTCGCTCCCTTAGGACATCACCGACGAAAACCGCCACCGCCGAATCCTCCGCCACCACCGCCGAAGCGGCCGCCGCCGAATCCGCTGGAACCCATACTGCCCCAACCGCGACTGCTCTCTGCTCTCGAAGACCATCCCCCGGAACCGCCAAATCCGCCGGAGTGCCCGTCCAAGCCGCTGAAGGCAGTCGATCTTCCGCTACTCGAATTGTCGCGCTGCGCCCAAGAGTTGGAGCCTGAGGAACGATTGGCGTTGAAGTTCTGAGCGCTCTGCCGGTTGACGTTGACCGTATTTCCGCTGACGTTTCGGTTGTAGGTGTTGCCGCCGTGGTAGTTGTTGTAGTTATTCCCATTGTGGTTGTAGGCGTTGTTGTAACCATAGCTGTTGTGATAGCCGCCGTTGTAGTACCCCCCGTGCCATGCGGCATTTCCGTAGTACCCTCCGCCGTGGTACACAACCGCGGTGCCGTGCCAGCCGCAGTTCCAACTGCTGTACCCCCATCCGCAACAACCGCCGCTCATCATGGCGCCTACCGCGATTCCGGCTCCGAACGAAAGCAGGCCGGCCGCTACCAGATCGCCCGTGGAATATACGGGGGCAACATAGCCGGGAACCACATACGGATAGCCGTAAATCACGGCGGGGTTGTACTGCGGAACATAGACAACTTGAGGGTTCGCTGATTGAATGACGATCGTCTGGGGCGACTGCTGCACCACCGTGATTTGTGAACTGGACTGGAGGTTGCCCTTCGCTTTCGCTTGCGCACGCAGGGTCTGGATAGCGGTCATCACATCGGACGCCTGGTTGTGATACGCCTCCCCTAACGACGAAGTCCAGGTAAGATTCGTCGCCAGATTGTTGAGTACCGATGGGAACTGTGTGAGCGCCTTCACGCTCGGATCCCATGATTGCTTGTCGACCGCCTGCATCAGGACACCGCCGGTTAGGCTCTTGTTTTGCTGCAGCCAGTAATTCGCGATTGCAATCTGGTCCGGAAACGTTGATGCCGCGAGAATCTGGGCCACCAGCGCGTCTGGATACAGTGCGATTGGCGCAACCAACGCTTGCAATTCACTCGCGCTCATCGGCACAGATTCCGTGGAATTCCCAGGCTCGCTCGCAGGCGTTGAATCCGAAGCTTGATATCCGTTCAGCAGCTGAGGGGAAACTGTGACGAGAATGAAACTGAGTACCACCGATAGGAACTTCTTACCATCTGTTGCGATCATAGGAATACTCCAAGTCGATGTTCTTCGCCGATGATTGTCGTTCGCGCCGTTTAGGCCTCCGAGGCTGTTAGCCTATGGATCCCATCTTTAGCCCGGGTCCGTCGAAGTCCCCAAGCTCCTCACGGCGAAGTAAGCGATTGTGTACAGCACCACCATGGCATCCATCCCCCCGCCGAACCACAGGCCCCGCGCGTAGGGACGGCTTATGTTCCTCGCGACTAGATAGACGAAGAAAGCTTTCTCGCAAGCGCTGAAAATGAGTATCGGATCGCGCCACTTCTCCCAAAAGGCAACGACGATCATGAACACGCCCATCACTCCCAGCAAGCATCCCCAATGCTGCAGAATGATCGTGTAGTCCTGGTCGAACGGGATCAGTAGCACCTTCTCCGCTCCCCACTGCGGCCAAAAGGCATTGACCGCACCGAGTGCCGTTCCAATCCCGGTAACCACAAAGAATGGTTTAAATGTGAGATCAAAAAAACGCTTCATAAGTTCATCCCGATAGCGCGCTGGAAACAATCGGAGCGAAGCAGAAGGCCATCCCGTTTTCGGTTTCAGCGTTTCCTCGGAGACGCGAATCTTGCAGGTCGATCCCGATGGGCTGGGAAACACGTTCAGGCGGATGGAGGGTACGAGTCATCCCCATTAGTTAAGCTCTGAACTCGGCCGCTCTCCAACTGTCAGAAAGAACAGTCTGCGCAGATCTCATCCCCCAGCCATCCGGGGCTGCCGCTCGGGCCATGCTCTCTAGCAGGCCGCGGAAAAACTCGGAACGCCCAGGTTTCCGTGGAAGAGCGGCCCTTCAGGGCCGCGTAAAGCACATGGAATCAATGCGGGCTTTAGCCCCTGTGGTCGTCTGTGGCGTGGCAACGGACTTTTTCCGCAGCCTGCTAGGGTAACGGCACCCCCGATCCGCCCTGTGCAACTGCACACCCCCGGTGTTCCGGACTTCCTTCGCCGTTCTCTCGGACAGCAGGTAATGACTCTGTTTGCACCTGTGCAATTTTGGACAGACGTGCCATTAGTCGCCGCGATATAGCTGACGCCAAGGAAATGTTAAGGGAAGGAACCGACGGCGCTCCCCCATCGCCCGCCCGTTCCTTTTGGTGGCGTAGCATACGGGAAGGCTGCGCCACCTGCTCCGTGCGCCGGAATTCGGTTCCCCGCGGAGCAAGGTGAATCGGACTTGCCACCTGAAGTCCGGGCCTGATGTTGGCAGGAGGCCAAATTGATACCCGTTGATCCCGCCTCGAAGAGAGTGATCCTGTGTGTCGATGACGACCCGGCGATTCTGCATTACGAAAAAACTCTGCTGGAACGGTCTGGATATGCTGTTCTCACCGCATCGTCGGCGCAGCAAGGGCTGAGACTTGTGACCATGTGCGGGTTCGACCTTGTGCTCCTCGACTACGCGATGCTTGGGATGAACGGGTATGAGGTTGCCATGGAAATGAAGCGCATGCGGCCGGAACTGATGGTGATCTTACTATCGGGTGGCGACGTGCCAATCCAAGGCTTAGCCTTCGTTGACGGTTTCATATTCAAGCTTGACGCCAGCCGGGAGTTGCTGCCCATAATTGCCGCGCTGGGCAACCGGACTCAACGCCAACACCGGAAGCAAGAAGGGTCTGGCGAATAGCAGCTTGCGAGAACGGTTCGCGAGTATGCAACCCCCCGGAGGTCGGGGGGTGGGCAGGGCAGGACTCGAATCTGAGACCTCCTGCTACGAAGCCTGACGAGGAATCAATACCTAGCAAGGGGTGCCTACAACGATTTAAGAGAGCCTAACTTTCCGGACGCGATGGATCTGCACATACCAGGTACTTGCGGCACGACCTCGATGTTCCCAGTCCTATCCCCGCGCTGGTGCAGCCGATTGACCCGAGATGTTCCGAAGCCCGCCTTGCATTGGAAGTAGCCGAGAACCTGAGGAGGGTGGAAGAAGATATCGCGGATTAGCCGTACCTGCCAGCGCAATTCCGGGAGTGATCCGCTCCTCGATCAAGCGCCTATCCGCAACAAACGCGTGGACGCGGTCGATGTGGGGATAAAGGGCACATATTTTTCGCCCGCTGGCAGAGCGGCACGACGATCCCGCCTTTGCTCCACATCTCGGACACAATACCTTCTTGAAGTCTGCTGTAGTGAACATCACCATTCCTTGAACCTGCGAAATTGATCAACTCTAGGGGAAATGTCAGCTTAGACTTAGCGGAAGGTACAAGTACATGGCACCTGCGTGCCGAGCGTAGCCTCTTTCGGGCTATTCTGCTCCGCGAATTCTAGGTGTCTGAATCACCTGGCACGACGGCGAATGCATGTGGCCCCTCTGCGTCCGCGCCCGTGTCCCGGAGACCCTTGCGTATTAGATTCTGTCGCCCCGCCTACTGCACTATCAACCGCTGAAATCGCTTCGATGGACGGCAAGCGAATCCCGGAGCGACCTTGGAGCCATCGGGCCTGAAAGCAGCCGGCGAACGCGCTGAAGCTTTCGAAGCTGCGGGCTTTGGTCCTTTATTCATTGCGCGACACGTCCCTGACGATGCTAGGTTCGTCCGCCGAGGTTGATGGGGGGATTGGCGCAAACCGCTGGTCGCTCCCAGATTGAAATGAGCGTGCGCTAGGTTCATCCCCAAGGCGACGCAGTTCTCGACGCCATGGCGTTTTTCCGGTTGTTTGTAGTACCGCGAAATTCCACTCCCGACCGATGACGAGGAAAATCCGACATTGCTTCAGAAGAAAGGGGGTAAGTGGTGGGCAGTGCAGGACTCGAACCTGCGACTTCCTGCTTGTAAGGCAGGCTTCGCAGCAATCGAGAAAGTGCCATCAACCTAACTGAATCAATCGCTTACCCCCA
>JBARBI010000091.1:0-2443 GCA_049792875.1 Candidatus Sulfotelmatobacter sp.
CGTGTGTTGTTGGGGATGCTCGGCTGGTGGCGCTGTCTGCGGATGCGGCGCGGGTTGAGTTTGTTTCGGTTGGGGAGTGGGCGCTGAACGAGCCGGTTCCGCCGGGCGATTGCTGGGTTGAGCCGCGGGCGGACGGCTATTGGCTGGAGGTTCGACGGGACGATTCGGCTGCGGGCGATTTTCAGGCGCTGGCGCCGGACGGCCCGGTTGCGCCGCCGGGCGATTCGGTTCCGGGCGGTTGCTGGGTTGCGCCGCAGGCGGCCCAGCGTTGCGAGCAGGCGGCTCGGCGGGCTTATCCGTCCCGGTTGTCGGCGGACGATTTTCCGGCTGTTTCGGTGGCGCGGCCGCTGCGGGTTGACCGGGGCGCGCGGCGGGTTGCTTCGCCGCCACTGCTGGCGGATGTCCTGTCGTTGCCGTCGCCGGTTTTCCCGGAGGCGCTACCTTGACCAGCGGGTGCGCAGCAGGCGCGGCTGCCGGACGCAGCGCTGCCAGTTCGCGCTTAGGCAGAGGCTGGCCGGGATGCGCCGCCATGGCTTGTTGCTGCTTGGCAAACGAAACCGGCGGTGGAGGCGGCGTTGCCTTCGCAATCACCTGCCGGTCCATCACCGCCGCAGGAGGCGCGGAAACATGACCTGCGGTTGCCGCGTGCGCTCCGAGCACAGACTGGCGCGTGGGCGCGACCGCAACTCTGGCGCTGACGGGAGCGGCCGCGATTTCGCGCGCATTCATCTTAACCGCGTTTCGGCCCACCGGCTGCGCTCCGGCAAAAGCATTTTGCGGAACCGCAGTCACCGCACCCTGCACGTTGCGGTTCACATAGGTCACATTGGTGATGTTCGTTGTCTTATTGATGACGGTCGTGTTGTAGACGTTCGTTACGGTGGTCGTGTTAACCGTTGTGCTGCTGACGTTGACCTGAGTCATGTAACCGCGGCTGACGGGATAGGAAGGCACGAAAACTTCGCGCGGGCCCAGCGGGAACCATCCCACGTTCGGTCCGCCCCCGCCGACGAATACGACGAGCGCGGGAGCGTAAACCGGGCGCTCGGCAGGCGGGCCAGCAATCCAGCCCCAGCGTCCACCCACATTTACCCAGCGTCCATAATGGAATGGAGCGTAGCCCCACGCCGAATCATCCACCCACGTGTAGCCCCAGGGATCGATCCAGGCCCAATGGCCATTGTGGTACGGCGCCCAGCCCGCATCTACGCGGTTGGGATACCAGACGTGGCCGTAGTTAGGGTCGTCGCGCCAGTCGCCGAAGTCATCGAGATCGTCATACCCGACGACATCGGGGGACATATACTGCGCCGAGCGCGACTCATCGTGACGATGCTCGCGGCCATCGGCCCAGGAGTCAAAATCGTCCTCAGGGCCAATCTGCTCCATGTCAGCGTTGAGAGAGTCGGTGCCGCTGAAGGTTACGCGCTGCCCGCTATGAATGGTGTACGTCTGGCCGTTGCCGGTCGCCTGGCCGTCCCCGGCGCGCAGGGTGACCACGGTATAGTTTCCGTCGGGACTGGCTTCCAGCCGGTAATTGCCGGGATCTGAGACGGTGAAGGCCAGATTCGGGGTGTCGATTTCAAATATATTGTCACGTTCCATCCGCCGCACGCGAATGTTGACCGCGCCGGCGCTCAATCGAAGCTGGATGGTATGGTCGTCCAGGTTCAGGAACGAGACGCCGGTGTTGGCCGACAACCGAATCACCGCCGAACCCAACTGCAACTCGGCACGAGAATCCTGGTCGGCCCAGACCCTGTCGCCGGTGGTCATGGGCCGGTTTTCAACCGCCTGCACCCAATCTTCCTCTCCGGCGGGCTCGAAGGAAATGGAGCCGCTCATATAGCCCAGGCGCGCGACGCGGGTGGGCGGATCGTCCTGATCCTGTTGGCCCTGCTCTTGTGGCGGGCGGTAATCTTGCGCGGTTAGAGATGCAGCTAAAAAGGCAATAGCGAGCGCCAGTCCAGGCAGCACACTCCACCCCATGGACCTCATCAGCTTATTCATTTGGTTCTCCCAAGCTTTTGGTTTCGCGAAACCCGATTTCGCGGAATGCAGAGCGAAGCTTTGATGCTATTGTAGGCGCTTTCGTCTACCGGCTTGAATTACGACAGTGAAACGAAGAGAGTTCGGGGTGGGTGAAGGCCCAAGCTCGGCCTTTTTAGCGCGATTTTTCCTCGGCGATCCATTTGTCGGTGCGGGCGTCCAACATATCCAGAGGGAGCGTTCCGCCGTCAAGCATCTCGTCGTGAAACTTGCGGATGTCGAATTTGGGGCCGAGTTCTTTTTGCGCGCGGTCGCGCAGTTCGCGGAACTTCAGCTGGCCGAGTTTGTAGCTGAGCGCCTGCGCGGGCCACGCGATGTAGCGATCGGTTTCGGATTGGATGGTCGGTTCATCAATCGCGCCGGATTTGCGGAAGAAATCGACCACCTGATCGCG
>JBARBI010000092.1:0-3105 GCA_049792875.1 Candidatus Sulfotelmatobacter sp.
GTCTTCGGCGTTGCGTGCCTGCTCGGTCCGCACCGGAGTCACGCCCCAGAACAGATTCATCCGATTGCACACCGGCACAATCTGGCTGAAGGCATAAATCGCCGCCTTGGGGCGATACTTCGAAATCATGCGCGCGGTGTTTCCGGTCTCGGTGAACACAGCGATGGCGCCCATGCGCAAATCCTCCGCTGCGTGGGAGATAGCTTCACAAATCGCCTGCGCGATGGTAATCGAATGCTTCTCGCGGCGGCGCCGGAAGGGCATGAAGTCTCCCGTGTTCCCCTCGGCCTCAATCACGATTCTTGACATCATTGATACTGCCTCGCGGGGATAGAGGCCGTTGGCAGTCTCCGCGGAAAGCATGACCGCATCGGTACCGTCGAAAATCGCATTGGCGACGTCGCTGGCTTCGGCCCGCGTGGGGCGCGGGTTTTCGATCATCGATTCGAGCATCTGGGTGGCGGTAATAACCGGCTTGCGCCACGCGGAGGCGCGGCGAATGACGTGCTTCTGGATGACCGGGACTTTTTCGGGCGCCATTTCGACGCCAAGATCGCCGCGGGCGACCATGACTCCGTCGGCGGCTTCGAGAATTTCCTCCAGATGATCGATGGCTTGCGGCTTTTCCAGCTTGGCGATGACGGGGACGTCGCTATGGTGTGCGGCAATGATCTGTTTGACCATGTTGACGTCGGCAGCGGTACGGACGAAGGAGAGCGCGACCGCGTCCACGCCATGGCTCAAACCGAATTCCAGGTCTTTGCGGTCTTTCGCGGTGAGTGCCGGGATGGAGAGAGCAATGCCGGGAAGATTGATGCCCTTGTGCTCGCCCAGCATGCCGCCATTAATGACATTGCAGAGCACATCATGGCCGCGGACCCCGCGCACGCGCAGCTCGATCAGGCCGTCGCTGAGCAAGATGCGCGCGCCGGCCGTGAGTTCGTGGGCGAGATCGGGGAAGGTGGTGGAGATGCGCGCGGCGGTGCCCGGCACATCCCGCGGTGTGATGGTCACGACTGTGCCGGTCTTCAACAGGACAGGCTCGTGCCGCTCCAGCGGCCCGGTACGGATTTTTGGGCCTTGCAGGTCTTGGAGAATACAGACGGTGCGTCCCTCACGCTCGGCGGCGCGGCGCAGGCGCTGGATGTTATGGGCGTGATCTTCGTGAGTGCCGTGAGAGAAGTTGAGGCGGGCGATGTCCATGCCGAGGCGGAGCAGGTCGCGCATGGCTGCTTCGGTATTGCACGCCGGACCAATCGTGCAGATAATTTTCGCGCGGCGGGGAGAAGGCCTGGCCGTCGTGGGATCTGCGATCGATTCTAGCTTGGTAGCGCTCAACCGGTCTCCTTTAATCGAACTTGCTGAAGTTCGGGATATTCTACCTGCGGATTTTCGGTGAGCGAGACGTTGCAAAAACACAGTATGAGTCGAGGATGTCGGCTCATCCATCTGCAGAGCTTATCGTTTCTCGAAACTAGCTGTTGCCCTCAGGGGCTAAAGCCCGGTCTCGTTGGGGCCTCTCATGGTACGGCTAAAGCCGTACCCACAAAACCGCTGGTCTACAAACCTGCGGCGTGTCTACGCTTTGGGGCCACTAATCGCCGTGAGCTCCTTTCCCAACATGGCGCGAGGGAACAGCAAGGCATTGAATTCCGCACCCACCAGGACCACCAGGGAAATCATGTACATCCACACCAGCAGAGCCATGGCAACTCCCAACGATCCGTAGATCGTGGCGAAGTTTCCGAAATGCTGCAGGTAGGCGCGGAACCCTACCGTCACGGAGAACCACAGAAGGGTGGCGAGCATGGCGCCGGGCATCACGCTATGCCAGGGTTGGGTGCGCGGGACAGCGTTATGGTAGATCAGCGCAATTACGGCGATGCTGGTCAGCGTGGCGATCAGCCAGCGAATCGAGCCCCACAGCAGCAGGACGTAGACGCTGAAATCAGGGTCGATGTAGGGCAGAAGGCGAGTCTCGAACTTGCTGCCCACGGCGACGAGAAGGGTGGCGAAGGTCATCGGAACCAGCGCGAAAACGACCAGCAGGAAGGCGATCAGACGCTCTTTCACCAGTCCCCAGGTTTTTTGCAGCTCATAGCATCGGCGGAAACCTTCCATCCACGAGACCATGACGCCGGATGCGGTCCACAGCGTGATCACGGAAGTCGTGGCCAACGTGCTCACAGGATGTTGCGCCGCACCCTTCAGATAGCCGAGCGCGGTGGTTCCGCCTGCCGGCAAGATGCTGCCGAGGGCGTAGGAGATCTCCCGCAAGTAAGGCTGGCCCTTTCGCCAACTCGCCAAAAGCGAACCGATGATCAGTAAGACCGGGAAGAAGGTGAGAATCGAAGAATAGGCCGAGGCTTTGGCAATGGCGAAGGCGTCGTGCGTAAAGGCACGCCAGAAGGCCAGTCGCAAGAGGCGGAGGAAACGGAGCATGCGCTGCTCTAGCTTAGGGCCGGAAGGCACCGGGCGCAAAGAGGGAAGTAGGGCAGGTTCCTCGATACGCACTCGCTGGGGGGTAGCGTGCATTCGTCGTCTAATCGTTTTCTTCAGTTCCGGCTCGGCTTCGCCCCTTCGACTTCGCTCAGGGCAAGCTCTTGCCGGGACGGCCGAGGCGGCCGTCGCCACATGGTTCGATGAGGCTAATGCAGGTTCGGGGGCGAATGATTCGCCCCCGAGCCTGATTATAGTTTCGACTACTCTGCAGCGGGGAGTTCCGCGGGCAGATCGTCGGTTTCGCCCTCGTGGCGCATCATTTCGAGAGCGCGCTCGGCTTCTTCGTACGCTGCTGAGACTTCCGCCTGTACCTTGGCCGCGGCCTCTTCCATTTCTGGAGAGAGGCGCACGTTGCGGTAGTACTCCATGCCGGTTCCGGCAGGGATGAGGCGTCCAACAATGACGTTCTCTTTCAGGCCGCGCAGGTGATCGACCTTGCCGTTGATGCTGGCTTCGGTGAGCACGCGGGTGGTTTCCTGAAACGAGGCCGCCGAGATGAACGAGTCGGTGGAGAGCGATGCCTTCGTGATGCCGAGGAGCAGCGGACGGCCGGTGGCCGGCTTGCCGCCCTGCGCAATCACGCGCTCGTTCTCTTCGCGGAAG
>JBARBI010000093.1:0-3059 GCA_049792875.1 Candidatus Sulfotelmatobacter sp.
CTCCACCGCCATACCCGCGATTTGTCCGCTCTCATTGATGTTGCTAGCCGAGATTACGTAGAGGTTGGAGGTTGCGGGAAATAGCTGGTTAAGGTCGAACATTCTCCCGTTCTCCCAGATGAGGCCATGGGACCAGTTGGAGCTGGAGTCGAAGGAGCTTCCCACCACCTGGCCCCGGTTGTTGATGCTGGTGGCAAAAGAGGAAACATCTCCCGGTAGAAGGCCGCCAAGACTTCTGACTGTATGGTTCTCCCAAATCGCGGCCAAGGCTGTGCCCTCAGAGTTGACGGCTTGGCCAACGATCTGGTTGTGGCCGTTAATGGCGAAGGCTATGGCGCCCGGAGTTCCGAGGTCCGCAAGCGGGGTGGCAGCGCCGTTTTCCCACAATACGGCGTAATTCGCTGCTGTGCAGGTTCCCGAGTAGCCTACGGCTTGGCCGTGATTGTTGATGCCGAATGCGACCCCGTCTGGATCGTTACCGATCGTAGAAAGAGGTTGGGCTTTCCCTTTGTCCCACAACGCCGGCAGGTCAACCCGATTGTTAGTGACGCCAGCCGGGCAGGTGGAGTCCACGATACCATTTTCTGCATATCCTACGACTTGTCCGCTGTTATTGATGGCGCTGGCCTGCCCGTTATTCCCGCCCAGCGTCGGGAGAGCGTGCAGGACGCCGTTTTGCCAAAGAAAGGGAAGACATGTAGCGTGTGTGCCAAAACCGCAGAGGTCTTCGCCATTCGGATCTGAAACGGATGTTTCGGACATACCGACAGATTCCCCGCGGTCGTTAATTCCGTTCCAATTGATCGAACTGTTCTTTCCTCCAAGCGTGCCGAGTGGAAGGTTGAGTTCGCCGATGCTGATCCTCACCGTGCCTTGCACGGCCGGGAAGAGGGTGGAAATGGCGGAATGATCCAGGAGTTGCTCCATATTCAGCGTCCAGCCGTGATTATTGAGGCCCATGGCCATGCCCAGGTTGTCAGGGTGCTGAACTCCCAAATCCTGAACTCTGTATCTCGCTTGCGCGACCGCATTGCCGAAGCAAGCCAGAACCATCGCCGCAACCCACAGTATCCAGAAATTCCGCAAACGTCTTAGTGCGCTCATATTTCCTCTGTGCGCCGGTTGAAACCGGCAAGGTGTTGTGAATGAAAGTTTCATACGTTGAAGGAATAGCGAACCACAACGGCCCCGAGTCATGCGGAGCCGCTCGCGAGGGCGGCGTCGAAGCGTTGACAGGGGGACGTACAGGTCGGGTATTGAGCCGTGAAATATATGCCCTGCTGCGCAAGCGGCAGGTACTCCGGGATGCCGACGCGTTGGAGGATGTCGGAAGGCAACACCGGGTGCACCGCCATCGCAAGGTGTACCAGGATCCCGCGCGGTCAGAGACCCCGTGCATGTACGCAAGCACCTTGTTTGGGAACCGGGAGATCCCACGTCTGCCTGCAGAGGAGAGAACTGCAGACCGTATCGGGAAGTCAAAGGGCGTACGCCGATGACGAACGGACGCGGGAAGTCGGACCGTTACATAGAACCTGCGAAGTTGCCGAACAAAGCCGAGGGACCGGCAGCGGAGGCGATGGAGGAGAGGAAACGGGCCAAGGGGAACTCGCCCGAGTGCAACGCGCTCCGGACTCAGGGCCGGGAAAGCACGCCCAGCGCGCTCGAGCGGGTACGTCAAGTAGCAAGCAAGGATAAGAAACAGCGGTTCACCGCGCTCCTGCACCACATTTACGAGATCGAGCGACTGCGGGTAGCCTATCTGGCTGTTAAGAAGGATGCGGCCGCGGGCGTCGACGGCGAGACGTGGGAGCACTACGGCGAGACCCTCGAGGCGAACCTCCAGGATCTCTCCCTTAGACTCAAGCGGGGAGCCTACAGAGCAAGGCCTGTGCGCAGGGTGTACATCCCGAAGGTGGGTAAACCGGGCGAGCTTCGGCCGCTCGGGGTTCCCGCGCTGGAAGATAAGATCGTCCAACGTGCCACCGTCGAGGTATTGAACGCGATCTACGAACAGGACTTCCTGGGATTTTCGTACGGATTCCGGCCGGGGCATAGTCCGCATCAAGCGCTGGACGCGCTGGCGGTTGGGATCGGAACGAGAAAAGTGAACTGGGTGCTCGATGCCGACATCCGGAAGTTTTATGACACTCTCGATCAGGGATGGTTGGTGAAGTTTATCGAGCACCGCATAGCCGACCGGCGCGTCGTGCGTTTGATCCAGAAATGGCTCAAGGCGGGCGTGCTGGAAGAGGGCAAGCGAGTACAGAGTGAGATAGGAACGGTTCAGGGCGGGAGTATCAGCCCGTTGCTGTCGAACATCTATCTTCACTACGTACTCGACCTCTGGGTCCAGCGATGGAGACGGAAGCAAGCGCGCGGGGAGGTAATCTTCGCGCGTTTTGCCGATGACTTCGTTGCGGGATTTGAGCATCGGGATGAAGCGGAGCGGTTTCTGGCGGAACTGCGCGAGCGATTTGCGCGGTTCGGACTCCAACTGCATGCCGACAAAACGAGAATCGTCGAGTTTGGCCGCTTTGCGGAGCAAAATCGGCGAAATCGCGGCGACGGCAAACCGGAAACGTTCAACTTCTTGGGGTTTACGCACAGCTGCGGGAAAACCCGGAAGGGGCATTTCACGGTACTGCGCCAGACGATGCGCCAGAGGTGGCAAGCTAAGCTGCGGGCTTTGAAAGAGGAACTGCGGCGACGCATGCACACGCCCATTCGGGAACAGGGAGCGTACTTGCGCTCGGTCTTGCTGGGGCACTTCCGCTATTACGGGGTGCCCATGAACGGCCCGGCGCTGTGCGCTTTTCGCAAAGCGGCGGGTTATCTGTGGCGGACGGTACTGCGACGTCGCAGCCAGGGTAACCACCTGCCGTGGCGCCGCATGAGGCGCTATCTTGCGCGATGGCTCCCACCGGCTCGTGTTTGTCATCCTTATCCTCTCGTGCGCTTGGGCGTCCTCACCCAAGGTGGGAGCCGGATGCGGTAACTCCGCTTGTCCGGATCTGTGGAGGGGGTCATGAGCGATCATGGTCCCTACTCCGACTCCA
>JBARBI010000094.1:0-6603 GCA_049792875.1 Candidatus Sulfotelmatobacter sp.
GGCCCTATTTGCGCCTTCGCGATTGAGAGATCGAGAGGCGTCGTTTCTGTACCCGGCGGTGTCCCAGAACCATTCCGTTATCGCTTATACGCGGGCAGGACGCGGCTGCTCCAACCGAAGACGTGCATTCTGAAACGAACCCTTGAGGGCCGTTACGATGACGTTTGCCAGCAGTCCCACGATCGTCCCAGTAGACCATTTCACCAACTGCCCGATAACAGGAGTCCAATATGTCCGGAATTAACGGCGACAAATCGAGGTTTAACCGAGTGCGGAGGCAGAACATCGCGCGCCGGATGCGCAACCGCCAACTGCTGAAGAACGCGGTCAAGCCAGCTAAACCGGCGATATCGAGTTCTGAGAAGAAGCCGGTGGTGGAATGAGTATGCCAGTGCTGGGGCTGCCGCTTCCCGTGGGGCTGCCCGGTAAGCTGAAAACCAAACGCGTTCTGCTGGTGGACACTTCGACAACCAAGCGCGACCTGCGCGCCGAGTCTATGAGAAAGCTAGGCTTGGAAGTGGATTGTGCGGCCGACATCAGCGAAGCGCGGTCGTGGTGGCGCGCGGACCTTTACAGCCTGGTGCTGATTGATATGGAAAGCGGATTGGGACACCGGGACAAATTTTGTGATGACATGCGCAGGGCTACGCCCCCGCAGCAGATTTCATTTCTGGTGGGGCAGCCGGGCTACCTGGCCGACGAACCGAAGGCGGATAGAGTTCCATTGGTTCAGAAGAATGAGGGTCACGGTGTCCGCGAAGACGTGAGAGCGGCACTGGCGGCGGACTTGCCCGGAGGTATGTCGCAACGTTGGGGAATCCTGGAAGCTTCGCGGCGAATTTCCGCCGTGCGGTCGCTGTCGCACGCACGCACAAAAGCGACGCAGGACAGGCCTGCGCCGCCACGCGATCTGGAAACCAGGGAGTCCAACCGAGTCGCGGCCGAATCCCGGACTTTAGATGATTTACTGAGAGAGGAAATGCGATGAAGAACCTTTACGTAGGTAATTTGCCCCACAGCACGACTGAATCAGAGTTGCGAACGGTCTTCGAGGCTCACGGTGCGGTGGAAAAAGTCAGTATCGTGACGGATCGGGAGACCGGACGCTCTCGAGGATTTGGTTTTGTCGAGATGACTAATGCCGCTGAGGCCGACAAAGCAGTGGCTACGTTGAACGGAACGGAACTGAGCGGACGGGCGTTGAAAATCAACGAAGCGCAGCCCAAGACGGACCGTCCCAGGGGTGGTGGGGGCGGAGGTGGAAAGCGGTTTGGGGGTGGTGGAGGCGGCGGACGTGGGCGCGATGACTATCAGGGCCATGCACGCCAGCCGCGCGAACCGCGCTGGTAGTTGTTTGGTTTTTCTGAAAGCGGCCGGATGAAGGGAAGAGCGGGCCGGCACGGCGGGGAATAACACCAAGGAGGAATTGTGAATGCCACGAGGAAGATCGACTTTTACTAAACGCCAGAAAGAGCAGACTCGTCAACAGAAACAGCGGGATAAGGCGGAGCGCCGGAGCCAGCGCAAACAGGATAAGCCGGAAGGCGCGGTTGTGGACGAGATGCAGGAACTGCGCGAGCATGCCGAGGCGCAGGCGGCGTTGTTCCGCATCGGTACTGAGGACGAACCCGAGCCGGCGGAAGTGTTTATACCGGACAGCAAGATCGGCCGCTAGGCACAACAGGGGAACTGCCCCACTTCTCGCAAAAGACGCGAGAAATGGGGCACCCACTTCCCCTTCCATTAGACGAAAACTTCGCCGGGCAATGCTGTCAAGGTGCGGGAAGCCAGAGTGTTCTGGACGAAACGCTTGGGCTGAGCCGCGCCGGACGGGTCCATCTGCATGCGTTCGATGCGCAGTTTGAGAGTGCGCTCGATGTTGCGGAGTTCCACGACTTCGACTCCGGCGGCGAGAGTGGTAGCGCGGCCGGTTAATCCCGCGCGTCCAGTACGGCCGACACGATGGATGAAATCTTCGGCCATCTTGGGCAGGTCATAGTTGATGACGTGGGCGACGTCGTCGCAATGTAAGCCGCGGCTAGCGATGTCGGTGGCGACCAGTACCTGGAAGCGGCCTTCCTGAAATCCGCTGAGGGCGCCGTTGCGTTGAGACTGCGAGCGATCGCCGTGAATCATGGTAGCGGTGAAGCCGTCGCGTGCTAAGTCCTGCGCAAGGCGCTGCGCGCCGCGCTTGGTGCGTGTGAAGATCAGTGTCTGTCCCTTCTCGGCATAGAGAAGCTGGCGGAGAACGTCTAGCTTTTCGCCCGGGCGGACTTCGTAGGCCTTCAGTTCCACACTTTCGGCCGGCTTGAGGACCGAGCCCAGCGCTACCCGCACGGGGTCGCGCATGTACTCGTGGACGAGCCCGGCGACAGATTGTTCGAGGGTGGCGGAGAAACACAAGGTCTGACGGCTCTTGGGCAGCACCGCCAGGATGCGGCGGATAGCCGGGAGAAAGCCCATGTCGAGCATGCGATCGGCCTCGTCGAGGACGAGCATCTTGATATGGCGCAGGTCGGCGAACTTACGGTCAGTAAGGTCCTGCAGGCGTCCGGGAGTCGCGATGATGAGAGACGAACCGGCGCGCAGGCCCTGAATCTGAGCTTTCTCAGATACGCCACCGATCACGAGGGCAGCTTTGAGCATGCTCTTGGTGCGCAGTTGCTCGTACTGTTCGTGAACTTGCATGGCCAGTTCGCGCGTGGGCAACAGGACCAGAGCGCTGGCCTGGGTCGCCGGTTCGCGGCGGAGCATCTCGATGACCGGGATCAGAAATGCGAGGGTCTTGCCAGTGCCGGTCTGGGCGGTGCCGATTACGTCCTTGCCTTCAAGAGCAGGCTGGATCGCGCGCTCCTGGATCGGCGTTAAGGTGATGAATTGAGCTGCCGCCAGCTTCTGCTGTAAAGCCGCAGACAAGGGCAGTTCGGTAAATGTGGTCATTCTAGATTGTTTCTTTCTGGAGGGGCCTGTCGAGATACACGTCGATTGGGGACACACGTGAAGCTTCCATGCCGCTCACATTGATTGAATTTACGCTGGAACTAAACGGCGGGCAGGAAAGGCGGAGATAAATCTGATCCAACGAGGGACCACCGCGTCACGAGCAACCCGTGGAAAAAGCGTCATAAAAAGTATAGCACAGAGAAGCGCCACGGACAGTTACCAGCGTAATTGGATGGTGGCCAGCTTGATTCCCCAAAATCTGTCGCCGGGTTACTCTGAAACTGTGGATGGCCGCATCTAACTGGTAGAGCGGTCTACGAGAAAGAATTGTTGCAACCGAGCGGTCGTGGACTAGAATCGAAGCTCCCGTAATTCCAAAAAAACTTTGCGAATGGCTGAGACAAAACTCTCTTGCTTCTGGCATGGACCGGACTTTGGCCGGGACACCCGGACCGCAGTTTCACTTCACGGTCACACCAACCGTTCTAAAGAAAGCCTTCAACTCATACCGGAGCTGGCCCGCAAGGGCCCAATGCTGTATGAGGCTTTGGTCAAGCAGTGCCGGAGGTCGAGGATCCCGGTAGATTTCGCACGGGCTTACTGGACTCCACCGCTGACTCCCAAGCTGGCTTACGAAACCGAAAGGGATCAGATCGAGGACACGCTCGGACTGAAGAGCCTGGTCTCGCTCACGGACCACGACACCATTGAAGCGCCACTGCTGTTGCGAGCCGTGCCGGAAACGGCGCAGACACCGGTCTCGCTGGAGTGGAGCGTCCCTTTCCAAGGAACCATCTTTCATCTTGGAGTTCACAATCTGCCGTGTGACCGGGCGCAGGGCATCATGGACCACCTCGCCGCGTATACCCGGAAGCCGAGCGAGACACGCTTGTGCGAGTTGCTGGCCATGCTCGATGGATTCCCGGATGTGCTGGTGGTGTTCAATCACCCCCTATGGACGCAGTCCTGCGTGGGCGTGCAACGGGGCGCCAAGGATCTTGAACAATTCTTAAGCTGTGCGGCCGAGTTCCTGCATGCGTTCGAAATCAACGCGACGCGCAGCACCAAGGAAAACAATCGGGTTCGGCAACTGGCCGAACAGTGGCAACGACCCCTGGTCTCCGGCGGAGACCGGCACGGGTGTGCGGCGAGCGGCGCGCTGAACTTGACTGCGGCCGAAACCTTCTGCGAGTTCGTGAGCGAAATCCGGAGGGAACAACGCAGCCACGTGTTGCTGATGCCGCAATACACGGAACCGGTCAGCATCCGCACGACGCGGACGCTGCTCGACGTGATTCGAAACTATCCGGAGTATCCGATCGGGTCACGGCGTTGGGACGACCGAATCTTCCACGCAGACGAGAATGGCACCGAACGGCCGATCTCCTCGCTGTGGAAAGCGCCGCCCGCTTACGTGGAGCGAATCTTGTCTTGCATTCGGTTGCTGGAAAACGTGCTTGTGGAGCGAGCGCTGCGCTGCGTTTTCAGGACCGAAGCCGTTTCCGACGTGCCGGAAGAGATTGCGACTGACCTTATTTCGACGGAGGCGGTTTCGACCGAGGCCGTTTCCTCTGAGGCTCTTTCGTGAAGAAAGAAAGTCCACGGGTCGCGTTTTTTCCTTGCGTCTACCATGAAGTGGACGGCGTGGCCCAGACCAGCCGACACTTCGAGGCATTCGCCAGGCGCGAAGAGGTTCCGTTCCTGATGGTGCACGCGGGCCCATGCGATGAAGTTACGACGAGTGGGACGGTTACGCGGGTGCAGTTGCAACGCAGTCCGGTGAAATTTCCCCTGGACCGGGCTCACGACTACGACCTGTTGTTTTTGAGGCACTATCGGAAACTGGAACCGCTGCTGCGAGATTTCAGTCCCGATGTGGTGCAAATTACGGGGCCAAGTGATGTGGGGACGCTGGGAGCCTACGTCGCGCACAAGATGGGGATCCCGTTTGCTGCATCCTGGCAAACCAATCTGCACCAATACGCCCGAAGGCGGACGGCGGCCGCAGTGTCGTTCCTTCCTACGGCGATCGCCGCGAAACTGGCCGATGTCGCCGAGCGCTTGAGCTTTCGAGCTTCGGCCCGGTTCTACAAAATTCCACGCCTGCTGTTTGCGCCCAACCAGGAAATGATCGAGGTACTCGAGGCGGCTACGGGTAAGCCTTGCTACCTCATGTCACACGCCGTAGACACGGCGGTCTTCAGCCCTGAACTTCGCAACCGGCCGGAAGGTCCGTTCCGTATCGGTTACGTGGGGCGGCTTACGGCAGAAAAGAGCGTGCGCACGTTGGCTCGGCTTGAGCAGGCGCTGCTCGACAGGGGTCATCGGGATTTTCGCTTTGTAGTGGTGGGGGAAGGCGCGGAGCAGGAATGGCTACGAAACCATATGCGGCATGCGGAGTTTACGGGCGTGCTGACGGGACCGGAACTGTCACGAACCTATGCAAACTTTGATGTTCTTGCCTTTCCGTCGGAGACCGACACGTTTGGCCTGGTGGTTCTGGAGGCGTTTGCTTCAGCAGTGCCCGCTGTCGTCACCGATCGTGGCGGGCCGCAGTACACCGTGCGGCACGGAAGTTCTGGATACGTTGCGCACGACTTCGATCAGTTCGCCGCTTATACGGCGAAGTTGATGGCTGAGCCCGAGTTGCTCTCCGCGATGCGGGTGTCGGCGCGCCAGCAGGCCCTGACCACCTCGTGGGATCGCATTTTCAAGGGTATGTATGAAGCCTACGAGCATTGCATCTCGAGCGCTCCGATCGCCAGCCACAGTGTGTTCGATGTGGCCACTACCTGATGGCGCGTTTGGATTGCCCCCTCAAGGGCTAAAGCCCTGCACACCAAGAAAAGTATATCTTGCAAAACGGAGGTGAACGACCTCTTCCGCGGAGGTGCGGGACGGTTCCGCCGTCAAAGTAGATGTAGGCAAGCGCTGGGAAATCGGGCACAATCTAGGCGGGGCGGGAGGGTCTAATTGAAGATCTCTCAGAAGGGTCTGTACGCGCTGCAGGCGATGATGACGCTGGCCCGCCGGCACGAGCAGGGCGCGATTAAGATCCGGGAGATCGCGGCGGAGAGTGACCTGCCGGAGAAGTTCCTGGAACTGATTCTGCTGGAGTTGAAGAACGCGCGGATTGTGGACAGCGTGCGCGGGGCGAGAGGCGGGTACCAATTGAGGCGCGATCCGGCCGAGATTCCTTTGAGCGACATTATCCGACTGGTGGATGGTCCGCTGGCGCCGATGGGGGATGCGGAGCAGTTGCGAAGCCTGATCGCGAAAGACGCCGATCATCGGGCGCTGTATGAAGTTTTCCTGGAAGTGCGGGACGCAGCGGCCAAGATCCTGGAGCACACGACCATCGCGGACATTGTGGGGGGCGGGAAGGGGAAGAGGAAGGCCGCGGTGAAGGGGGCGGGGGCCCTGGGGAAGAAAAAATCGAATGGGGCATAGGAAACCCGTCGAGCTACGCTCGACGGACAGCCGAGGGCGGCTGTTCCTACATAACCTTTCCTTGCAATTCCTTGCCTGGCGCGGGAAGTGCGGGATTTTCACAAAACAGAAACAGATTGCTCTTGGGATTGCACATCGATTCGGATCGATGCAGCGGGCGAAACTCCGCGTCTGGCTTGGGTTTTGCGAGAAGTGCTGTGCGGGGGTGCA
>JBARBI010000095.1:0-2837 GCA_049792875.1 Candidatus Sulfotelmatobacter sp.
CGCCGGCTTTGCGGCACAGCCTCCCGGCCTCAGCCAAATAGCCGTCGGCCGCGACCTCGCAAGTCTTTCCCTGCACCGGCTCCACGATGAAAGCCGCCGTATCCTTTTGCCAGAGCGCCTTCTCCAGAGCTTCCAGGTCGTTGAAGGGAACCTTCGAAGTGTCCGGCATCAGGTTCCCGAACCGCTCCCGGAAGAAATCCGAGCCGTTGAGGGAAAGGGCGCCTACCGTGAGCCCGTGAAAGGCATGATCGCAGAACAGGATCCGTTGCTTTCGGGTATAGCAGCGGGCAAACTTGTTGAGGCACTTGCAAAAAAACTGACTGTTTGATTCGAAAGTAGCGAGGAGAGGCAGAATGCGCGCCGAATGACGGTCATCTGAGTTCGGCTGGTTCATTTGGAGGCGATGGGTAGAGTTTCCTGACACACTTCTCCCTACAGTGACTTTTCTGGCATTGTGTTTCGGCTCTTCGGAAAGGTTCCTAGCTGGGTGCGGGAGCGAGCCCTTCTTCGGTCCCGCACCAGCGTAGGATCTGATCGGCGGTGAGGGCAAGAATGCCGAACATCAAATGCGCGAGCACCTTGCGCGCTCCCCGCACCCTCAGCGTGCTGAACCCAAACTCGTCTTTCAAACGGCTGAAGGCCCTCTCAATCCCGGTGCGCTCCCGATAGCGCGCCTTCTCGTGCGGAGCCATCTCAACGTTTAGCGTCCCGCGTTTCTGGGGACGGATGATCGGCACATGGCCCAGTTTGCGGCTGTGCTCCCGGATCGCTTCACAGTCATAACCGGCATCCATCACGTCATAGCAACTGGTGATGCGTTGCGCCGTCATCACCGCGAGCGGGACCGCCACCTGATTGTCGTTGACCGAAGCCGATGTCAGCATGTAACTAATCGGAATCTGCCCGTCGATCACATCCAGATGCAGTTTGTAACCGGGCCAGTATTCCTTGTGTCCGTGAGCGTTGGGCTTGCAGCCCACGTTGCAGGCCGTGGGTAGTTCCTTCACCATCTCTTCCAGGCTCATCCCGGCGCACTGTCTTTCGATTCTGGTCATTCGTTCCGGTTGCTGGGTGGTCCCCGATCGACGGTGTGGTCGCTTCACGAGCGCCTCTTCCGTCTTCGGCTTGGGTTCGGGTTTTTCCCGCGCCGGGATGGCGGTGGAGTCCCGAAGCACATGCCCCACCAGGCGCTCCGATTGGGTGCGCGCGATGACAGCCGCGTGCACTCGCTGGCCAAACTCCTGCGTTGCCAACTCCCCGAAGACTCGCGAGAAGGTGCTTTCCTCGGGAACCTCCGCCG
Organism: Candidatus Sulfotelmatobacter sp.; assembly: GCA_049792875.1. GTDB lineage: Bacteria > Acidobacteriota > Terriglobia > Terriglobales > Acidobacteriaceae > Sulfotelmatobacter. The sequence goes on from JBARBI010000095.1 coordinate 1,301, forward strand.
CCCGTTCCCAACCGCACAGCCGCCGTAGAGTGACGTCGTAGGTCAATCGTTCGATTAAGGCTCGTGTATGCGGCAGGTTGCAAATCGCCTTGGCCAGAAACGCCCGCGCCACGCAAGCCCGATCATGCGCCGGCCGGCCACGTCCATGCCGGACTGCTACGAATCCGTCCAGCTGGAGCAGAGCCAAAGCCTTCACCAACGCCGCATACCGTTCGCTCAATGGCCCCAATTCCTGTTCCAAGACAGGGAACAGTTGCTGCTGCAGGATCTGTCCGAATGTGCTGAGTGTCGTCAATCATCTGAATACGTGGTTTTCTGAGCTTGGGCCGGAGGCAACATCATCGGCGCCGGAGGCGCAGTCCGTCCGATCATCGGAAAGCTGTATGGTGGACAGGATAGGCGGCAAGAGAAAAGGGCCCCGACCGCGCCAACGGTGGAGGCCCCGATGTCGTCACCTTCGGGAAGGTGAGACCAAACAGACAGGTCTAGGATGACACGAACGGGTGCCGGTGTCCACCAGGCCGCCTGCGGAGGGTGCGCGACATAGAAGTTGAGAACTTTAGGAAGATAGCCTAGGCGCTGCTCATCTAGAAGTATATACTACTTCTAGAAAGGAACGCCTGATGACCCTACCACTTCCCCGCCTGGAGACTCGCCGGAGCGAACTACTCCTCGCCCTTTCCCATCTGAACGACATGCGCCCGGGTTCGATCGTGGGAGCGGTTTGGCGATGCGGCAAACCCAACTGTCATTGTGCTCCAGCCCAGGACCCGGGGCATGGGCCCAAGCTGCGGTTGACCTACAAGACGCGAGGAAAAACGGTGACCGAGGCGTTGCCGAGCCCGCAGGCCGTTCGGAAGGCCGAGCAGGAGATCGCCGAGTTCCGAAAATACCAACAGCTCTGCCAGGAGTTGGTCGAGGTGAGCGAGCAGATCTGCCGGCAGCGCCCCATCGAAGAGACGCTGACGCCGGAGGAAAAAAAACCGCGGATTCCATCCAACAGGAGGTCTCGCGCGAAGTAAGTCAACTCGTCAACCGGCTCTTGCGCAGCCGACGCGACAGCGGCCGGATCGATCTGGAAGCCTTCGAATCGTCGCTACGCGGCGCAATGTTGAGTGCCGGAGCGTCCGTGTTGGATCAACTGCTGCGGTACGATCCGCCGGACTCGGAACACCGGCTCTTACCGTGTCCCTGCGGACAGCAGGCGCGCTTCCGGGAGATGCGTTCGCGACACCTTCTCACCGCGCTGGGCCCCGTGCAACTGACCCGACCTTACTATCTCTGCGACCACTGTCATCACGGACAGTTTCCCGCCGACATCGAGTTGGATGTTGCCCACACCGAGTTTTCTCCCGCTGTACGCCGCATGCTGGCCTTGGTCGGCCAACAAGCGCCCTTCAACGACGGACGCCAACAAATGCATTTACTCGCCGGACTCCACCTCACCACCAAGTCGGTAGAGCGAACCGCCGAAGACATCGGGGCCGATATCGCCACCAAAGAAAAGCGTCAAGTCGACGCCGCCCTGCAACTGGAC
>JBARBI010000096.1:0-37081 GCA_049792875.1 Candidatus Sulfotelmatobacter sp.
TGCGCGGATGCGGGATTCCGGCTAGCAACTTGGCGATATCGCGCAGGAAGGGCAACTGCGTGGTCAGATTGACGAGACCGGGAGCGGTCGACGCCAGGCGCGCCCAGAGGTCGATGTTGCCGAAGGCATAGTCGCGGCGCGGGCGCAGGCGGCCTTCGTAGTAGTGCGAGAGAAACTCCGCTTTGTAGGTCGCGACATCCACGCTGACCGGACAGTCGCTCTTGCATCCCTTGCAGGCCAGGCAAAGGTCGAGCGACTGCTTGACCTCATCGCTGCGCCACCCATCGCGGATCACTTCGCCTTGCGTCATCTCCCAGAGCAGGTGAGCGCGGCCGCGGGTAGAGTGTTCTTCGTCATGGGTGGCGCGGTAGCTGGGGCACATCACGCCGCCTTCTTCGCGACGGCATTTGCCGACGCCCACGCAACGAAGGGTGGCGGCCGACAGGCTGCCGTGATCGGCGGGAAACTGGAAGCGGGTTTCGGGCTCCCAGGGAGCGTAGTTGGGGCCGAGGCGAAGATTCTCGTCGAGCTTGTAGGGCGTCTTCTCAGGCAAACCAATGAGCTTGCCGGGATTCATTTTCCAATCCGGATCCCAGGCGGATTTGAATTTGCGGAATGCTTGCATCAACTCCGGGCCAAACATTTTTGGGAGGAGTTCGGCGCGGGCCTGTCCGTCGCCGTGTTCGCCTGAGAGTGAACCCCCGTAGCCGACGACGAGATCGGCGGCCTCTTCGACGAAGTTGCGGAACTTGGCGATGCCTTGTTTCGATTGCAGGTCGAAATTGAGGCGGGTGTGCACGCAGGCGTGGCCGAAGTGGCCGTAGAGCGATCCTTTGTAGCCGAAGGCGCCCATCATTTTGCGCAGGTCGCGGAGATAGCCGCCAAGTTTTTCGGGAGCTACGGCGGCATCCTCCCATCCTTCCCAGTTGAGGGGTTCGCCGGGGACGTGGGAGGTGACGCCGAGACTGGCCTCGCGGATGTCCCAGACGCGCTTGGCTTGCGGGCCCGAGTAAAGACGGAAGTTCGGAGGACTGGCGCTGCGGTTGAGCGCGTCAATCAGGCCGTGGGCCTGGGACTCGGCTTCCTGTGCGGTCTGCCCGCCAAACTCGACCAGGAGCCAGCCCTGGCCTTCGGGGAGCAACGCGAGTCCTTCGGAATTGATGCCTTTGGTGCGCGTGTAGTAGACGAGAAGATCGTCGAAACCTTCGAGGCCGATAGGCTTGTGCGCCATGATTTCCGGGACGTTGTCGGCACACTGGTAGATATCGGGATAGGCCAGGACGAGCAGCACGCGCTGCGGCGGGCTCTCGACGAGGCGGCAGGTTGCCTCGAGAACGGTGGCGCACGTGCCTTCTGAGCCGACGAGGGCGCGGGCGACGTGAAAACCATTTTCTGGAAGCAGGTAGTTCAGGTTGTAGCCGGAGACGCGGCGCGGAATGTTGGGAAACTTCTGGCGGATGAGATCGGCGTATTGGTCGGCAATTTGTTTCAGTGACGTGTAGATCTCGGTGGCGCGGTTGGATTCGCCGCGGCCCGATGGACTGCTTTCCGAGGAACGATTTCCCGATGAACCTGGACGGACGAATGCGTCCGTCCCTACACGATCTGGGCCTACTTTCATGCGGAGGCCGTCGTAGGTGACGATTTCGAGGTCTTCGATGTTGTCGTCGGTCTTGCCCGCCATTACCGAATGGACGCCGCAGGAATTGTTGCCGATCATGCCGCCGATGGTGCAGCGGTCGTGGCTGGCGGGATCGGGAGCGAAGGTGAGGTGAAGTTTTTCGGCGGCGTTGCGGAGATGATCGAGCACGACGCCGGGCTGCACGCGGGCGATGCGGCGCGCGGGATCGATCTCGAGGATGCGCGCCATGTGCTTGGAAAAGTCCAGCACCACCGCAACGTTGCAGCACTGGCCTGCCAGAGACGTGCCGCCACCACGGCAGAGCAGGGGCGCTTCGAATTCGCGGCACACGGAAATCGCGGCGAGAACGTCGTCCGCGTCATGGGGAAGGACCACGCCGATGGGGACCTGGCGGTAGTTGGAACCGTCTGTGGCGTAGAGGGCGCGGCTGCCGTTGTCGAAGCGAACCTCGCCACGTAGGGTTGAGCGCAGGGCCTCCGCCAGTCCCGAGGCATCAATCGATGAGGACTTCGGGGCTGATACGGAATCTGCCACTCGGTCGTGCATGGGCCAGTTAGTCGGACTTCTTGGTCACGTTGGTGATTTGAAGCCTGGCGGTGTCGCCCCGGGCCTCGACGTTGATGGTGATCACATTCTTCCGATCATTGGAGACGATCGTACAACGGTGCTGGTCGGAGGTCGTCACCATGGCGCCGGGGAATTTTGACTTGTAGAAAGTGCAGATTTTGTCCACCGCGTCGCTGCTTTCGAAAAAGGCGGTAGCGGTATGCATGCCTCCAAACGACGTAGAAGAAGCGCCATTCTTCTGCACTTCGGCTCCGGGATAGATATCTACGCCCAGATCTTTGGCGGCCTGTTCCGGATCTTTGGAACTCTCCACGGTGCCGAAGGGAGTGTCCACTTTCACGTGATCGCCTTCCTGGGTCACGCGAGAACTTTTCGCGATGCGATAGCCGATGATTCCGACCGCAGCCATGCCAAGGATTCCGAGGACGACGATTACGGCGACGACGATCAGGATGATTTTGACGGCGCTGCCGCCGCCCGTCGCCGGCGGCGCAGCCGGAAGGGCGGTCGAAGTCACGCCGGGAGCCGATGGGCCAGCCGTGACGGCGACGCCACACTTGTTGCAGAACTTTGTCCCCGCATTCAGGGTTGCGCCGCAGGAATTGCAGAATGCCATAAGTCACCTCTTGGGCGGTGATGTTTCGGCTTGACGCGCGAGTATACCGCAGATCGGGGCCCAATGGCGGCAATCACGGCGGTCGCTAAGGCGTCGAAGGCGCGACTCCAGACCACGGCCGGGCTGCGCCCGGAGGACAGCCGAGGGCGGCTGTCCCCACAAAAACCTTGGTCGACTCACCTCCCGCTTAACTCCACAGCCGCGTGCCGTAGTCGGCCATGGAGAGGGTTAGCAGGATGAAGAGAAAGAAGACGGTTGAGATGACTACCAGTTTGAGCAGCTTTTCGCTGGCGCCACGGATGTGCATGAAGAAGAGGGCGACGAGAAGCGCTTTGACGGTGGCGATGGTCAGGGCCACGGCGGCGTTGAAAGGGCCAAGGTCGATTTGGGCGGCGAAGACCGTCAGAGCGGTTCCTGCGAGCAGCGTCAGCCAGATCACGATGTAGGTGGTTAGCGACGATTCGGAGTGTTCGGACATGCCAGCCTCATTCATGCAGCATCATTTGTGCAAATCGATCAGATACAGCAAGGGGAACAGGTAGATCCAGACAATGTCGACGAAGTGCCAGTACAGGCCGCCCATTTCCACCGGAGTGTTGTACTCGGGCGTGTATCGCCCTTTCCATGCCGTCACCAGAAGCCAGGTAAAGATGCCGATGCCGATGATCATGTGCAGCGCGTGCAGCCCGGTCATGATGAAGTAGAGCGCAAAATAGATTTGCGCATGGCGCGGGTTGGCGAGCTGGTCGGGATGTCCGGGGACTTTGACGCCCTCGAACTGGAAACCAGGGCCGGGGACGTGGTGATTCTCGAATTTCTCCTTGTACTCGATCCCCTTGATGCCCAGGAAGCCGAAACCCAGGATGATGGTGAGCACGAGGCTGCCGAGCAACATCGCGCGCTTGCCGTGTTGCGCCGCATAGACAGCGAAAACCACGGTCAAGCTGCTGCAGATCAGGACAGCGGTGTTGGTGGCACCGAGTTTCCAGTTGAGTGTCTGGCTGGCAGCGGCGAAGTCGCCGAAGTACCAGAGTCGGTAGATCAGGTAGGCGCAGAACAATCCGCCGAAAAACATGACTTCGGTGGCCAGGAAGATCCACATGCCGAGGCTGGCCGAATCGCGCTGCTGCTGCTCGGTGGCGAAGTGGTGCAGGAGGGCCGGATTGTGAGCGGCGCGGTGAGCTTCCCCGTGAACGTTTCCATGAACGGCGGCGGCTGTGGAGCTATCGTGCAACGGGAACCTCCTCTTTGCGAGGCGCGTCCAACTCCTCGTAGTTGTAGGCCTCCCAGGTCACTACGGGCTCTTCTTCGAAATTGAAAGTGGTCGGTGGCGAAGGCGTCTTCCACTCCAGGCCGGCGGCGTTCCACGGATTGTCGGGTGCGGGCTTGCCGTAGCGCATCGACCAAAGGAAGTAGATCATCGGCAGCAGATAGCCGACGCCGAGCACCGTTGCGCCGGCGGTCGAAAGGACATTCAGGACCTGGAACTCCTGCGGGTACTGATAGTAACGGCGCGGCATGCCGAGGTAGCCAAGGATGAATTGCGGGAAGAAGGTCAGGTTGAAGCCGATGAAGACGATCAAGGCTGCCAGCCGGGCCCAGCCCTCGGGATAGAGCTTGCCGGAAATCTTGGGCCACCAGAAATGCATCCCTCCGAGATATCCCATCAGCGCGCCGCCGACCATGATGTAGTGGAAGTGGGCGACGACAAAATAAGTGTCGGTGACATGGACGTCGATGCCCAGCGCAGCCAGGAACAAGCCCGTGAGGCCGCCCATGGTGAACAGCCCAAGAAAGCCAAAGGCGTAGAGCATGGGCGCGTCGTAGCGGATGGATCCCTTGTACAGGGTCGCGGTCCAGTTGAAGACCTTGACTGCGGAGGGCACGGCCACGGAGTAGCTCAGCAAGGAAAAGACCAGTGCGGCGTAGACCGAGATGCCGGCCACGAACATGTGGTGCGCCCAGACCAGGAAGCCGAAGACGGCGATGGAGATGGAGGAAATTGCCACGAAGCTGTAGCCAAAAATGCGCTTGCGGGAGAAGCAGGCAATGATCTCGCTGACGATGCCCATCGAGGGCAGAATCATGATGTAGACGGCAGGATGCGAGTAGAACCAGAACAGATGCTGGAAGAGTAGGGGATCGCCGCCGAGCTTGGGATCGAAGATGCCGAGATGCAGCGTGCGTTCCACGGCGACGAGAACGATGGTGATAGCGATGACGGGCGTTCCGAGGATCTGGATGATGCTGGTGGCGTAGTGCGCCCAAACGAACAAGGGCAGGCGCGACCAGGTCATGCCGGGAGCACGCATGCGGTGGATGGTTACGATGAAATTCAAGCCGGTCAGGATGGAGGAGAATCCCGCGACAAAGATTGCGAGTCCCGCTTCGACAATCTTCGTGTTGGTGAAGGCGGTGCTGAAAGGCGTGTAGAAGGTCCATCCGGTATCGACGCCACCGGTCAGCATGCAGTGCAGCATCATGATGCCGCCGATGATGTAGAGATACCAGCTCAGCAGGTTGATGCGCGGGAAGGCCAGGTCCTTGGCGCCGATCATCATGGGCACTAGGAAGTTGCCGAGCACCGCGGGGATCGACGGGATGAGGAAGAAGAAGACCATGACCATGCCATGCATGGTGAAGAGTTTGTTGTAGGTGTCGGCCTGAACCAGGTCGCCGGCCGGAGTGAGCAATTCCAGGCGGATGAGCAGCGCGAAGAAGCCGCCAATGAAGAAGAAGAACGTGATCGAGATCAAATACAGAAGCGCGATGCGTTTGTGATCCGTGGTAAACAGCCACGAGCCGAAGCCGTAATGCTTATTGAGATAATTCTCGCGCTCGACGGGTTGAGCAGTTGCGGTAGCCATACTCATTGCACCTGACTTCCTTTGGCCGGAGCCTTCGCTGGCACAGCCGCAGCGGGGGTAACCTTGACGCCGGCATCAGTCGGCTTAGACAGCGATTTCACATATGCCACCAGCGCGTTCAATTGCTCTTCGCTCACCAGTCCCTGAAACGTGGGCATGACTGGCTTGAATCCGTTCACAATCTTCGCCCCAGGGTCGAGAATGGACTCACGAACATAATTTTCGTCGGCGGTTACGGTGCGCCCGTCTTCCAGCAACACGGGCTTGCCGAAGACTCCCTGCAAGTTGGGACCGCGGCCCTGCGTGTCGGATCGATGGCAGGTGCCGCAGCCGAGTTCAGCGAAGATCTTTTCTCCGGTGGCCGAAAGCGGGCCGGTGGTGCCGCCGCTCATCCAGGCTTCGTATTGGGCGGGTTCCTGCACCACGATGGAGCCGATCATGCCGGAGTGCTGCGTGCCGCAGTATTCGGCGCAGAACAGGTGATACGTTCCGGGCTTGGTGGCGCGGAACCAGGCCACGGTGTAGCGGCCGGGGAGTACGTCCTGCTTCATGCGGAAGGCGGGAACGTAGAAGCTGTGGATGACGTCCTGCGAAGTCATGATCAGCTTCACGTCGCGGCCGACGGGGACGTGCAGTTCGTTGATCTCGCGCTGGCCCTCGGCGTGTTCCAGTTTCCACATCCATTGTTTCGCGACGACGTAGACCTCGGTCGAGTCGCGAGGTGGTGTGCGGCCTTTGAAATAGACCACCGCTCCCCAGGCGAAGATGACCATGAAGACAAAGAGAGGAATCACAGACCAGGTCAATTCCAGCGGCGTGGACCCTTCGATCTGCTCGGCCAGAACACCGCGCTGGCGGCGGTAACGGGCGGCGAAGTAGACGACGGCGGTAAAGATCAGCAGGGTCATCAACCCGGAGACAATCAACAGGAAGATGAAGAGGGCGTCCACGTTGCCCGCCGTGGTGGAGGCCCGATCCGGCCATAATGGAAAATTATCGAACATATCTTAATTCGCTAAACCTTATACGGACGCAAGCCAGCGCACATTGCTACTCCACTCGGGATGACAATCAAAGCGCATTGCTGCCGTGACCTGCCTTTACTTCGCCCCAATCTCTACGCCGCGTCGCAGCTTTGTCGAGCCGGAAAAGAATGAACAGCAGGCCGCCGAGAAGCAGGATGGTGAGTCCCGCTCCCAGCTGCAGAATGTTGCTGATGACTGCGCCGTATTTTCCGGTCGCGGGATCGTAGTGATAGCAGTAGAGCAGCACTTGATCGACGGCGTTGCCGATCTTGCCCTGCGAGGCTTCGACCAATCCCATGCGCAGGTCTTTCGGCGGATAATCCACGCCGTAGAAGTAGCGCGAGATGCGGCCTTGCGGAGTCAGCACCATGATGGCGGTGGCGTGCGCATACTGGTTGATCTTGGGATCGTACTGATACTGGAAACCCACGGCCTTGGTGAGCGCGTTGATTGACTCCGCGGGTCCGGTGAGGAAATGCCAGCCGGAAGCGGCGCCGGAACGGCCATAGCGCTTAAGGTAGTCCTGCTTCTTGGCGGCGGCGATTTCCGGAGTCTCCTGCGGATTGAAGCTCACCGTGACCACATCGAATTGATTGCCGACGTCGAACTTCACCATTTTCATGGAGCCGCTTAATCCGGCGAGCGCTTCTCCGCAGAGCATGGTGCAGTTGTAGTAGACCAGGTTCAGGATCAACGGCTTCTGGCCGAAGTAGTCGCCCAACTTGACGGTGCGGCCGGTGTCGTCGACGAAGGTGAGATCGGGAGGGACCTGAGCATCGAGGTGCTGTTCGATGCCGACGTTCTGTAGATACGGTGGGCGGACGTTGGCGGGCGGGGACATGATGCCTTTCGACATGGCCTGTCCGAAGGCTTGGCTCGATGCGAGCAGGAGGAGCACGAGGCTTAGTAATGTTGCGCGAGAGATCCTTCGCTTCGCCTGAAGAGCGGCTCCGCTCAGGATGACGCCTCCGGAGAATTGGCCACTCTGATTTCCGACAGACCTAGCGGTCGAGCTTTGCTCGACCGCACAGCCGAGGGCGGCTGTCCCCCCATGGGGCGTTACGGACTTCGAATTTTGATGCTTACGGCTCACTTCGTTGTCACCTTTTTCTTTTGTGGCGCAGGCTTCGGTTGTGCGGCGGGTGCTGCTACGGTTGCGGCTTGCGCGCGCACGGGGAGTCCATGCTGCGCGACGAGGTCCATGGCGCGATCGATCGGGATGCGGACGGTGCCGACGTTCTGGTCGATCCAATCGTAGGTGGCGAGCGTTTCCTCTTCCTTGAGGCGAATCCGGTTCAACTGACCGCGCTCATCGTCTTCCAGCCTGGGATCGGGAAAGGCGGTCTGCGGATAGTCCTTCGGGATGCGGCGAGTGTCGGTAGGAGCGTTCGTCACCAGAGGATTGACCGGGGCTTGCTCCGCCTCGGAACGTTTGTCGAGATAGGAGTACAAACCGTCCACGATGAAGTAAACCAGCAGTCCGGCCACAGCCAGGCCCAGCAGGAAATAAAGAACTCCAGGGGCGCCGATGTCGCTGCGCTCGTAGCCACCGTTGCCGGTCGAATTCGCGGGATGCATGTCGTTGCTCATATTTCGCGGGTCATATTTCGTTGATCATGCGTTTTCCGGATGATGATGCGCCGGGTGCAGAACCTCTACGGCGGACGGATCATAAGCCGGCAGCAGCGGGAGTGCGCCCAGATTGCGGAAGAAGTAGGCCAGCCAGAACCCGCCGATCGCGACGGGCACAACCACGTCCGCCAGAGTTACAGTCAAAGTCTTGGAAAAATTGGGCTCGATGATCCAGAACAAATCCAGATAGCGCATGAACAGGAGCCACACCGCCAGCCAGACCAGCTTGCGGATGTTGCGTTTGAACGGGCGCGACAGCAAAATCCCGAACGGAACAGCGAAGTGGAAGATCACGATGAACAGACCGATGTATCCCCAGCCGCCGTTCAAGCGCCGCAGGTAATACGTGATCTCCGAGGGCAGGTTGCCGGCCCAGATGATGAGCCACTGCGAGAAGTTAAAGTAGGCCCACACCATCACGAAGGTCAGCATCCACTTGCCGTGGTCGTGGACGAAGTCGGGTTTCAACATTTCCGACATGGGCTTGTAGTTGAAGAGAATGCGTTCGACCACCACCGCGAAACACATGGCGGACAGGACTTCGCCGATGAGGACGACCAGGCCGAAGATGGTCGAAATCCAGCTGGGGTCGAGTGACATCACCCAATCGATAGCGGCGAAGGAGATGGTGAAGCCGTAGAGGATCAGCCCGGGGCCGGCAACGGCCTTGAAGCGCTCCGTGTTATCGGGGGCACCGGCGCGGTCGGTTTGCTTCGACCATTTCGACAGCAGGAACGAGAGCAGATTCCAGATGGCGAAATAGAAAAACGCACGATAGATGAAGCCGCTCGTGGTGAGGTAGGTTTTGGTGATGTCTTCGAGGTGCTCGCGCAGGTGTTTGTCGGCGACGTTTTCGAGCGGCTGCGCCCAGATGTAGACGCGATGCTGCAAGACCGCGACGATCATCGGGATGAACAGCACGGCCAGCAGAGGAACGGTGCGCATGGCGGCGCCGAGAATGCGGCGGATGACCATGCCCCAGCCGCCACCGGTCAGGTGACGGATCATGAGAATGGCCATGGAACCCAGGGCCACGCCCAGCCACGCCATGAAGCCGAGCAGGTAGGCGCGATAGAACTCGTCGGGCCGCGTGACGGCGAGGATGACCGCGACAATGCCGAAGACGACGCCGACGATCAACGACCGCTGCGCAATGGTCTTCACCACTGGCGGGGCGGTCAGATCGAGTTGGTTGACGGACCCCGCGCTCATTTCTCTTCCTCTGCTTTCGAATTCGACTCAGGGACAATCACCGGCAGGCTTGCGCCCGAGCCGGGCTCGCGGAACTTCGGCGGCTCGGAGGGAATCTTCTGGCCGGCGGGCACGTCGGCCATGGTCGCGTTCTGGCTCAACTGCAGGGCACGGACGTAGGCCACGATGTTCCAGCGATCCCGCGGCGGAATCTGCGAGGCATAGTCGGGCATGATGCCGAAGCCTTCGGTGATGACATCGTAGAAGTATCCGACGGGAGCTTTCTGCAGGCGCGCGATATGGAACGACGGAGGCTTGCGCGCGAAGCCACGCGAGGGAACGAAACCGTTGCCGTCTCCGACGCGCGAGTGGCAGGGCGCGCAGAAGATGTTGAAGCGTTCGCGGCCGCGTTCGAGCACTTCTTTGGTCACGGGGAATGGCATCACATCGCCGGGATTGTTGCCCAGCTTGCCGGTGTAGAAATACGTGTCTTCGTCCAACTGTCCGCGGGCGACGGTGCCTTCAACCGGATGACGCGCGGAACGCTGGTCCGAGTAAAAATCGCTGCGCGAGAGCGGGTTCTGGCGCGGCTGGACTTGCATGTCGATGCGGCAGCTGGTGGTGAGGGTGATCGCGGTGATCGCGACGAAAATCTTTAACCACGGGGGACACCAAGGTTCGCTAAGGGCAACCCGTCGCACTAGCGCTTGCGGAATCCCGCACCCGGCAAAGGAAACCGCCGTCGAGCTGTGCTCGACCGGACGGGCGAAGGCGCCCGTCCCCACATGGCCTATGCCACTGCCTGGATTCAGTTGGCGGAGGCGTCTCATTTAGCTGGGCACCTCCGAGACCGAGCGCGGGGACAGGGCTTCCAGGAATTTGCGAGTGGCGGCGGGATCGTACTTCTTGTCGGAGGAAAACACGATCAGGAAGAAGCGGTCCTTTGACGCCGACGAGAAGCGCGGCACGTTGAACACCGGGTGGTAGGGCATGGGCAGGCCGTTGAGGGCGAGCATGCCGAACACGGCCGAGATGCCCGCGAAAAGAATCGTCATCTCGAACGTAATAATGATGAAGGCAGGCCAGGAGTGGTAGGGCTTGCCGCCGATGTTCAGGGGGTAGTCGACGGCCGACATCCAGTACTGCATCAGGTAGCCGCTGAGGCCACCGACTATGCCGCCGATGAGCACCACCAGGGGAACTTCGTTGCGGTGGAAACCGATTTCTTCCGCCAGCCCTTCGATGGGAAACGGGCTATAGGCGTCGATCTTCTGGTAGCCGGCCTGGTGCGTCGTTCGGGCGGCATCGACCAGAGCGGTAGCCGAATCGAACTCCGCCATGATGCCGTAGATGGGATCGCGCTTCATATTACGAACCTCGACACCGACCTCGCCATCATTCCTTCACCTCCGCTTCGGGCAGGAGGGTGCGCATCTCAAAGATCGAGATCGCAGGCAGGATGCGCAGGAACAGGAACATCATCGCCAGGAACATTCCGATGGTGCCGATGTAGGTCATCCAGTCCCAGCGCGTGGGGTAGTACATGCCCCACGAGGAAGTGAGGAAGTCGCGCTGCAGGCTGACGACGACGATGATGAAGCGCTCGAGCCACATGCCGACGAGGATGACGCCGGAAATCAGGAACAGCGCCACCGGACTCGTCCGCAACTTGCGAATCCAGAGCACCTGCGGAATAAAGATGTTGCAGATCAGCAGCATCCAGTAGGGGATGGCATAAGGCCCGTGCAGACGGTTCCACAGCGTGAAAGCGTCGTAGCGGTCGCCGCCGTACCAGCCCATGAAAGCCTCGATCAGGTAGCCGTAGCCAACGATCAGGCCTGTGGCGAGCATGACCTTGGCCGAGTTCTGCAGGTGACGCTCGGTGATGAAATCTTCCAAGCCGTAGATTTTGCGGATGGGGATCGACAGCATGAGCACCATGGCGAAGCCGGAGTAGATCGCGCCGGCGACGAAATAGGGCGGGAAGATGGTGGTGTGCCATCCGGGCACGATGCCGACCGCGAAATCAAAGCTCACGACGGTGTGCACCGAGAGGACCAGCGGCGTAGCCAAGCCAGCCAGCAACAGGTAGGCAGTTTCGTAACGATGCCAGTGGCGGGCGGATCCGCGCCATCCGAACGAGAGCATGCCGTAGACAATTTTCAGAGCCTTGTTGTCGGTGCGATCGCGCAACGTGGCCAGATCGGGGAGCAGGCCGATGAACCAGAACAGGGCTGAAATCGTAGCGTAGGTGGAGACGGCGAAGACGTCCCACATGAGCGGGCTGCGGAATTGCGGCCATACGCTCATGGTGTTGGGAATGGGGAACAGCCAGTAAGCGAGCCAGGGACGGCCGACGTGAATGAGCGGAAAGACTCCGGCGGCGGAGACGGCGAACAGCGTCATGGCCTCGGCGAAGCGGTTAATGGAATTGCGCCACGACTGGCGGAGTAATAAAAGGATGGCGGAGATCAGAGTGCCGGCATGGCCGATGCCGATCCACCACACGAAGTTGACAATGGCGAAGCCCCAACCGATGGGGATGGTCACGCCCCAGATGCCGGTGCCCTTGAGGAAAAGGTATCCGATGGCGAACAGCATCATCATGGTCAGCATGAAGGCGATGCCGAAACCCACGAACCAACCGTTCGTGGCGGGACGGGTCAGTACGATGGCGCTGATTTTTTCCGTGACCGTGCCGAAGGTGTGGCCGGGCTCGATGACCGGGGCGCGGTCGAGTTCGGTCGTCGATTTGTATTGCTCGTTCATGCTTTTCTAGCTGCCCGCTCCCGGCCTCTCACCGGGTGCCCCATTTCTCGCGCACTTTGCGAGAAGTCGGGCTTTTCCTAAATCATTTCCAGCTCTCAACACGCCTGGAGCTTTCCTCTTTCAAACTCCTTCTTGCTCGGCCGCGCTTCGCGCTGGCCGGACTGACGAATGCGTCCGTCGCTACGTGGACTTCTCCAATTCCGGGTTCGGGTTTCTTACTTCTGCCAGGTACGTTGTGCGCGGACGCGTGTTTAGTTCGCCTAGCAGGCTGTAGTTTCTGGGCTGCGCTTTTAGCTTTGACACTTTGCTGTTGGGATCGTTGATATTGCCGAAGATGATTGCGCCTGCGGGACAGGACTGCTGGCAGGCGGTTTGGAGTTCGGTGTCGTTGATCTTGCGGTCTTCGCGTTCGGCGTCGATGCGCTGCTCGTTGATGCGTTGGACGCAGTAGGTGCACTTTTCCATGACGCCCCGGCTGCGCACGCTGACGTCGGGATTACGCATCATCTTGTATTGCGGGGTCTCCCAGTCCTGGAACAGCAGGAAATTGAAGCGGCGAACTTTATACGGACAGTTGTTGGAGCAATAGCGCGTGCCCACACAGCGGTTGTAGACCATGTCGTTCAGGCCTTCGGTGGTGTGGTTGGTGGCGCCGACCGGGCAAACGACTTCGCACGGCGCGTTTTCGCACTGCATGCAGGGGACGGGCTGGAAGAATGCTTTGGGGTTATCGCGGTCGCCTTGGTAGTAAGCGTCGACGCGAATCCAGTGCATGTGGCGGCCGATGACAACCTGCTCCTTGCCGACGACGGCAATGTTGTTCTCCGACTGGCAGGCCAGCATGCAGTTGTTGCAGCCCACGCAGGCATTGAGGTCGATGGTCATGCCCCACGCGTAGTCTTGGGACTTATAAGGATAGGGTTCGTAGAGCGTCAGGCCGGGCGCGGGCTCGTCCTCCTGCGCGAAGTTGGGATCTTTGCGGTATTCCTCGAGCGTGGTTTCGCGGACCAGGGGGCGGTGGCCGCCGTCGGGCGTGTCCATGCTTTGCATGCCCTGGGTGGAGGCGAGCTTGTAGGTGGTTCCGGTCTTGCGGATGTTTACGCCGGTGGCGATCCACGGGGCAGCGGTGGTGCGCAGGGCGTAGGCATCGAAGCCTTGTGCGGTGCCGACGCGGCCGGCGCGTTTGCGTCCGTAGCCGAGCGTGACGGTGACGGAGTTGTCGGGATGTCCGGCTTGAATCCAGACTGGGCCGCTGACTTTCTTACCGTTCAGTTCGAGTTCGACTACGTCTTCGGATTTGATGTTGAGGCGCTGCGCCATCGCCGGACCGATTTGGACGGTGTTGTCCCAAGTCAGCTTGTTCATCGGCTTGGGAAGTTCCTGGAGCCAGCCGTTGTTGGAGAATTGGCCGTCGTGGATGGTGGGGTCGCGGCGGATGTTGAGCTCGATGGCGCCCAGAGCCGGGATGGGGGCTCCTTTGACAACCTGACCCGCCTGGCTTACCGTCTTTGGCGCGAACGTCGTGCCTTCGATCCAACCATCGTGGAGCGACTTGCGCCAGAACTGCTCGAAGTCTACGCCAGTGTGCTGCTTTTGCCAGTAGGCGCGGGTGAGATCGTAACCAGTCGCATCGGCTTGGCCGGAGAGCAGCGCGACGAATTCCAACGCACTCTTGCCATTGTACAAAGGCGCGATCAACGGTTGGATGATGCTGACTGTTCCGTCGTAGGCGCGGGCGTCACCCCAGGCTTCGAGTTCGTGCGTGGCGTTGACGTGCCACTGGCAGAGCTCTGCGGTTTCGTTCTGATAAAGCCCGTAGTGAACACGAAGTGGAGTCTTGCCGCTCTTCAGCGCGTCGGCGAAGTTGAGATCAGCGGGCGCGTCGTAGGCAGGATTGCCACCGAAGATCACCAACAAATCGACCTTGCCCCCGCGCATGTCGGCCACGAGATCTTTCAAGGATTCGGTCTGATTGATCGGGTTGGCATCGACTGGATCGGTATAGAAAACGGTCTTACCGACGTTACCCAGCTGCGCATTTATCACGTGGGCGAGAGCGTGCACATGTGGCGGTTGATGATCGCCCGCCAGGACCAAGCTCGATCCGACACTTCTCTGCAAGTCTTGAGAAAGTGCATAGAAGAATCGCTCCGCCGCTTCGCCTGCAGCGGCAGTTACTTCCTTAATGGCAATTCGATTCGGCTTTGATAAAACCGCAGCACATGTTTCGATGACGTCGGCCCGCACAGCCAGCCGATGATCCGCCTTCGCGCCCGTTGAACTCGGCGTGCTTTCGATCGCGTACAGCCGATTCATCGGTGCGTCGGGGTTGCGGCGCTTGGCGAAGTCGCGGATGTAGCGGGTGTTGCCGGGGAATCCGGCGTAGAGGAAGTCGGCGTCGAGCGAGACGATCACGTCGGCTTTCGAGAAATCGTAGCGCGTTTCGACGGGCTGTCCCAAGGCGAGCTTTGTGCCTTCGAGGACGTTGTCGCGATTGATGGGCTCGTAGACGTGCCACTTGGCCTGGGGATAAACCTTCAGGAAATTGCGCAGCTGATCGGCGAGCGTGGGCGAAGAAATGGTCGGCGTCAGAATGCGGATGCCTGCGCCCTGCAGCGCTTTCTGCGCGCTGAGCGGACCGTGGATCGCGCTGAGAAATGCCTGCCAGGACCGGACGTCGCCCATCGACATGACGGTCTGCGAGCGATCGGGATCGTAGAGGCCGAGGAGCGACGCCTGCGCAAAAATATCCGTGCCGCCCATCGAGGCCGGGTGCAGGTCGTTGCCTTCGATTTTTGTGGGGCGGCCGAGATGGCTTTCGACCAGAACGGGGCTGGCGTATCCGCCCAGCGTGCTCGCCGTGGCGTAGTACATGGGGCGGCCGGGCACTACATTTTCCGGCTGACGAACGTAGGGGACGATGGGCTCGAGCGGGAGGCGGACGCATCCGGTCATGCCGGCCAGGCCGAGGGATGCGCCCATGACCTTGAGAAATCCGCGGCGCGAGACGGTGTCGAGCCATTCGGAGGCGCCTTTGGGGAATTCGCGGTGCAGGGCCTCCTGGAAGTCTGGGCTTCCCGCAAGTTCTTCGAGGCTGCGCCAGTATTCGGGGCCGGTTTTTTCGGCGGCGTCGTGGGCCGTGGCCGCGTCGATCTTTTCGCGGACCGCGTTCAAGTCTAGCGTGGCCTTTTTGCCGGGACAGATGTCCTCAGGCTTGCCACCGTTTTGTTTCTGCATCTTCATAACCAGTTACTCAAACCACCTGTCATCCTGAGCGAAGCGGGTCTTCGTGAAGCGAAGTCTTGCGCAGTCGAAGGATCCCTGTAACACCGATCGTGCCGCCTACGCTGCGAGGCGTTCTCGCGATGCTGCCCGTTTTCCGAGTGAGAACTCCCCGGTTCGGCCGTGGAACCGCCAGCGTTGCCGGGGTCCTTCGACTCCGAATTTCCTTCGCTCTGCGAAGCAAATTCTCCGCTCAGGATGACACCTTCTCATGGTTCAAACTCTCATCGATGACACGTGCTGCACGTCGTAATGTCTTTCACGCTGCGGACGTTATATTTCTTGACCAGGGCTGTGCCTAAGTCTTGTTGATCGGTGTAGCTATTCCCGTCGACCACCACTGGGTTCGCGCCGGTCGGCTGCTGGTAACGCATATTGAACACCTGATCTCGCGGCCGCAAATTGTTCTCTGGTGCGCGGTGGCAGGCCAGGCACCACTCCATCTGCAGACTTTCCTGCTGGTACATCAGCGGCATCTGGTCGACTGGACCGTGGCAGGTGTTGCAGCCGACTCCCTTGCTGATATGAATGCTGTGATTGAAATAGACGAAGTCGGGGAGTTGGTTGACGCGCGTCCACTGAAGCGATTCACCCGATTTGTAGCTGGCGCGCACCGGCTCGAGGAGCTGCGCGTTGGTCCAGATCTGCGAGTGGCAGTTCATGCAGGTCTTGGTCGGGGGAATGCCGGCAAAACTCGAGGTTTCGACGGACGTATGGCAGTAGCGGCAATCGATGCCGAGCCCAGTGACGTGGTGCTGGTGGCTGAACGGGACCGGCTGCGGCTTACGCACGCCAGCGTAGGTGATGTAGGGCGAGCGCTGGATTTCCATCGCCACCCAGCCTAGCGCTGCAACCACGAAGACCGCGCCAAACATCGTGACCCGGGACAGAGTATTCGTACTGCGATGAAAAATCTGCGGCATTCCCTTATGAAATCTGGCTTGAGAGACCCGGCGGATCGTCCGCTGTTATGTTCGACACGATTCAGTACGGCGAAAGCGAAAACCACCCACTGGTTTTCTGAGTTGGTTATGGAACTGGGAATTATAAATATTTCGTCGGAGTTTGTCGCGTTTTTTGGGTTTCGCAGGGGAAAAAGATTTCGATTGAAACGTTACTAAAGAAATGTTGAGTTTTTCAACGTGCTGCCGCGGCGGCGAAGTGGGCGGGCTCCGGACGAATGCGTCCGGAGCTACGTGAAGGGGATGCTACCGCAAGTTCATAACCATGAGCTTGGGTTCGGTCATTTCTTCGATCGCGTAGCGCAGGCCTTCGCGGCCAAGGCCAGAATCTTTGACGCCGCCGTAGGGCATTTGGTCGATGCGGAAGGAAGGAACGTCGCCCGCGATCACGCCGCCGACTTCCAGTTCTTCGTAGGCCTGGAATAACAACTTCGCATCGCGGGTAAACACGCCGGCCTGCATACCGTAAGCGGAGTTGTTGGCCTGGCGCAGGGCCTGATCGAAATCTTTGTAAGGCTCAACCGTCACGATGGGGCCGAAAATTTCCTGGCAGTTCACTTTCATATCGGGCTTGGTGCCGGTGAGCACCGCGGGTTCGACCACCAGGTTATTACGGCTGCCGCCACAGAGCAGGCGCGCGCCGGCGCGGACTGCTTCGTCGATCCAAGTGATGGTGCGGATCGCGTCGCTCTCGCGGATGACAGGGCCGACGTCGGTGGACTCATCGAGCGGATCGCCAGTCTTCAACTTCTTGACTCCCTCGACGAACAGGTCGGTGAACTTTCCGTAGACCGAATGCTCGACCAGAATGCGCTGGACCGAGATGCAAGTCTGACCGGCATAGCCAAATCCGCCAGTGACGCAGCGGTCGGCGGCGTAGCCGAGGTCGGCGTCGTGGTGCACGATGACGGCGGCGTTGCCGCCGAGTTCGAGGACGACTTTCTTTTTTCCGGCGCGGCGCTTGATCTCCCAGCCAACGGGCACGCTGCCGGTGAAGCTGATGAGCTTGATGCGGTCGTCGGTCACGAGCAGGCTGGCATCTTCGTTGGAGAGCGGAAGCACGTTGAGTCCGCCGTCGGGCCATCCGGCCTGCTGCACGCACTCGGCGAGAAGCAACGAGCAGAGGGGAGTCTGGGGCGCAGGCTTCAGCACCATGGAGCATCCGGCGGCGATGGCGGGAGCGACCTTGTGAGCAACGAGGTTGATGGGAAAATTAAACGGCGTGATTCCGGCGATCGGGCCCAGTGGGAAACGGCGCACGATGCCCCATCGGCCGGCGGTGGATTCCTGCCAGTCGAGGGGAAGGTATTCGCCGTAGATGCGAGTGCTCTCTTCCGCGGCAACGTTGAAAGTGAAGACGGCGCGCTCGACCTCGGTGCGCGCGGCCTTGATGGGTTTGCCGGCTTCCTGCGCGAGGGTGCGGGCGAATTCTTCCTTGCGCTGCATCATGAAGGACGCTATCTGGCGAAGGACGCGCTGGCGCTCGAAGGCCGGGAGTCGGCGGGTAGTGCCGAACGCCTTGACGGAGGCAGCGATGGCGGCCTCCGCGTGTTCGCAGCGGCCCTGCACAACGCGGGCAATCACGCTGCCGTCGTAGGGTGCGTGGATGTCGACGAGATCGCCGTCTTCCCGCCACCGTCCATCCACAAAGAAACCGAGCGTCGCAACGGGCGCGATCGTCATCTCTGGCATGATTTTTCTTTGGCCCCCAGCAAAACAGACAAAACCGATTATAGGACTATTTGGATGAGCCCAATGCGAAGTGGGTTTGAAAAAATTAGAACCACAGAGGACGTGGAGAACACAGAGGGAATACCAAGTGCCTTTACAATGGGCCCGACCGGATGACTGACTTCACTTCAATTTCTGATCTCGCACCACGCTTGCGGCGGAGGGAGGTGTCTCCGGTTGAGGTCACGCGCGCTTGCCTGGAGCGGATCGAGCGGCTGAACCCGCCGCTCAACGCCTTCATCACGGTCATGTATGAGTCGGCGCTGGCTGAGGCGCGGAGAGCCGAAGCTGACATTCTGCGCGGCGAGTGGCGGGGACCCCTGCATGGCGTTCCGGTGGCTCTGAAGGACCTGATCGAAACGGCGGGTGTTCCGACCACTGCGGCCAGCGCGCTCTATAAGGACCGGGTTCCGAGAGCTGATGCGGAGGTGGTGCGGCGGTTGCGGCAGGCGGGCGCGGTTCTTGTGGGAAAGAATAATCTGCATGAGTTCGCTTACGGTGGGAGTTCGCTGGTCAGCCACTTTGGCGAGGTTCACAACCCGTGGAACCTCGGCCGGATTGCGGGGGGATCGTCGGGAGGATCGGCGGCCGCGGTGGTCGCGGGCTTGGCTTATGCGGCAATTGGAACCGACACGGCGGGCTCGATTCGCGAACCGGGCGCGCTGTGCGGCTGTGTAGGGCTGAAGCCGACCTATGGCCGCGTGTCGGGCCGGGGAGTGATTCCGCTTTCGTTGTCGCTCGATCACGTGGGCCCTCTGGCCGCGACGGTGGAGGATGCAGCCATCGTGCTGCAGGCGATTGCAGGATACGATGCGGGCGACACAACCACGACGGATGTCGCCGTGGCGGATTATCTCTCTCCACTGCGAGAGAGTGTGAAGGCCGTGCGGGTGGGCGTGCCGCGGGAATATTTCTTTGACGATCTCGATGCAGAAGTGGCTGCGGCGATGGACGACGCCCTGCGTGGGATTCAAAGTCTCGGCGCCGAGATCAAGGAAATACGGCTCAATGTGTCTACCGACCGTACGGTGCAAGCGGCCGAGTCGTATGCGTATCACGCGGAAAGCGTGGCGAAAAGCCCGGAGTTGTACCAGGCGGAAACGGTGCGGCGCATCCGGTCAGGGGAGAAGGTGTCGGCGGCGGAATACATTCAACGGCGGCGTGAGCTGGAGGAGGCTCGCCGCAGCATCGGCCTAATCTTTGCGGACGTGGACGTAATTGTCACACCGACCACGCCCGTTCCGGCGGCGGTGATTGCGGACTTGAAAGCGAATCCTGAGGCGCTGCGTCCGGCAGAACTCAGGCTGCTGCGGAATACGCGGCCGTTTAATGTGTGGGGATTGCCGGCGATTTCGGTGCCTTGCGGATTTACGCAGAGCGGATTGCCGATCGGGCTGCAGATTGCGGGGGCGCACTGGCGGGAGGATCTCGTTTTCCGAGTGGCTCACGGCTATGAGCAGGCTACGGCGTGGCACAAGCGCAAGATGCCGCTGTGATGCGGAAACGAATTCCTGCCGGGGCGCCGGGGTTCGGCTCTTCGAGATCGCGATAATCCCCACGTTTGCCGCAAAGGACGCGGCAAAAATGGGGCACCCGCAAGATCGCCTTCGGCGACACCGAGAGCGCACAAGCACTTTGGATACGTTACCACCGTGCCCCCAACGGTAGAGCCATTATCACGACGTCGCTCTTGGTAGAAAATGGAACACGATGGCAGCCGAAACGAATACGCGTAAGGACAGCCTCAAGGTGGAAAAGCTCTCCCTCCTGGTCCTGACTCTGTGTATAGTTGTGCTGGTTTACCTGCTCGTCTTCCGACCCTTCTAGGAAGTTCCTGAAACCGCTCTGGTCTACTCGTACGCCTTAGTCCACCGTGCGCACGTCATCCGGGAGGGTCAGGTCGAACTGGCATTTACCCGTGGTCACGGAACAGGAGAGAGTGCCGCGACGGAAGATTTTCACGGGGGTGTCGTCGGGAAAGGTGAGATGGTAGTCGGCGGTGCGGAGGGCGTCGGTATACGACTTCAGTTTCTCGTCGCCGCTGACAAACTTGACCGCGTCGACTTTCGCGGCTGAGCCCGCGCCCCCGGTCAACAGAACGAAGAAATCGGCGTTGCCGGTTTGCGTCGCCTTGCCCAGATCAATTGTGCTTTGGTGCTGGAGTTCTTCTTTGTAGCGCGCAACGGCAGCGTCGGCCTTCGCGTCCCCACCGGCGAGTGACGCCAGGCGGCCACGGGTCTCGGGAGTGGGGCGCAGTCCGTTCATAGACAGCGCGTAGGTGCGCAGGGCACGATCTTTGTCACCGCGCTTTTCGTAAATCTGCCCGAGATGGTCGCCCACCTCGCCGTGGTGACCAAGTTCCCACGCGGCAGCAACATATTTTTCTGCCTTGTTGAGATCGCCTTCCCCGAAGTGCACCCAGCCCAGTGTGTCCCAATAGGCGACCAGAGATGAAACCAGGGGCAACTCCTTTTGGGAGAGCCGGTCGAGCGAGATGTTGCGCAATGCCGCGGCGGTGGCCGACACCGCGGATTCGGCATACTGTTGCGCACGGTCGAGGTGAGTGTCTTTCAGCGAAAGCTGGTAAGCGATGTTGTTCCACACCAGCGGCGTGGCGGTCAGTTCTACGGCATGATCGAAGGCGGCCAGCGCCTTTTCGTCCTGGCCAAGATTAAGGTAGGCATCGCCCAGGCTCACCTGCAACTCGCCACTGTCGGGAGAGAGCGAGGCGGCCTTTTCCAGTTCCTCAACAGCCAGGTCGTACTTATGCCACTCGGCATACATTGCGCCCAAGTTGGCGTGGGCGTACTTGTCGAGCGGATTGTTCTCCAACTGTTTATTGAAGGCCTTCACGGCCTCGTCGTACTTGCGATCATTCCAATACACGCGGCCCAGATTGTTGTAAGCAAACTCGTCGTAGGGATTGACTTCAAGCTGCTTCTGGAAAGCGACGATCGCCTGATCGTCCTCGCGCATTGCGAGATACACGAGGCCCAGATTGTTCCAGGCAAATTTATTCTTGGGATCGACTTCCGTCGCCCGCTTCAAGAGAACCAGAGCCACGGGCAAATTTCCATTGTTGGCAGCGGCGCGGGCACTGTCGACGAGATCGTCAGCCTTCATGTCGGCGGGGGGAACCGGCGCTCCGGCCACGGTGCTTTCGACTGACAGTTGCTGCGCGAGATCGGCGCCCACGGCGCGGCGGAACGATTCATAATCCGCCGCACGGCTGTTGGGAAGTTCGTCGTCCCGCAGGACCAGCTTGCGACCCGCGGTAAACACGCCTCCCTCGAGTTTATAAGTGGCCTGGTATTCCGCGTAATCGCGTTTCACCGAGATCGCCAGAGGCGCATGGGCCGTGTACTTGGCGGGCAGTTCCAACTTGATGTTGTAGGAGTACTCGGCTTTCGGGCCCAACTTCAGAGGTTCGCCGTCGCCGTCGGCGTCATCATCCACGTCGGGCAGATTGAACTGCACCAGCGGCAAAACGATGTCAGTTTTCTTCTTGGACCAGTCGAGGAAGTTCACCTTGGAGACATCGTAGGACATGGTGAACGGCTCGCGGGTTGCTGCCGGATCGCTGACCTTCAGGTTGGTAATGTCTCCGCCCAGACCGGAGTTCACGTTTTCGACGACCCGCTGCCAGTTGGCTTGCGGCACGCGACGGAAGACAGAACGCAGCAGGAGTTCTTCATCGCCGCGAAACTCGTAGTGCACATGAGCCTCGAGTTTACCGATGTCATTGATCTTTCCGGTAATCTCCGAGACCTCGGTGTCGGGCATGGGAGTGTCGGCCGGCGTGTCCTGGAGGTGAGGCGCCACCGTGGAGGGCGGCTCGGCGGGGGGAATCACCAGCGCCTGCTTTTTGCGCAGCGAATAGGCCAGCAGACGAAACGGCGCGACCTCGCTGGTGGTGTCCATCCAGACTTGTTCCTGGTTGCCCCCATTACCCAGCGGGAGCATGGTGATCACGTGGTCGAACTGCGAGGGCGAAGGAACGTCGGGATCGAGCTTGTGGCTGGAATTGATGAGCACGGACCAGGCGTGCAGGCCTTCGGCCTCAAGCAACGAGGCCAGCAGCGTGTGCTTGTCTTTGCAGTCACCGTACTGGTCGTGGAGCACGTCGGAGGCGGCATGCGGCTGGTACCGGCCGACTCCCAGAGAAAGGCTGACGTAGCGAAAGTTCTTCGCAACGAAATCGTAGAGCGCCTCGGTTTTTTCGAGATCGCCGTTGAGACCCTTGGTCAGTTCCTGCGCCTTGGCGCGAACTTCGGGCGAGGGCACGCGGCGGTCTTTTTCGAGACCGGCGTACCAGCGGCCAATCTGCTCCCAGGTTTCAAAGGTCGTTAGTTGGATATCAGGCCGGTCATCATCGGGGCTGCGCTTTTTTCTCTTCTTATCTTTGTCCCTGGCCTTTTCTTTGTCGTCGTCGCGCTCGAGATGCGAACTCGACCAGTGATAGATGCGGCGGCCGTTTTCTTCGGTGATCTTCGGTTCCATCCCGGGCTTGCACTTCAGCTTCAGGTTGCGTCCGGCGGGGACATCCACATCCACGGTTTCGTCCAGATCGATGTTGTTCTTGTCGAATTCGTAGTCGGTCCAGAACTGTCCGGCGGCCAGCGGCGTGTGAATCACCGTGACCATGTCGTACTCCAGCACTTCGCCGGGACGGAGGCCGGGCACGGTGATGTGCTTCTGGCGGTAATCGGTGTAGACGGGAGCTTCGTGCTCGATCGGAGCGCTCAGGTCCTGCACGGCATCGTCTCCAGCCTTGACCACGGTGCCGTCTTCCTTGAGCACACGCACATAGGGGATCTCGACGCGCTCGTTGGCGGAGTTGTAACCCTCCTGCAACTGTCCCCACTGCTGGACGCCAGCTTCGCTTTGCACGCGAATCCGGGCCTTGGCTTCTTTCCTACCAGTGCCATCGGCCTCGAAGCGGTAGTAGGAGTGCATCTGCTCGATGACGAAGGATTCCTGGGCATAGTCGGCGGCCTTGGCGTCGGGCTGTGCCGAGTCCGCGGCTCTTGCCGCAGTGGTTCCGACGGTGGCCTTCTCCGTCTGTTTCGCCTGCGGCATCGAGTTGGAATGCTTGGCCGGAGGAGGCGGACCGGACGGTAACGGGCTGGATTGCTGGGAACTTGCGCCGGCGATCAGCACAAAAGAAACAACCACAAAAAGGAAACGATCACGCATAAGTTGGAGAAGAACCCTATTCATTATCCCATGTGGCAGTCAGTGTGTGACGGTTACGCGAGAACAGCGCTCTTGGGGCCTCCCGAAGGACAGGCAGCCACGAGAAACCAAGCGGCCCGGGTCCCTGGAAGAGCGGAATTCCTCGGCTCTGCGCAGAAATTGTCATATTATGACAATTAGTTTTCATAATAATACTGTGATTCGAGTCACATTTTTGTCCCCCGAGGGGCGTAAATCCGGGGTAAAATCTCGCCCAGATAGTCCTGCTCGCCGCGATGCGAGGCAGGCGTGACGCATAACGTTCTTGCGCCACGATCTTTCCGTCGGGAGGTTTTTGCATGGAAGATCGGGCCCCTGTGGTTTCTTCGGGTAGTTCGGAGCAGTCCTCTACTTCTACTTCCACCGTCAGGCAGCATGAAGGCCGCGGAGCATGGGTTCTCACCTGCTACGGCATCGTTGGCCTGGCATTGTTCGGCGTCCTCGCCTACTTTTTTTCGGACTTCATCTCTCATTAGTCCGGCCCGCGGTGGCGAACGGGCGTGCGCGCCCGCGGAACGATGGAGTTGTGTACCTGCCGCTGATCCTGGGTCCATTCGCGATTCCGAATCCGCCCCGCTGGTCTCCTAAAGTCCCGCGCTGAACGTGCTACAATGAGCGGCCTTAGGTTGTCGCTTCGGCACCGGCACTAACCCCACACAAGGACGAAAGACGCGGAAGAAATCTGTGGCCAAGACTCCCACCCCCAGCCCGACGCCGATCACCTACGCTGACGCCGGTGTGGACATCAGCCGCGCCAACCGCACCAAGCAGAGGATCAAGTACCTGGCGCACAAGACCTTCACGCGGGGGGTTCTGAGCGAGATAGGCGGTTTTGGCGGCCTATTCGCGGTGGACAAGACGAAGTTCACCGACCCGGTGCTGGTGTCGAGCGTCGACGGAGTGGGCACCAAGCTGAAGATCGCGTTTGAGATGGACCTGCACTCCACGGTGGGGGCCGACCTGGTCAACCACTGCGTCAACGACATTGCGGTGCAGGGCGCCACTCCGCTGTTTTTCATGGACTACTTGGCCACGGGCACGCTCGATCCGTCGATTGCGGAGAAGGTGGTGGAAGGCATCGCGGACGCCTGCAAGCACAATGGCTGTGCGCTGATCGGCGGGGAGACGGCCGAGATGCCGGGCTTTTATCCGGATGGGGAATACGATCTGGCCGGCTTCATTGTGGGCGTGGTGGAACGCGAAAAGATCATCACCGGGAAAGACGTCCAGATTGGCGACATCATCCTGGGACTGCCATCGAACGGCCTGCACACCAATGGATATTCGCTGGCGCGGAAGCTGCTGTTCGAAGTCGCGCACTACTCGGCCGATACCTACGTCAACGAGGTCAAGAATAAGGTCGGCAACGAACTGATGCGCACGCACAAGAGCTACTGGCCGGCACTGCGAAAACTGATTGACGCCCCATGCGTGGCGGCGCTGGCGCACATTACAGGTGGGGGCATTACGGAGAATTTGCCGCGCGTGTTGCCGCGCGGGACGGCCGCGGTGATCGAATTAGGCTCGTGGCCCGTGCTGCCGATCTTTGAACACTTGCAGCAGTTAGGAAACGTGCCGCAGGACGAGATGCTGCGGACGTTCAACATGGGGCTGGGGATGTTGCTGGTCGTTCCGTCGGCGAAGTTCAAGAAGGCGCAGTCGGTTCTGGAACGCGTGGGTGAGAAGGCGTACACCATCGGCCGCATCGTCAAGGGCGAGCGCAAGGTAACCTACAGCTAGGACGGGCTCCTACCCCGGAGGCACGGAGACACAGAGGAACCCCGATTCTTGATTTTCGTAAGCCGCTTAAAGTTTGCCGTTTTCCCGGTGGCTTCTGCGCCTAAAGAATCTCCTTCCCAGTCTTCCTCCGTGACTCCGTGTCTCCGTGGTGAATTATGATGTCTCTCTGAATGAAATCTCTGGGCATACTCCTTTCCGGGCGCGGGTCGAACTTCGTCGCCATCGCGGACAGCATTGATGCGGGCCGCATTCCGGATGCGCGGATCGCTATCGTCATTTCGAACAAGGCCGACGCGCCGGGGATTGCGACTGCCCGTCAGCGCGGGCTGAATGCGCTGGTGATTCCTTCCAAGGGCCGGACGCGGGAGGAACACGACCGAGAAGTGGCAGCCGCTCTGAAACAGCATGGGGTCGATCTGGTCTGCCTGGCCGGCTATATGCGACTGCTATTGCCCTGGTTCGTGCAGCAGTTTCCGCACCGAATTCTGAATATTCATCCGTCGCTGTTGCCGGCGTTTCCCGGACTGGAGGCGCAGGAGCAGGCCTTCGCCTATGGAGTAAAAGTTTCCGGGTGCACCGTGCATTTCGTAGATGAAGAACTCGATCATGGGGCCATCATTGTGCAGAAAACGGTGGCTGTGCTCGATGGCGATGACGAGCACACTTTGGCAGCACGCATCCTCGAGCAGGAGCATGCAGCTTATACAGAAGCGATCAGAGTTGTGCTAGGTGGGAAGTTCAAGGTCATGGGTCGGCGGTTCAGGCAGGCATAGTTAGATACCAGCACCTTCGTCTAGGTAGTTTTGGCGAGTCGGAGGCCGATCTTCGGCAGATCCTCCACCTTCAACACCGTGATGGTTGAGCCATCGCCGCTGGCGTAACGCCACGACTGTCCAGCTTGTATTCGACTGGAGCAGACTGTGCCGCAGGGCCCTGCGCGGCAGTGAGAGCGTTGGCAAATGCTACTGCCAAAGTGACAGCCAGAGCTTGGTTCGATCGGTGCATGAATCGGCCTCCTGTCTCCGAGTTTCTTTACGTTGCGATGCCTTGAGGGTTCGGCGTGGTTGCTCCGATGGACTAACCGGGCCGTTCTATGCGCTGCACAAGCCATTAGTCATGCGCGATTTCTTTTGTCATCTTCACGATTGGCAGTGCCTCCCCGTTGCCCAGCGGGACCGCCTGGTTCTCAACTTCCACGTACCCTTGTGCTTTGTAGAATGCGACTCCACTCAAGGTTGCTCCCATCTCCAATCGAGTGAAACCCTTTGCCCTGGCGGCGGCTTCACAGGCTTGGAGGATCATGGTCCCGATGCCGCGGCGCGCCCACTCGGGATGCACGAAGAAAGCGCGGATCTTGGCGGCATCGCGGGCGGGATCAAGCAAGGAATCTTCCCGACCGGCGTACTGATCGCCTCCGTAGAGGGTCTTGCGTTTGCTCCAGCCGCCACAGGCAACGATTTTATTACCTGCTTCCGACACATCCTCCGCGACCAGATACGTTCCGTCCGCAATGAGCTGGCTGTCCACGCCGTACACGCTGTTCAGCGCGCCTTCGATCTGGGAGGAAGAGTAGTCTTCGGCCTGCAGTCCCCGCACAGAGGCTTCAATCACCACGTGCAACCGTGGAACGTCAGCAGCAGATGCTTTTCGGATGTGCACATTCATCGGAATCCATCCCCGTTGTCATCCTGAGCGGCGGTTTTTGCCGGAACATCCTTTAGTAGCCCGATTCAGCAGTCCAACATTCTAGCGTCCCGATTCCGACTTTTGCGCGGCATTCCTTATAATGTCCTTTCTCATGCCGAACTTCGCACCCGTCGAGGAACAGCTTACCTATCTGAAGAAGGGCTCCGCGGAAATCATCCGCGAGGCCGAACTCCGCGCCAAGCTGGAGAAATCGCGTACCACGGGCAAGCCGCTTCGCGTGAAGCTGGGGATGGATCCGACCGCTCCCGATCTGCACCTCGGGCATACGGTTGTGCTGCGCAAGCTCAAACATTTTCAGGATCTGGGGCACACGGCTGTTTTTTTGATTGGCGACTTCACCGGCATGATCGGTGACCCGACGGGGCGATCCGTCACCCGCCCCCCGCTCAGCCGCGAACAGATTGAGCAGAATGCGGAAACGTATAAAGCGCAGGTATTCAAGATTCTCGATCCACAAAGAACTGTGATCGACTTCAACCGGCGCTGGATGGGCCAGTTCAGCTCTGACGATTTCGTGCGCCTGATGGCCAAGTACACGGTGTCGCAGTTGCTCGAGCGAGAGGACTTTCACAAGCGCTTTCACGAAGAGAAGCCGATCTCCGTGCACGAACTGCTCTACCCGCTGGTGCAGGGATATGACTCGGTGGCGCTCGAAGCCGATGTGGAACTGGGCGGCACCGACCAGAAGTTCAACCTGCTGGTGGGCCGCGAACTGCAGCGCGCCTACGGGCAGGAGTCGCAGGTGGTGCTGACGACGCCGATTCTCGAGGGCCTCGATGGCGTGCAGAAGATGTCGAAGTCGCTGGGCAACGCGATCGGCATTCACGAGGCCCCGCTCGAAATGTACGGCAAGGTGATGAGCATCTCCGACGAGATGATGTGGCGGTACTACGAACTGCTGACCGATGTGCAGGTCGCGGACATCGAGAAGATGAAGTGCGAGACGCATCCGATGGCGGCGAAGAAAGAGCTGGCGCGGAGGATTGTGGCGGACTTTCATTCCGTCGAGGCGGCCGCGAAGGCGGCGGACGATTGGGCGAAACAGTTCCAGAAAGATGAAGTGCCGAGTTCGGTAGAGCTCGTTAGGATCCCCTTGGAAAAAGTCAACGCTGCGAACTCTCGAGAGTTGGCTGACGAAGCCTCGTACTTCCCTCTCGATGATCCAAAACATCCGCGGATCCGGCTCGTATGGTTCAACAAGATCTTGGTGGAAGCCGGACTAGCTACTTCCGGAACTGAAGCTTCGCGCAAGATTAAAGAGAACGTTGTTCGCATCAATGACAAAATAGTCAACCAGATGGTGATGACGGCCCTCCTGGATGTCGAAAAAGTCGTGCGCCTCGGAAAGAAGATGAAAAGAGTTTTGATCTTCGAGTGAGAGACCGCTAAATAATTCTCCTAGGGAGACAGCGGCACATAAAAATGGTTATGTGGCGACAGCCGCCTTCGGCTGTCCGGGCGAGCGAAGGTCGCCTTTCTCTCCAGCTAGGGATTCCCGACTTGGAACGATGTCTTTCGATCTCTCTTGAAAATCTTCAACCTCCGACTTATGTGGAACCAGAATCGAAACCGCGGCGCTGCGCTCCGGGGACAGCCGAGGGCGGCTGTCCCCACAAAAACCTTCTATGCTTCAGGCTTTTTATCGAAGGCACCTGCCTCATCTTCAGATCGATGACCGGCTGCACTTTGTGACTTTTTGCACTAATCATCGCTGGATACTCCCTACCCCTGCACGCTCCATCGTGCTCGAATGCTGTCTTCACGACAACAGAAAGAAGTTTGATCTTCGGGTGGCCGTGGTCATGCCGGACCCTGTTCATTTGGTCTTTGCTCCTATCATCGATTTCGGCGTCATGGAAGTCTGGTCGCTCGCGAAAATCATGGATGCGATCAAGGGCGCCTCGGCTCATGAGATCAACAAGGCTTTGGGGAGAAAGGAACGAGTGTGGCAGGCGGAGTCGTTCGATCACGTGTTGCGCTCGTCGGAAAGTTTGGATGCCAAGATCGAGTATCTTTTGGACAATCCTGACAGACGAGGCTTGGCTAGGGAATGGCGCGATTACCCATGGCTTTGGAAGAAAGCGTTCGTGAGTCCTTTCGCTCCTCCCCCCGAGTTCTGAGGCGCTGCGGCGGAGCTTCGCTCCGCGGACGGCCGAGGGCGGCTGTCCCTACATGCCTCTTCCCACATTTTTTTCCCACATTACTCTTCCCCCATTCCTGCAGACTTCACGGTAGCAAGCCGAACACGGCCACTGCGTTCGGGGTGCCTACAAACACCTTGCCGTTCACGATCGTAGGGGTCATGTACTTGTTGCCGCTGCCGAAATGATCGCGGCCGCCGCTGGCCTGGTTGCTGTTGTAGAGTTCGTTCAATGTGACGGCATCGTAGGCGTGGAGCACCGCAGTGCCGCTGTTCTCCACCGCCCAGACAATCCCGTTGCTGGCGCCGTTCGCCGAGATGCTGGGAGTGGCGCCTGGATAACCAAAACTGGTTGCGGTATGCGCCGTGGCGCTGGTGGACAGCTTCGCATTGGTGATCGCGAAAGCCTGAATCGGGTTTCCCACCGAACCGTAATACACCGTGTTGTTGAAGTAGGCAGGCATGGCAAAGACGCCACCCGGCAAACTTCCCGCGAGTTCCTGATAAATGGTGTTGTTGTTATTCGGGTTGAACTTTCCCATGGAGTCGCGGTTCACGACGTAGAGGTTCGAGTCCTTGCCAGCGCCGACCGCCAGGTGCAGGGTGTGGCCCGCTCCGTCGCTGAGATCGGGCAACACCATGGCTCCGCCGGAGCCAAGGTCGGTGTCGCTCCCGTTCTCCGACGCCTGATTATCCATCTCGAAATAGTCCGCCACGGCGAGAGCGCCGGAAGTCGAGAGCTTGATAAAGGCGTTGCCATAGTCGCCATTGCTGGGAAAGCCGCTCGAGTTCAGATTCGTGTCGAAGTCGCCGTTGGCGTCGAGGAAGTAGATGTTCCCAGAGCTATCCGCGGCCAGCCCGGCGCCTGCCATCCAGATCGAGCCTTCGTTGCCATTCGGAGTCACGTTGAGGACGCTCGTCTGCGCCAAGGTCGCGGGGTTGTAGGCGATGATCCATCCGGTGTAGGGCCGGATATCGCAATGGGAAGCCCAGCCAGTGTAGAGAACGCCGTTCATCAGCAGCAGCCCGGCGCGCTCCTTGTACTGCCCGGGATCGAAGATCACGTTGGTGCCATCGCTGTTGTCGCCGGTTCCGGGATACTTCGCCTGAACGTCCGCCGGTCCGCTGAACAATTCCGTACCCAACGCGAGATCGAGGGCGTGAAGGCGCTGGTGATAATTGCCCGACCCATCCTTGGACATGGCGACCACGTACACAACTCCATTCGCGCCGCGCGTGCGATCAATGACCGGGGTCGACGTCACGCCGATCTCGGGCGTGACCTGGCTGCAGGCTCGGTTATCCGACGTCGCTTCTCCGGCCTTCAACATCGACGTGTGCCAGATCGTGGTCCCAGCGTCGGCGTCGAAGGCGTACACCGAATCATGCTCCGTAGCGGCGATCAGTATGTTGTGTGAGCCGTTTCCCGGCACAGCGACGTTTGAGGCGTAGAGCGGCTGTGCATCCACCAGGCCATCGACCGGATAGAGCCCGAGTTTGCCGAACTTCGCGGAGTTGACATTGCTGGTGGTGAGGATGGTTTCCTTCAGATTCTGGCCGGTGCGGGCAATGTCGTTGTGGTAAGTCAGTACGTCAGTGGAGGCTACCGCGGCATTCACCGTAAGCGTGGCTGGGTTGCTGGTTTTGCTGCCCGCGGAATTGCTGACGACGACTGTGAATTGGGATCCGTTATCGGCGGAGGCAGTCGCGGGGGTCGTATAGCTGGCTGAGATCGCGCCCGTGATCGGAGTTGTGCCCTTCTGCCACTGGTAGGTCAGGGGGGCAGTCCCAGTCGCTACAGCGGAAAAGGTTGCTGACTGCCCGACAGTAACGGTCTGGTTCGAGGGCTGCTGCGTGATTGAAGGTGAGGTCGGAGCTACGCTCACAGTCAGTGTGGCCGTATTGCTGGTCAGGGTTCCCGCCGAATTGCTGACGACGACTTTGAATTGCGCTCCGTTGTCGGAGGAGGTGGTCGCCCCCGTCGCATAACTCGCGGAGGTCGCGCCGCTGATTGATGTCGTCCCTTTCTGCCACTGGTAGGTCAGAGGAGTGGTGCCGGTCGCCACAACGGAAAAGGTTGCTGTCTGGCCGGCGGCAACACTCTGGCTCGAGGGCTGAGTGGAGATAGTGGGGGCGATGCTCTGGATCATCGAACCGCCACCAACGCAGCCCACCAGCACCAGGCCAAGCGCAAGACAGCAAAGCACATGCTTTGGCCTGCAGAAATGCACGGTGGAACCTCCCCAGACAAGCGGCTGTAATCATCATGCCAGCCGGCGGTTGTTTTGGGGAGGGGCCGCGTGGTTACGATAGTCGAACCGCGCCGAGGGTCCTGGTGACGAGCCGCCATGCCCACCCGGACAACCTGATCTGGACCCTGCGGGCTTTCGACTCTGTTACTCTCTGCACGTCCAATGCGCGCGGCTGCCATCCTCGGGTTGGGGTGTTCTCCGAAAAAACTGAAGCCCTTCCAGTCGAACAAGAGCATCGACTGGCTTGTGGGCATGCCGGGGTTAGACGATCAGGCCGACGTGATCCTGCTCTTCGGTGGAGATGGAACGATGCATCGGCATCTGGGGCAATTGGTGCGTCTGGGGTTGCCGGTGCTGGTCGTGCCCGCAGGCAGTGGGAATGATTTTGCGCGGGCGCTGGGACTGCGGCGGGTGCGGGATTCGCTTGCGGCGTGGGAGAAATTCTGCGGTGGCGCGAACAATTTGCGCGCTACTGATTTGGGATTGATTGCTCCACTCGAGAGCGCGGGCGTGGCGCCGCACAGTACGGCGCCACTTACATCCAGGTATTTCTGCTGCGTGGCGGGCGTGGGGCTCGATGGAGCAGTGTCACAGCGTGCGAATCGGCTGCCGCGCTGGTTGCGGGGGCACGGAGGGTACGTGCTGAGTTTGGCGCCGACGATTTTCACGTTTGCGCCGCTGCCGATGAGGGTCTTGACTCCGGCGGAAGACAACGCAGCCTGGAGCGCTCGCAGCGATCAGCTTACGATTCTTGCCGCGTTTGCGAATACTCCGGTGTATGGCGGCGGGATGAAGGTCGCGCCTCGGGCGAAGATGGATGACGGGCTGCTTGATGTTTGCATTGTCGGCAGCGTCGGTCCCTTCAAACTTTTCTGCATGTTTCCGACCGTCTATTTCGGTCGCCATCTGAGCATCCGGGAAGTCCAGTACTTCCACGCCGGCCGCGTGCGGGTTGAGACGGAACATCCGCTTGACGTTTATGCCGATGGAGAGTTCGTCTGCCGCACGCCGATTGAGGTGGGCGTGCAGCGTGCCGCGCTGAAGCTAGTGACGCCCTAGTCTAGACTAGACTCCCGCATGCGGGGTTTGGTCTGCGCGCAAGATCCTCCGCTCCGCCTGAAAAACGGCTCTGGTCCAGATGACGCGGTATAGGAGACGGGCCCGGTCGTTCCCCTAATCCCAGTAGTGCTAAACTTTCTCCATGTCTGAAGGACGCTCGCGCACCCTGCTCTGGATTTTGATTGGTGGAGGAGCTTTTTTCCTCTTCGTGCTGGCCGTGTTTACGCTGGTGTACATCACGCTGCACGCGGGCGGCACCGATGCCGGAATCACAAGTTTCGGCGATCGCATCGGCGTGGTCGATCTCGAGGGCGTCATCCTGTCGCCGCAGCCGGTCGTGGGCCAACTCAAGAAGTTCGCCGATGACTCCTCGATCAAGGCCATCATCCTGCACGTGAATTCTCCGGGCGGCGGCGTGGCGGCGTCGGAGGAGATTTATCGCGAGGTCAAGCGCATTCGCAGCGAGAAGAAGAAGCGCATCGTGGTCTCGATCGAGACCGTGGGCGCGAGCGGCGCGTTCTACGTGGCCTCGGCTTCCGACAAAATCTACGCCGACCAGGGCAGCATCGTCGGGTCGATCGGCGTGATCGCACAGTGGGTCAATTATGGTGATCTGCTCAAGTGGGCCAAGCTCAAGGATGTCGTGCTGAAGACGGGCGAGTTCAAAGACACCGGGAACCCGGCGCGCGATCTCACGCCTGCTGAACAAGCCTATATGCAGTCATTGATTGACAACATGTTCGGCCAATTCGTGCAGGCCGTGGCCGAGGGGCGAGGCATGAAGTTTGAAGAAGTGAAGTCCATCGCGAACGGCAAGGTATGGACCGGCGAGCAGGCCATGACCATGAAGCTGATCGACAGCGTGGGCGACTTTGAAACGGTGGTCGCCGACACGGCGAAGTCGGTGGGCATTAAGGGCGAGCCAACGCTGGTGCGTCCGGAGCGGGACCGCAAGACTCTGATGGATCTTCTGCTCGGTGATGTTTCCCAGTTCCTGCCGGGGCGGGAGAAAATGCTGGAGCAGCAGGTGGGGTTCTACTACCTCTGGAAGTGATCGAACACTCGAGACACCAGCTTCCCACTTGCGTACAACCCCTGAAATTTGAGAAGGTTATGGAGGATGCAACCGCGGGGCCGGGGCGGTAGAATATCCCCGTCAGGCGATGTGCCCGGGATTTGCGGAATCTAGTCGAAACCGCCGGAAGAACGAAGAGGGGCGTTATGACCAAAGCCGATCTGATTGACGAAGTCTCGCGTTTAGCTGAACTTACGCGGAAAGACAGCGAAGTGATCGTGGAAACCATTTTTGACAGCGTAGTGCGCTCGCTGCGTGCCGGAGACAAGATCGAGATCCGCGGCTTTGGCAGTTTCCGCACCCGACAGCGTAAGCCCCGGGTCGGCCGCAATCCCAAGACCGGGGAGCGCGTGGAGGTTCCCGCGAAGAAGATTCCGTTTTTCAAGCCGAGCAAGGAATTGAAAGACCTGGTGAACGAGGCTGCGGCGGCAGCAACTCCCGCGCCTCCAACAACTTCTGCGCCACCAACAGCGTAAGGGCTGCCCTCGAACGGCGTGGATACGGGGCGAGGGTATCAGTCTTCGCCGAATGTCCGGAACAGAAACGTACTCCGGGCCTTCGGCAAGAGCGGTTTTCCGTTGAAGGTCGCGGCGCCTTCTTTGTATCCGCCGACAACATATTTCCAACCGAACAGAGTTCCTCCGGTCAACTTCAGGCGGTAAGTCTCGCCGGGCATGACATCGATTCCGTCTTTTGAGATGACAAACAACGTGTGATCGCAGTCTGAGGTTTGGACTGTTTGTGTAACCGCTGCCACAGTTTGTCCTTTCGAATCCGTGACGGTCAGCGTCAATTCATCTTCGGTGGGGCCGGGATTTCCGACAATCAGTCCGACCTCGACCGCCAGCAACCTCGGCAGGGACGGCACGAATGTCTGCTCGGCGTCGTTGACCAGATTCGTCCAGGCTTTGTCCCATTTTGCCGCGTTGACCTGATCGAGCTTCATGGATGTGCCGGGCGCTGAGGGTGTGAAGCGGCTTGACGCAGCGCTGGCGGACGCGCCGAGCACCAGCAGACAAAGAGCCAGAGCTGTGGCCAGCGTTTTCGGTTGCGATTTCATGCAGTGTCTCCTTTCGTGCAGTTGGTCCAGCACCGACTGTTCTGGAACGATCGACGGGAATCGACTTGCAGAGTTCGACAAGGCCAATATACGGCTAGATATCAGGGCGACGGCAATGAAAAGCCGCTCTAGGGCATGGTTCCCAGATACAGGTCCGCAACCTTCAATGCGAGTTGCTCAGCATTGACGTCCGAGCGGTTGGCCAGCACGATAAGGCTTAAGTTGTCGTCGGGAAAACGCTGGATCGTGGTCCGGAAGCCGATCGTTTCACCGGCATGCCACATGCGTTTGTGGCCTTTGTAGGGCTCGAGATGCCAGCCGAAGCCGTAGCTTACAGCCTTGCCGTCGGAATCTTTGGCCGGGCCATCGGTGGGCTGGACTGGAGTCAGAGCGGGCTGCATTTCGGCTTCGCTGAGCAGCGTGTGCCCGCGCAGGGCGCGATCCCATTTCGCCAGATCCTCGAGAGAGGTGTAGACCCCTCCATCGCCAAGGGTGGCCGAGGTTGAACTTTGGTCGGTCTCGCGCCATCCGCCTTTTCCCAGGATGTGGCCGTAGGCGCGGTGCGATATCTCGTTCTTTCCCTTTTCGTAGGCCAGTGTGTGGTTCATCTTCAGGGGGACGAAAATCCTTTCCTCCAAGAACTGTCCGAAACTTATGCCCGAGACTTTCTCCACGATCTGCGCCAGCACGACGTAGCCGGAGTTGCTGTAGGACCATTGGGTACCGGCGGGAAATCTGGCGGCCGTCTGCTGTTCAAGCAACTTCAACACGCCGGCGTCGTGAATCTGCGGAATCTGGTCGTCGGGCGTGTTGGGATGCTGGGCCAACAGAATGTCTTCGTAATCGGGAAGACCTGAGGTGTGGTTGAGCAGGTTGCGCACGGTGATGGGCTTGCCGTAAGCGGGAAATTCAGGGAAGAAGTCGGTGAGATGGTCGTCGTAGTGAAGTTTGCCGTCGTGCGCCAGCAGCATGATGGCGGTGGCTGTGAACTGCTTGGTGAGCGATGCCAGACGGAAATTCGTTTTCGCGTTAATGGGATGGAGAGTGCGCAGGTCGGTGACGCCGTATCCGCGGCGGGAGACGGGTTGTCCGTTGCGGACGACGAGGACCGCCGCACCGGGGCCGGTGGTGGACTTCAATGAGGCGAAGAGGGCGTCGATCTGGGTGGGGGAGACCTGAGCGGAGATTGTAATGCCGGAAAGGGCGAGAGCTGACAGGAGTGTGGTTGCGAGTCTCTTCTTCAAGGCGAGCCTTCGATGCTCAGGGGTCACGACTCTTTCCAGCCAAGGACACGATTTCAAGAAAAATACGGACGTGAATTTTTCCCACCCAGGTTCAGCGCGGGCGGGGGCCCCCGTGCCACATACAGCACATCACTTCCGAATCCCGGCTACTCCCATCATTCTCCCCGTCTTGCCTCTCTCGGCTCGGTAGGAGAACAGCACGTCTGTGTGACAGTTCGTGCATAGCGGCGAGGCTTCGATGTTTGTCGCCGGTACGCCCGCGGCCAGCAACTGCTGCCGGTTCGCCTCCGCCAAATCGAGAAAAATCTTCTCCGGGAGCTCGCTGTGCCCGGGGGCGCGGGCGGTTAGAAATAAAAGCGGATACTTTTCGCGCACGGGATCAGAGTCTTTCACTGCACGGAACAGGCGGGCGCCGTAGGCGAACTGCGATTCGAATTTGATGCGCACCTCTTCGCCGACCTCGTAGCAGCAACCTTGAATTCCCGGACCGATCGCGGCCTTGAGCTCGCGCGGGCGGCTGCCGAAGCAGCGATGCATTTCGCCGATGCCCTTCTCCACGATTCGTTTGACCGTACCACGCCAGCCCGCATGAAATACCCCTACGACATGTCGCTTCGCGTCCACAAGAATCACGGGCAGGCAGTCGGCGGTCTGGATCGCGAGCAGGAGGCCGGGAGTTGCGGTGATCATCCCATCTCCACTGAGCGGCTCTGCCGGGATCGAATCCACACAGCGAATGATGTCGGAGTGAATCTGGCGCAGCGTGATCAACGGCCAGAGCGAACCGGTGGCATTGCGCGAGCCGCGACGCTTGCTGGTCACCGCCCCAAGTTCATGGAGAAACGCAGCACGGTTCCGTTCGACCGCGGCGCATGAGTCGTCCTTGGTGAAGCCCAGGTTGAGATCGCCCTTGCCGTAGGCGCGTGAGGATCCGCCGGGGCGGGTGGAGAAGCCGTGCACCAACCAGGGGAATTCGCTCAGATGCTTGGCGCGAAGGACGTTGAGCGTCGATCGTTTGCTGAGTTTGGGGGCCCGGGTCGTCACCGTTCTATGTTACAGGAAGGAATCTCCTGTCCCGGGCCCCTCAGGGGCTAAAGCCCACGCTGATTTCCGCATCTGCTACGCGGCCCTGGAAGGGCCGCTCTTCCACGGGTGCGCCAGGAGTTTGTCTTTTTCCCAAACGTAGTCCCGATCTATTGTTTCCTAAATCTTGTCCCGACGTACTATTTCCTGACCTCGTCCCGATCTAGTATTTCCAACTCTTGAGGTCTGCGCCGGCTGGGGC